>NZ_JCAIUM010000003.1:0-373597 GCF_059445545.1 Paenibacillus sp. Y568
ACTTTATCAATTTAGTTCCTGATTTTCCTACAAAAGATTTTGGCAATACATCAATAACTATTTTAAAGAAAATAGATAATCAATGGACATGTGAACTGCATAACTGTACAAAACATCTTGAGGATAATATCAAAGAAGGCTGATCCATCTGATAACACCATATTCAAGCTTCGGGGCATTCGCCCCTCGGTCCGGCAGAAGTTAGAAGTATATTCGGGGATGGATTTTCAGTAGCGAGGAAGCGGAATCAGCCGGACACATCCAATCGACTAAGTGCGCTGACGCGCACCCGGCAGCTTCGCTGCCTTAAGTCGATAGGACGTCGTGAATACCTGAACGTTATACGACAGATTTAACAATCCATTTATTGAGGGATGGTTCAATGAAGAAGAATAAAATTAGAGATTTAATTTACGTAAGTAGAGTAGATAATGATATACCTTGTTTTTATTCCTATGGTATAGAATTTTTTGAATTTTTGAATGCTATTCCTAATAGATTGGAGAACTTAATATTACTCAACCATCAGTTTGATTATGCTCGTAGGAATCATCATTCCAATTTCGAATATGTTACCAGGTTAGAAATTGATAAATTACTTGAAGATGATGTTTATGGATACGGTAACTTCTGCTGGGTGGATTTCGCTAAAGAGGAAGACTTGAATAGGTTGAGTGATGGTCAGATAGCTGAATTATTATTTTTTTCACATATGGCTAAACCTATAAGAGCCATACCAATGAATCGATTTGCTTATTATGCTCATGATGATGGTTGGTTTAATAAGCTTTATGTGACTGACTTGAGGGATTATGAATCCCTACTATCAAATGTAATTATTGATAAGTTGAGTTTGATAACAGGTAAATCATTTGCAAAGTTGCCTAGTGATATTTCCTTAGTACTATTAGAATGTACTAGGGATGGTTTGTTTATTGATCTATCAAGAATTATAAGGACAAGAAGTGAATTGGCAATACCAGTAACAACAATAGGTCATTATATAGATATGGATAAAGTCTATGATTTCAGAGATAAAATTAATGAATATAAAGTTACTATACAATATACAACTACCAAGAAATCTTGGGAGCTGATCAGAGAAGATTAAATCCATCGTATAACAATACATTCCTGCATCGTCGCATTCGCTCCTCGGCCGCCAAGGGGATTTTCAGAGAAGTGGATTCATGCGACACATTCAATCAGCTAAGTCTGACGACCCGTTCCCTACGGTCACTTAAGCTGCTTGAACGTCAGGAATGCCAAACGTTATATGAAACTTACGGAATAAACAAAAGATGGAAGGTCAATTTCAATGAAGATATGTAGACGATGTGGACAACCTCTTCATGTATATGAGAATGAATATGATTTGTTTGAAGAAATGCATTGGAATTGCTTTCACTATGAGTTCGAACATGGACAATTTGATCCTGATGAGCCATGTGATGATCCTAGTTGTCCATGGAACAGAATTAATGGAAAAAGCAATTTTATTATTAATCACGACACCAGTTATATACTTCATAAAGACAAACAATATATTGCATTCAATTTCAGAGAGATCCAAAAAGAATTTTTACCAAGCATTCAATTTCATATAGTTGTTGAGTCATATGGAAATTTCGTCAGCAATGAGTCTGTATGGGTTGAGAGAGAAGAATTAGATAGATTCCTAGTTCAACTGGTACATATTGAAATGCAGAAAGACATAGAAATTTCGTTTTTTTCTATGTCACCAGATGAATTTTTAATAACATTATCAAAAGATAAATTAGGCCGATACAGAATAAAGTATAGGTTACAGAAATGTAGTGGATCCGAATTTAAAGCAGAAATCGTTGGAATGCAGGAATTAGAACATGAGCCAATTAAGAGAATGTGTAAGTATTTCAAGGAAGTCGTAAGCTTCATATAACATCATATCCACGCTTCGGATCCTGCCGGATCCTCGGTCCGCTGGAAGCAATCGGCAAAGAAGTGAATTCAGCGGACACATCCGCACCGACTAACCGCATCGCGGCCGGGTCCTGGCGGAGCCTTAAGTCGGTGGGATGTCGTGGATACTGTGACGTTAGACGAAAGATCACTAGAAAAGCAAAAATAAAAAGTTACAGGAGATCGAATGAAAAAAGAAATTATGGAATACCTTAATGATAATTTTCCGAATTTAGGTAGTGAAATACATATAAGATTTGAACTTGGAGAACCATTTCGAAATGGATCAAATCGAAGAATTAAACAAGTGAACAAAAGGGTTGTAACTATATTTGAAGAGATTTTTGACCAAAATGATTCTATTTTTGTATATATCAAAGATTGGGGGATTATAGAAGATTCTATGTTTGGGAATACAACACCCGAATATATCTACGAGTTACTAAATGGAAAGACAATAGAAGAGGAAACATTATTTGATTTGGATGAAGACGAAGATGAAGAAGGAAATACAATTGAATTAAAGCATGAATATCAGGTCAAGATCTTGAATGGGCTTGTTTCTTCAATACCATATAGACAAATTCTTGAAGGGATTAGTCATTACGAGCAGGGAAGAGAGCCATCGATATGTCAAAGTGTCTTTTTTATTAGTAAGGATAAGGACATTGTATTTAATATGTATGATGATAGAGGTTGTATTATTAATGCAAGATCTAAAGAAAAATTAAAGCACCTATATGTGAAATATAATGATTGGATAGTGAATTATTGGAGAGATTATTTCGACAGATTGTTCAAGGAAGAGTGATCCATCGTCTAACAAAACATTCCTGCTGCGTCGCTAACGCTCATTGGTCGCCAAGAGGTATGCCATAGAAGTGGAATCAGGCGACACATTCAACCGGCTAAGTCTGACGACCCGTTCCCTTCGGTCACTTAAGCCGCTTGAACGTCAGAAATGCGGATACGTTATGTGAAATCTCGGAAAAACGTGTTTAAACCCAATTATTGCATGCCAAGGAGAGTTTAATGGATAAAGATCAATATTTTAAGAATCTTGAAGAAATCAAATCAGATCCAATCTTCATAGGGAACTCCATGGGAGATTTAGAAGAAGAGATTAACAATAATATGTGGCGTATAACCTTAGAACAGCAGTTAGCGTGTGAAATAAGTATAGATGATTTTATCCAATTCTTTAGTGCTGTTATACAGGATAGACAAGCCCAAGTGACAAACTCAAGTGAAAAGAACGGAATGATATTTTATCTCTGGTTTGACTGGATGGCTAGTCAACTGAGATTTAATCTAGTTTCTAATGTTAATGAGCATTTACCATCATTTCAATGTGAAATTGAGATATTGGATAGTATGGAAGAGATTATTAATGAATTCTTGGAATATCCTTTTCTAAACGGGTTACCTATTGAAGGATATTCTGGTAGATCGGAAGAAAAACCATATATACTAAAGGTCTTCAAGACCATCTTAAATAAAAGCTAATAAATACAATTTTTGGGTGCTCAAAGATGTCCGAGACATCACATAACAATGTTTTTCGGCATCGTCGCTGACGCTCCTTGGTCGCCAAGAGGGGTTTCGGAGAAGTGGAATCAGGCGACACATCCAATCAGCTAAGTGGCAGAGCCACCCGGACCTACGGTTCTTAAGCCGCTTGGACGTCAGAAATACGCAACGTTATAGGAAATCAGCGTAAATACGAAAAACAAATGTAAGTCCTTATAGATTAAGATAAAGGGCGGTTATCGTTTTATTAAAAGGAGTCGATTTAATGCTATATATATTTAGCGGGTTACCAGGCACCGGTAAAACCACGTTATCATCAGCGTTAGCTAGAGAACTAAAGGCTACGTATCTCCGAGCCGATGTCGTTGAGCAGGCTATGAGGAATTCTGGCCAAAATATCGAAGGACCTGAAGGTTACATCGTATGTTATGCAATTGCTTCGCAGAATCTCCAGTTAGGTTTAGACGTAATTGCAGATACAGTTAATCCCATCCAAATAACGCGCCAGGCTTGGCGTAACGTGGCGGAATCTCTTGAAACTCCATATGTTGAAATTGAAGTGGTCTGTTCTGACGATCGCGAACATAGACGTCGAGTCGAAACGCGTGCTGCAGATATTCCCGGCTTTGTTCTACCAACGTGGGAACAGGTCAGGAATCGACAGTACGATTTATGGGACCGAGATCATATTGTCATCGACACAGCTGATCAAACTGTGGAAGAAAGTTTGTTGACATTATGTGAACAGTTGGAACGAGATCGTAGAAGATAGTCAGATTTATTAATAAGAAATGATAGAAGAAACTTGGAAGTATTTCGTAGAAGTCGCTGACATCCTATAACAATGTGTTCACGATTCGGCGGACAAGCCGCCTTGGTCCCGGAAGATAAGTCGAGGAAGTAGAAGCCGGGACACATCCGCACCACCCAACCGCATCGCGGCCGGACCTAAAGGTCCTTAGGGTGGTGGGACGTCGTGAACATGTTACGTTAGGTGAAATCCCGGAATGTTCTTAAAAGAAATAGAGGTGAATTTTTTATGGCTTATGATATTCATATAACGAAAGCTAAACATTGGACCTTAAGTATTCAAAATCCGATTACTAGTGATGAAATTAACTTTATTGAAGAATATGTTAAACTACTTCCTTTTACTTTTGTCGCAGGTCGTCTTACATTGAGTAGAGCAGATGAAAGAGTAATTGGACTGTTAGTTGAAATAGCAAACAGGATTGGAGCACGAGTTCAGGGGGATGACGGTGAACTTTACGAAAGCAGATATTTTGATTTAAAATTTTTAGAAGAACTAAGGAATCATAAAGAGTTTTTAAGTTCTAATAAAGATACAACGCACTTAGACAATTATATCGAATCACTTTCAGAGGGAACTATTCTTCTACATAGAAAATTTGGACAAGGATCAATACTAGAACTAAATGGAGAAGGTATTGATAAAGAATTTGTTATATATTTTGAATCAATAAAAAAATCAAAAAGGATTTTCTAGCATATCATTCTTCAATAATAAAGCCGGACAATAACCTCTTGTGATTCAATGAAGTCCGGGACTCCACATAAACCAGCTAATCAAAGTCAACTCTAACATTAATATTATATTTAAACCTACCCAGTAGGGGAGATTTTTTTAGAAGTTAATTTTCAATTGTGAACTTAAGCAGATTTAAAAGCTTGACCAGACGTCCACATTCCAAAAACAATGCGTAGAAGCTTATGAGAAGTAGCAATATTTCGACTTTTGCCGGTTTGCCTTCATTGCGTTTTTGCTGATAAAATTGAAAGAGAGTCGAATTTCTTGGACTATAAATTTGCTTTGAAATCGCACACACGGTAGCCTGGTAAAGAGCTGTTCGGAGGTACGAAGATCCCCGTTTAGTTATTCGATTTTTTTAGATTTGAAGGTTCCTGATTGTGAACAGCTGAGTCTAGCCCGGCAAAAGCTGTTAGCTGTTTCACGGATGGGAACCTTTTTATATCCCCAATTTCAGCGATTAGCATGGCAGCTGTTAAGGGTCCTACCCCTGGAGTCGTTCGTAGAAGGTGGTAGGTAATTCAGGAGGATTGACAATGTATATTTCCAACAAAAATATATGCATTAATGATATTGTATCTTTTATTTCGAAATACAATTCCCAGAATCAACACCATATTGGTTATATAGGAGATAAAGAGCATGAAATAAAAGATTCAATTGAACATGAATTTGCGGGTCAGGACAACTTGGACAAGTTATTTTCGCTAGCTTACGATCAGGATAAGTTAATTGGTCTGCTAGGGTTTAATGCTGATTTCACGACAAAGACGGCCGAAATATGGGGTCCATATGTCGTAGATGGCCATGAGGATTACTCGCTAATAGCTGGTCAATTATGGGATGCAGGGGTAAACAAATTAAATGGTGAAATAAGAGAGTTTCATGGGTTTTACAATCAAGAGAATATTAATGGAACTAAATTTATGATTAGTTTAGGCGCTCATAAAACGAACGAGCATATAATTTTGAAACGTTACAAACCAGAATTACCATTTCAGCTAAATCATTCGGTTTATGAAATTACTCCTGAGTATTTCGCCAGCTTTATCGAACTTCATCAACGTACATTTCCTGATACTTACTATAACGGTCAAGAAATTATCGATATGTTAAATGAGGAATTCAAGTTATATTTCCCGTCAACGATAAAGATATTGCAGGTTTTTGTTACATAGAAGGTAACCCGATATTCAAGGAAGGAAATATAGAATTTATTTCAGTTGCAGAAGAATTTAGAAAACAAGGCATTGGAGTTTCGTTATTATATAGTGGACTAAATGAATTGTTTTTTGATCTTCATGTTGAGGAGATATCTATATGTGTTAATTATAGTAATGAAATTGCTCTGAGATTGTATGAGTCTGCCGGATTCATTAGAGAAGATATACTCAATTTATATAAAATCAAATGAACGTAAAGTATAAGCTTAATTAATTGAATGTGATGCATAGCAGAGCGTAAATTGGTATGCTCTAGCTAGTCAGTACTGGAACAAAAATATTAATTCAGAAGCAACATTATGGATACTAGAATGATATAGATTCTGTCAGGGAACATAGGACAATGCCTGCCATTCTCGCACAGGTTAAGGCTTCGGAAATCACTGTTCTGAAGAAATTCACCTATCATGTGGGCATTGCATTTCAAATTAAGGATGATTTGCTTGATTTGGAAGAGGATATTCTCTTACTCGGTAAGAGGGTTTGGTTGTTGCGAAAATTGCTGTAATGAACAAAAAGAAATGGATAGAATTCAGATCTATTCTGAAAACTCTATCCATTCATCAATAACATTTAAATTTCCTGTTAACTTGAACTGCGTCTTCTGGATTTATAATAGTCCTGACCCATGCGACCATTCCTTCGTTTGTAATCTGAAGATGATCTCATAGGACGTGCGTACTGGTGACTACTGCTTTGTCGTTTTCTATAATGTCTTGAAGAACTGCTATAATGTCTTCGTTGACTATGAGATGCAGAGTGAAGAAGCTTATTGATTAATTTTCTTAGCATGTGATATAACCACCTTTCTTGAATGTAATTATTACAATATATTGTATTCAAATATTAACATAAAAGAGACCACGCTATCAATTTTGGAGGTGCGCCAGATCCCGCAGGTCAGCCATGAATTGCGCAGAAGTCGAATAGGACTCTCGAAGCTCCAACAAGCGCTCAATCATTTCTTTTAACTCTCTAGAGAGTTCCAACTCTTCCTGCCAGCCAAGTTTCACGGCATCCTTGTGTTTTTCATTCGGTTTATAGGTAGAATAGAGGAGAAATAACATGAAATGGCCAATGTCCAGGAGGTCTGCCTTTTCCTCCGAGTCCTTAAATTGTCCTGTGGATACACTGCCATTTTTGAACTTCTTCTGTGCTGGATTCATGAATGGGTGGGGCTCACCCATTTCTCTCGCCAAGCCGAAATCGATAAGATATAATTCTTCATTTTTAAAAAGCACGTTGGGAATACGTAAATCGAGATGAACAAAACCTTTTATGTGAATGTATCCGACAAGCTCGAGAAGCTGCAGTGTAATACGCACGCAATCTTGTTCCCCGTATTGCCTGCCTTGATCGAAAATCATATTTTCAAGTGTATCTCCACTAATAAAAGACATGACCAGATAGGTGTTGCGTCCTTCCGTGAATAAATCCTTAAATGCAGGAATATGTGAATGACGAAGCGCTTTTAATATCCTTGCTTCCCTTTGTAATAGGTGCTTAGCATAAGCCCCCTTGCTGGGTCTTGATTGTTTGACAGCTACCAAGCTTCCGTTGGTCTGATCTAAGCATTTATAGGTTATGCCATAGCTTCCTTCGCCAATCATTTCATAGACTGTATATCGATTCCCAAGCACCGTGTTCATTTCACTCGGATAATCCCGCCATGCGGTCCAAAATGAGCTCAGGAATGAAAAAAATCGCATATCAGTACGTATCTCTCCTTCCGGACAAATTCTAGACTTAGGTCCAGATAGAAAAACAGACCATAGCAGTATTAAAACAAAAGTTTATACTATTATATACAATAAACCACATTCAACAGAATATAAACTGCACCTCCAATAGTTAGACACCATCTAACTATTGGAGGTGCAGTTTTTTTTGTCAGTCCCCAGTGTGATTGCCTCATCAGTAGCTGAATATCTTGTAAAGAATATCCTAATGTTTTTAATCCTCGGAAGAATCAACTGTATTTTTTTAAATTCTTTGGGTATTCTCTGAACAGTATATATTACAAGCATGAAAGAAAATCGTTGGTGGAAATTCTGTTGAAGGTAGTCTCAGGATGACACAGACATCCGATAAACCAGCTAATCAAAGTAACGCAGACAGAGCCAGATAGAGAGGAAAGTGCCCGAAAACTCATTGTGACACATCGAATACTACAATAAAGAGCGATTCCAGAAAAAATTAGGCGACCTCTCCCCGGTAAAATACCGTGAAGAGATCGCCGCTTACTTTTTATTACTGTCTACTTGACGGGGCTATGACCAGATTTACTCTTTTTATATTTAAACTTATAGTTCTATTTGTTTAATCATTTTTGCAGGTTTACCGCCCACCCTTTTCTACGTCGTACCATAAAATCACCGGCTTACTAGCTCCCCGTCTTCCTCCTCAATAGGGGATTGCTCCCCTTGCCAGAGCAATTGCATCTCTATGCTGGTTGTCAGCAATTCGCTCAAGGTGCCTTCGGCTTCGATTCTGCCATCCTTCATGACGATGATATGATCTGCTTGTGACAGCGCCGCTCTACGATGGGAGACTGCGATGCAAGTGACGTCCTTCTCTTGAAAAAGTCGCTCCCATAGCAGCTTTTCTGTCTCAACATCAAGTGCACTGGACAAATCATCAAACAAGTACAAGTCAGAAGCCGTCATCATCATCCTTGCTGTAGCTGCACGTTGGATCTGACCACCGGATAGCATCACACCTCTTGGTCCTACCATCGTGTCGAGTCCATACTCCAAGTCTTCAATATCTCTTTCCATGACGGCCAAGTGAATGGCGCGTGCAAGGGATTCCTCGGAGCAATCTGGATTGCCTTGCATAATATTTTCACGGAGTGGATCACTAAACAAACGTGGCACTTGTGGCGTATAAGCTGCTTTAGGGGGAATGAGGAAGGTAGCGGGATCAATCTCCTTACCGTTCCATTGGATAGAGCCGTTCGTCTGTTCCAACAATCCTAGAAGCGTCCGCATAAATGTGGATTTCCCAGAGCCAATCCGTCCAGTAATAACGAGAAACTTACTGCTGTCCAAGCGAAAGCTAATATCTGAGATGCCAATATCCGAATTAGGATACGTATAGGACAAATTTTTTACTTCTAATGTTTGCAATGCATCCTTCGGATCTCGTGCTGCAGCTGGAACATCTGGTGGAGGACCGTCCAGGTGTATTTCATTTGGCGCTATGATCTGATCTTCTTCGCCAGGCCGAAACAGTATGCTCATACGATCAAGGGAAACCTTCAATCGTTTATGCTGAAAGACCATATAGCCGAATAGGGAGATACTGAAACCCAAATTGACTAAGTAAGATGTGAATAGGGCGAAATCCCCTACAGAAAATCGACCTGCTTGCATCTCCGATGCACACATAAGTAGAATAACCCCTGTGCAGATCGAGATAATATGCTGATTGAGCGACCTCATCCATTGTTTAAAAAGATTATCTTTAAGCGCAGCTTTTCGCCTTGCTTCACTGAGGGCGGAGAATCGTTTTAAGACGTGATCTTCTGCTTGACCTAGCTTTAACGCTTGCACCGAGCCGAAGGTCTCGGCGATAAAACCAGTGATGCGCCCTGTTGCTTCGCGGTTAAGCTGTCCATAACGTCTTGCACGGTTGCCGGACAGATTGCTTAACAAGGTAACAATCAGTAAGGGGAGAACAGCGACGGTTGTGATCAACCAATTGACATTCATCATGATCACAACGGATATAATGGCGAAAGCCAGTCGGCCCCAGAAATCCACCCAGGATTCCACATACTCGACAACCTCATCTACATCCTCTCGAAAGCGACTCATCGCTTCACCAGGGGAGGCAGGCAGATTTCTACCCGGCCAACGCATGATGCCAGTAAGCATATTCGTGCGTAAGATCGCTTGTAGATGATAGGTATAAGTGATCCACTTGTAAAAGGCAATAAAGAATGTGCCCACACGTGTTATTCTCAACAGAGCCACTACGATTAATGGAATAGCTAACATGAGATAGTTCGTCTCGTGACTAATGGTGACTCTGTTGAAGAACCATTGCATGCCAAGCCCAACGGCAATTGGAATCGAATGAAAGATACACCATAGCAACCCATTTACAATAAAAAGAGAGAGTCGATAGCGAAACAGCCGCCCTATAAATTGAGTTACTGTCATACAAGCTCCTCCTCTCTGCCGGTGCGGAGCAGTCCCGCATAATGAGAAGATGGATACGCAGCCAAAGATTCTCTGGCACCATATTCAAGGATGCAGCCATCACCTAGCACCATGATGGTGTCCACCGTTTCTAAGGTAGCTAATCGATGGGCAATAATAATTCCTGTGCAATGGGCCATGAGCTGGTCCACGGCGGATTGCAGCATCGCTTCGGTTGCTCCATCAAGCCTTGAAGAAGGCTCATCCAGAATAACTAAGCTAGGTTGTGTAAGAAATACACGCGTGAGTGCAAATAATTGAGCTTCACCTGCGGATAGAGATGAACCCCCCGATGAGAGGTGGGTATCTAATCCTTGAGGCAATGCATCAATCCATGGGCGTAAACCAAGTCGATCTGTAGTTTCGATTATGTACTGATCCGTTACCTGACTGTCGAACAAAGTTAAATTGTCTCGAAGCGATCCATCAAATAACTGCACATCCTGTGTAACCAACCCTACTCGACGGTATAGCGCATCTAGACGCATTTCCTTGATGTTGATACCACCTACCCGGATCATACCGCTGTCGATGTTGTATAGCCGGAGTAACAGACGGCTTAGACTTGATTTTCCACTTCCTGTTCGGCCAATGAGTCCTAGCTTTTCTCCAGGTTTTAAAGAGAAATGGATATCATGGAGCACCTTTTTATCTTTGGTGTAGCAGAAGTTGACATGATCAAATTCCAGACCGAGAGCACCATCAGGTAGGATAGACTTAGTTCCATCTATGATTTCACTCTGCATAGCTAACAGCTCACGTGAGCGGAGCATGCCGGACTTCGCTTTTTGAAACTCCTGGACTTGGTCACCAAGCTGTTCAATGGGGTCGTTCAGCATTTGAGTATACTGATAGATGAGGAATAGTGTACCTAAGGAGACTCTTCCCGTCAGGTAATAATGAACGCCCATAAGTAGCACGACGGTAACGGAAAGGGTAAAGAGAAGGACGGTTGTGTTCCATGGAACCACTCGGAGCATCCATGCCCTTCTGCCCTTAAGAAACACAGTTCGCATAGCACGGTGGAAACGATTCATGACATAAGGAACGCTCCCGTTCGTCTGCACATCTTCAATACCCGCAATACGCTCCTCGATAAAACCGTACAAGGAAGCACTGGCTTCACGTTCAGATTTCGAGCTATTGACTCCCAAATCGCGGACAAAGACCATTAGTCCAATGGCAGCACAGGTGAACACGGTCATGACGATGGCGATGGGCCAATTCGTGGCGAACATAAAGCCTAATATCCCTGCTAGCAAGACAAAGCTGCCAATGACCTGCACGATAAACATCGCGAAAAAATTCGACATACTGGTTACGTCACCATCAACACGCTCAATCATTTCACCAGGTGTTTTCAGATTATGAAAACGCATATCAAGCCTAAGGCAATGCTTGAGCAGATCGCCTCGCAGCTGATTCGTAGCACGCCAAGAAACATCATTTCCTAGGTAACTAACGGTTACGGTAACGAGTTGGTTCATAATCGCAACAGCGAGGTACAATCCAGCAAGGACAACCAGACCTGTAACGACCCCATCCTTAGCGGCTGTATCAATAAAGCGTTGAATAATTTGCGGATTAATCAGCTGCAAGCCGGTTGAAGTTAGTAATAATAGAAGTAAGACGATCAATCTTCCTTTGACTGGACGAAGATAGCGGAATAACCAAGACATTGAAGTCTTCTTATTTAGTGACATCGAATAACCTCCAGATAGTCCAATATGAAATATACCTATAAAACCCATAATATCCATCATACACTAAATAAAGGGGAGCTGAAGGTAAAGATTAATTATAATAAAAAGGGTAGCACAACCCCTTTAAAGAGAAGGTGGAATCATATATATGTGAAGTTGCAGCGGAGTGAAGTATGAAAAAAATAGGCCCATGCAAATGTGCATGGGCCTAAGGAGTCTTCGCTCCTTGGTTGTCTGAAGTATTTCCGTAGAAGAAGAGTCAGGCAACACATGACCCGGTCTAAGATAAGAGCTATCTATGACCGGGTTTATCCGGTTATGATTCTAAACTTGGGTTTACTCTTGGTCATGTCCGAACGGGGTGTAAGAGTCTGCGCGCAGTTTGGCAATATACTCCTTAGGTTTGCAGCCCGTATATCTTTTGAATAGATCGTAAAAATGCGCCATATTCTCGATTCCGATTGCCTCAGCAATTTCCGTCACCCTCATGTCTTTTGTAATCAGAAGACGCTCCGCTTCTTGGATCTTTCTGCGGTTTACATAATCGGTAAAGGAGATTCCTATCATTTTTTTGAAATATTTGGAGAAGTAGGAATAGCTCATATTGGCCAGCTTGCACACTTCCTTGAGCTCAATTTTTTCCCCGATATGTGAGTTTATGTAAGAGATGACCTCTTTTAGCAGCGGGATATCGATAGAAATTTCTTGATTCAGTGTTCTGCGGTCATCGTTTCGAAACAATGTGAGCAGAATTTTAATGACCAGCATGCTGGTCGCAATCTCAAAACCGCTCTTCTTGCCCTGCATCTCCTCATGTATTTCTTGCAAAATGCCCGCGATTTCCCGTTTGGCATGTTCATTCTCTTCTATGATATAGTTCAGTCGGTCCAACGGTTGATCAATCTCCGTAAATTGACGGTAATACATCTGAATAGCTGGATTAAAATAGGCATTCAGGTCGATATGAAGAACCATGTACACCAATGCATCCGTGCCGATCTTGCGTCCAAAATGAAGCTGGGATGAGCCGATTAGACAGCTGTCTCCCGCTTTCAGCCTGTAGACTTTATCCGATATATGTACATCAAGTGTCCCTTGCTCAACAGTAAGAACCTCAACCTCCTTGTGGTAATGCCATATCCACTCGATGGGATACTCCAGGCCTTCATTGACTAGTTTCCATATCTTAATACATAGTAGTGGATCCTGATATTCTATCGGCTCTTTAAAAACTTGCATGTAGTCAAAGCCTCCTAAATAACTCATGATGTCTAAAATGGATACAAACAGGATAAATGTCGTCATATACACCGTGTATGAAAATCAGTAAGGTTATACTATACTCATTAAACAAGAAGGAAGAAAACAAGGGTTATGCGGGACTCTGTCTGGAGAAAGATGTCTTTAGAGATTTCATACGTTGATATAAAGTGAAGTATGCCACTTAGCTATTAATTATTAAGTAAGATTCACTCTAAAGTCAAAGGTTTTATTGAAATAAAATGAAGGACCCGTACCCAGAACAAATTCGCTCGCGTTTAACCCACCTTATTTTGAAAGGGCTTTCATCTTGTGGGGATTCTAGTCTAGATCGAAATTAAAGGGAGGCGTTTGTTCTGAAAAAATCTAAAAGTATGATCGTTTTACTGCTCACGTGCACGATGCTTGTGACGTCAGCCTGCTCGAGCGGAGGGGGAGATGCAGCAAAGTCCGAAACTTCTTCAGAAATCACGTTTTGGACGATCTCGCTGAGCCCAACTTTTGATGATTACATCAAAGGCATGGTCGATACGTTTGAGAAAGCAAACCCAGGAGTGAATGTGACATGGGAGGATATTCCGATCGATGCGGTTGAGCAAAAGACGTTGACAAGTAGCGCTTCAGGTAATTTAGCGGATGTCGTTAACTTGAACACCGAATTTCTAAAGAAGCTTGCTTCACTCGGCGCACTGGCTAATTTGGACGAGCTTGCTGCTGATGTAAAAGATGACTTTTACGAGGGTGTATGGACAGCAGGAGAATACAAAGGATCAACGTACGCGCTTCCTTGGTATTTGGCTAACGATATTGTGCTCTACAACAAGGATATGCTGAAAAAAGCAGGATTTGATGCTCCTCCAACAACGGTGGATGAAGCCTGGGAAATGACGAAAGCCATTAAGGAAAAGACAGGCGCTTATGGATATTCGCTGCTAACGGTCCGAGATGAGTTGCTGTTCAGCGATATTCCAATTCTGAATGAAGATTTGACAAAGGCTGCATTTAATGTGCCAGAAACTGTTGAAATCTTCGCAAAGTATAAGGAGCGTTATAAAGAAGGGTTAATTCCAGAAGAGATTTTGCTGGAACAGGCAAAGCCGCAAGAATGGTATGCGCAGGAGAAGCTTGCTTGGTGGCAATCTGGACCTAACCTGTTCGGTCAAGTCAATGATCTGTCTCCAGAAGTTTATGGAAAATCGGAAGTGACAAAGGCATTTGCGTTCAGCTCCGGTCATATTCCTGTAAATTCAATGAACATCGGCGTATCGGAGAAGAGCAAGAATAAGGACGCAGCGGTTAAGTTTGCGAAATTTGTGACGAATGCCGAAAATCAACTTCAGCTCAGCAAGCTTTCCTCCGTTCTTCCTTCCGCTAAGAAAGCTGCAGAGGATGCCTTCTTCGCAGAAGGCAAGGACTCAACGGATCCAGTTGAGAAGGGCCGTTATTTGGCTGTAAACCAACTTGAGACATCATTGGATCTAATGCCTCCGGTTGAGAATCTGGCTGATATCAACAGAGCTATTAATGATGAATTAAAACGTATGTTTTTTGACGATTTAAATCCTGCCGACGCTGTAGCAGCTGCGGAAGTTGCTGTCAATAAATTACTTCAATAAAAAATGGTTTGGAACAATCACCTTCAGCCTTACGAGCATAAGGCTGAAGGAGATTTATTGGCATCGACTATACTATAAGAAGGAGGTTTGCATCTATGTATAAAAGGTCACATGCCTGGTCGTTTCTAGCCCCGGCAGGTTTGCTACTGCTCGTTTTTAGCATAATTCCCGCCTTTGCGGCCTTATTTTTGAGTTTTACGAAGTATGATGTGATCAATCCTGCCGAATGGGTTGGTCTTGCTAATTACAAGGATTTGATGAGTAACAGTCTATTCTGGCAAGCGATGCGCAACACGATTTATTACTGGATTTTAGTCACACCTGCTTTGGTCGTTCTGCCCGTGTTATTGGCTGTGCTTGTAAATCGGGGGTTAGCAGGGGTTAAGGTATTTCGGCTTATTTATTATTTTCCGACTCTTGTCTCTGTTGTTGTTACGGCCTTTTTGTGGAGCTGGATGTTTCAGAGCGACGGAGTGCTTAACTACATCCTGAGTCTGTTTGGAGCGGAACCGCTAAAATGGCTGACAAACAAACACATGGTTCTTCCGAGTCTTGCGTTAGTAACCATATGGCAAGGTCTTGGTTATTACATGCTGTTCTACTTATCGGGACTTCAATCTGTGCCGGAAGATTTATATGAAGCGGCTGACTTGGATGGTGCCGGATTCTGGCGCAAGCAGATGGTCATCACATTCCCGATGCTGCGTCCGGTTATATTCTTTGTAGCTGTCGTATCCACAATGGGTGCGTTTAAAGAATTTACCCTCATGATGAACATGACTAAGGGTGGACCGCTGAATGCATCAACTACGGTCGTATATATGGTCTTTGACGAGGCGTTCACCAAGCTGCATATGGGTGGCGCGAGCGCAATGTCCTTTGTGCTGTTTCTGGCGATCATGTTGCTGACGTTCATTAATAAACGATACTTGGACAGAGAGTGAGGGATGAATGATGGCAGATCAAGCATTAGGTGCTCAAGCAAAACATTCGTCCGAAATGAAACGATGGAATAAACAAAAAGTCATCAGCAATACGTTTTCATACGTTTTACTGATATTTATCGCTTTAATCATGATTCTACCCTTTCTATGGACGCTTTCAACATCATTAAAGGGACAGAATGAGGCCATTTACACCATGCCTCCGAGCTTTATTCCAGAGCAGTGGACGTTTGAAAATTATACAACCGTATGGAGTTCGCTTCCGATACCGGTTTATTTCTGGAATAGTCTTATTTTATCCTTTTTTGGCGTGGCACTACCATTAATATTGGCATCCCTCGCTGCATTTCCACTCGCAAGGATGGAGTTTAAAGGTAAACAATTCGTTTTCCTTCTGATTATGGCTACGATGATGATCCCGGCGGAAGTAACCATGATTCCGATCTATTTGATTCTAAATAAAATAAATCTTCTGGGCACCTTGACCGGTGTTATCTTACCCGGTGCTGTTTCCGCGTATGCTATCTTTCTGATGAGGCAAGGCATGATTACCATTCCCAAGGAAATTGAGGAATCGGCGGTCATTGATGGTGCGGGTGTATGGCGGATATGGCTGAACATTGTGATGCCGTTGGTGAAGCCGACACTTGCCACGCTCGGTATTTTGAGTTTTATCGGAGCATGGAATAACTTTCTATGGCCGTTCCTCATACTTGATGATAGCGCCAAATACCCACTAACGGTGGGGCTTTACAAGCTGAAAGGGACGTTTGTATCCAACACGCGCCTGGTTGCGGCCGGATCCATGATCGCGCTCATTCCGATTGCGATTGTATTCATCTCATTCCAGAAATACTTCATCAATGGCGTGAACGCTGGCGCCGTGAAAGGATAACATACTATGAATGGAACGTTCTCTAAGGAGAAAATCATATACCTGCCGCTCGACGAGCGGCCTTGTAACTACAACTACCCGGTACAGCTTGCTTCCATGACTGACCTGACACTTACTGTTCCGCCACTTTCCTTGCTGGGGGTAAAGAAGCAACCAGCTGAGTATGAGGCACTGAAGCAATGGCTGGAGAAGGAAGTCGCAGATGCCACCCGGCTGATTATTTCGCTCGATTTGCTCATATACGGAGGGATCGTGCCGTCTAGATTGCATCATCTAACAGATAAGGAATGTGCAGGCCGACTTGAATTGCTGAAGCATCTTAAAGTTATCAATCCTTCCCTGAAAATTTACGCCAATAACCTGATTATGCGGGTTCCGTCTTATGACAGCGATGATGAAGAACCGTCTTATTATGCCCAGCATGGCCGAAAGCTGTATGAATATGGATGGATACTGGATAAGGGGGAGCGGGAAACCCTTTCTGAATCCGAAGTGAAGATTCTTACAGAGCTGACAATGAAAATTCCTTCTACGGTGTTGGTTGATTTCACAGGCCGTAGAGCTACCAATGCTTACGTTAACCGGATGGCGATTCGCTATGTGGAAGAGGGAATCATCGATAAATTGGTCATTCCACTGGATGACAATGCGAAGTATGGATTCTCTGCTAAAGAACAGCGGGAGCTGTTGATTCTAGTGGACAAGAGCAATCTGACAGATCGCGTTACGATCTATCCAGGGGCAGACGAAATAGGTTGTACGCTTCTAGCCGGAGTTTTTTGTGAGATCAAGAATTACTTTCCGGAAGCATATGTCCGCTATTCGTCGACTCAAGGACCCTATGTTATTCCGAAATATGAGGATAGGAGCTTGAATGAAAGCATTAAATCGCACATGACGACTGCGGGTGTATTTATAGCTGATTCTTCTATAGAATCGAATTTTGTGCTCATGGTAAATGCTCCGCCTGTCGGTCAGTCAGAGGCTGCTGAATCCTCCCAAACCTACCAGGAACGCAATCGCTCCTACTATTCCGAGAGTCATCTGAATGAGTTCAGACAGGCACTTCGGGCGTATTACAAAAAGGGAGTGTTCATCGCTCTTGCTGACGTGGCGGTTAGTAATGGTGCGGATCACGTGCTGATGAAGCTGCTCAGTAAAGGCAATGACCTGAATTCACTGGATGCTTATGCCGCATGGAACACTTCCGGCAATACGCTGGGGACTGTTATCGCTCACGCCGTAATCGCCTCTTATTACAGCAAGGAGACCTCGAAAGAAACCGCTGCAGTCTGGAAGGATCGAAGCAAGTCCTTTATGATGCGCAGACTGGTTGAGGATTGGGGCTATCAAACGTTGGTCCGCAACGAAGTCATATCGGATGTTCTACCAGAGCTTGGCATGACGCCTATGGATCTCGGTTCAAGAGAAGACGAGCTTCGTGAGGTAATCAAGGACGGGCTGAATGAGTTCTGTGACACTTATTTAATGGATATGACAGGTGGGAGGCCGCAGGTTGCAGATGTTATACTCCCTTGGCACCGGACGTTTGAGGTGGACTTTACACTGGTTGGTAATTAATCAAGAGAACATGGACATGGAATCTTAACGGGCACTTCGACTTGGGTGCCGTTAAGGAGGTGATCGTAGAGCGTTTACTATTATACATTTCGTTACATATCCGCATTTGTTGGCACGGAAAAATCAATAGTAGAACTTAATCCGGAGGTGTGTTGATGAATTTTAGAAAATGGTATTCAGCGCTTATGTGTTGTGCCCTAATTTTTTCGCTCATGTCTGTCTCTACTGAGAAAGCTCAGGCCCAGGAAGGGGAAACAAGTCCGTCCATTACACTGCCTGACGGCACTAAACTTGCAGTTGACGCTGTGAACGCCGTACGTGGCGAAAACGGGATTACCGTGTATACTGGGGATTATAGCGATCCATTTACAGCACCGTTTGAGCTCGATACGGTCGTCGAATTCATTGTTTCGGGAGGAATCGTACTGGAGAAAAATACGAACGGTTCCAAAGGGACCTATATCCCTATGCATAATGTTGTGATATCGGCTTCCGGTACTGCCAAGGAAGAGATGGAAGCGATTACGACGGGGGATGCGCTGACACTGAATGGGATTACGATCTCGGAACAGATTAACCGGTCTGCCGTTGTGAAGGATGACGAAATAGCGATTAACAAAATTAATGCATATCGTGATGAGAATGATGTCGTGCTGTATGATACCGGTTATGGATCCTCGACCAATACGAATCAATGGGGACTCGAGCTTATCATTGAGAACGGCATCATTACTGGCATGGCCAAGCCGGATGGTACAACGTATAACAATTCCCGCATTCCAAGCCAAGGCCATGTATTATCTGTGCAAGCTGGATCTTCATATTACAATGATCTGTATGCGAAGATTGCGAGCGGAGAGATCAAAACAGGTGACCCTGTGGAGATTATCGTACATGAGGAGACACATCTAGCGAGTCGTATTGCTTATGATGCTATGGATCCGAAGACGGAGGAAGATAATCCAGGAGGCTGGGATTCAGCTAACAACAAGCCGTTCGACGGATTCCGCGGGGGTGACCAGCTAATTGCATATACCAGCGATTATGGAAAAGAAACGACAGGTACCAACGCCTGGGGTTATGAGGTCGTCGTTGATGAGAATCATAGAGTCATATCCGTTGGAGGTAACAACTCTCCGATTCCGGACAGAGGATATGTCCTGTCTGGACACGGCGTGAAGGCAGACTGGCTCAAGAACTACGCTAAGCTAAGTGCGACCGTAAGTATGAACCACACCACTAAAGAAATGGTGATTATGCTGACACCGCAATCCTCTCTGGATCGGGCTGATTACCGTATCAAGACTTCGATAGCATTGCTGCAGAAGTCGAAGGATATGTTTATGGATGTTCCTTATGCAAAGATCGAACAGAAAATTGCTGAGGCCAAGACCATTCGCGGAGAGATTGCCAAGCTGATTGAGCAGCAGGCATATGATCAGATGACTTTGAAATCAGCAGCGCTCGATAGCCTGATGGATGAGGTCATTAACTTGAATATGGAGTCTCGCAAGGTCGACCATCGTGCGATCTGGATTCGCCCATTAGAGACGAATATGGAAGAAGTTCGTCAGCATCTGAAGCTTATTGCGGACGCAAACCTGAACCAGGTGTATGTGGAAACTTGGTGGGATGGATACACGATTTACCCGTCGGACAATCCGCTTGCGCCTCACAATCCGATGTACAAAGGCTTTGACGTCCTTCAATCGTATATGGATGTAGCTGATGAATTCGGTCTGGAGATACATGTATGGGTGGAAAATGCATTTCTTGAAGGAAACAAAATGGAGCAAAAACCGGAATGGTCGATGATCCGGCGCGATGGAGCCGACTATTGGGAAGTAGACGGTCATACTTTTTACTGGCTGAATCCTGCACTGCCGGAAGTCCGGAAATTCATTACTGACCTCTATGTTGATCTAGTGACTAGATATCCGGTTGCCGGGCTACATCTGGATTACATCCGGTATCCGGATAACTACGGGACGGAAATCGATTATGGTTATGACGCTTATACCCGTGAGCAGTTTATGAAGACATTTAAAACAGACATAGATCCGGTGGATTTGTATCCAGGTGATAAGCTGTGGCCGGAATGGCAGCAGTTCCGCATGGATATCATTACGGGATTTGTTGAAGAGCTTGTACCGCAATTGAAAGAGGTTTCACCGAAGCTGTCGATCAGCGCAGCGGTTTATTCCGATTTCTACAGTAATCCGTATTACAAGCTGCAGGAAGCAGGGCTGTGGCTGCAAAAAGGTTATCTGGACAATGTATTCCCAATGTCCTATAAGTTAGATGCCCAAGCGGTTGTCTATGATGCGGAAGAGACACTGAAGCTTGCTGGTGACCTCTCTTATGTGACAATGGGGCTCGGACCACAGGCCAATGTACCTCTGCCGGTGCTCGTCGAACAGGCCAATGAGACACAGAAAATAGGAACATCAGGCAGTGCATACTTCGAATTCCTGTCTTACTTCGGTAATCAATATAACGTGCCGCTTAAGCAGGGGATTTACCGGAATAAAGCCATCGTTCCATTCAGTAATCTTGGACTGTCTGTGAAGACCATCTTGATGGAAATGGATCGGAAAATGGATGAGATTTATGTGCCGAATAAAGGAATGACGGATGCCAAGAGTTATAAAAAAGACCTAAAGGTGCTAATCAACAAATTGAACGAAAATAAGACAATCGACAAGAGAGCAGCTAAGCTCGGTGGAGATTTAGAACAGCTTATGAACAAGTTGAGTAAGGATTCCTCCGTAAATGCTCAGGTGAAGGAGCGGATGATGTTCGATCTGAAGTACGCGGATCATATCATCAAAATTTACAACAACAAAAACTAAAGCAACTTTATACTTTCTTATTTTTCAAAAAGTAAGAACGCCCGCATCCCTAATAAGGTGCGGGCGTTCATTAACCTTTTGCCAATGGACAAATGGGCTTAACTCAGTTTTCGACTTTTGAGAACTTCCAGAACAGGCTGGCGAAATCGCCTCTTAACTGCGGTAGGCTGAGTCCAACGTTCATCAGCTCATCGCCTCCGAATACAGCGCCGGTCTCTTCGTGCTTATAAAGAGAATCTGGGTCAAGACCCTTGCATCTAATATTGTGGAATGCATCATTTGGCTGGGAGAGGATACGGAAGTATCCCAGGATCGCTTCGGACTTATCTGGTGCAACGAACATCCATGCCGCATCATTCCGCTCAAATGGATTGAGGATACGGTAGAAATCACCGAATTGGATTAACGGCCGGATCAGTTTATAGTCAGCTACTTGTTTCCGTACGATCTCTTTTTCAGCCTCAGTCAGCTTGGTCAGGTCCAGCTCATAGCCGAGGTTCCCAGACATGGCTACATGACCGCGAATATCGAGGGACGTTATACGCTCTACCTGATGGTTTGGAACGGTAGATACGTGCGCTCCCATCGAGCTGACGGGATAGAGAAGGCTTGTTCCGTACTGGATCTTCAGACGGCAAACGGCATCCGTGTTGTCGCTTGTCCAGGTTTGCGGCATGTAATAAAGCATGCCTGGGTCAAAGCGGCCACCGCCGCCGGAGCAACTTTCGAATAGAGTATCTGGGAATCTGGATGTGATTTCTTCCATCACACGGTATAGCCCCAGCATATATCGATGGGCGGTTTCACGCTGTCTTTCCGGAGGAAGAACGGCTGAGCCGATTTCGGTCATATGGCGGTTCATATCCCATTTCACGTAACTGATCGGCGCGCTTGCGAGAATATCCGAGACGGATTGAATGATATAATCGCACACATCCTCACGTGACAGATCCAGCACAAGTTGATTGCGACTTGTTGTGAAAGGGCGATTCGGTACATGCAGACACCAATCCGGATGCTGGCGGAACAAGTCGCTGTTCTCGGATACCATTTCAGGCTCAAACCAGAGACCAAATTTCATGCCCATGCTGTTCACGCGCTCGGCAAGATCCTTCAGCCCGTTAGGAAGCTTGCGGGTGTCAACGGTCCAATCACCAAGTGATGTGTTGTCGTCATCTCTCTTGCCGAACCAGCCATCATCAAGAACAAACAGTTCGATCCCTAGCTCGCTGCCTGTTTTAGCGATCTGCTCGATTTTATCAGCGTTAAAATCAAAGTAAGTGGCTTCCCAGTTGTTGATCAGAATCGGGCGTTCTCGATCACGGTAATTGCCGCGGCAAAGACGGGTTCGGTATAGCTTGTTGTAAGTCAGAGACATTTCACCAAGGCCGAAGGAAGAGTAGGCTAAGACCGCTTCCGGGGTCTGGAATTGTTCACCCGGCTCAAGCAGCCAGGAGAATCCGAATGGATTGATCCCGATAGATGCACGGCTGGTCTGGAACTGATCTACTTCAACTTGTGCTGTGAAGTTGCCGCTGTACACAAGACTGAATCCATATACATCCCCATGATCTTCATCCGCTCCTTTACGGAGGAGGGCCATATATGGATGCTGCTGCGCGCTACTCGCGCCTCGGCGGCTTTCGACTCCTTGTTGCCCTGGAACGAGCGGACGTGTGGATATATTCCGTTCATTAATATGGGAACCGTAAAGCGTCATCAGGTCAAACTCGCTGTCACGGAAGTCTATGCTTGCGCTGAGTGCGCGCAGAAGTTTCACCGGCTCATTTCCTGCATTATGAAAACGCACGGAGCGTGTAATAACATCAAAGTCACGGAATACGGTGTAGAAAAGCGTGGCGGATAGGCCGATGATAGGATCTTCAAGCATAATTTCAAGCGTCATCGCTTCCTCATCCTGCTCCGTGTAGGTCGAGGGTAGGCCCTCTAATGCGGGCTTACCTTGAAAGATGCGGTGGCTCTTATAGCGGAAATCAGAAATGGCAGAGCCATTCCCAAGTTCCACCTGGTAGGCAGGTGTTCTGAAATCGCCGTTGCCGTATGCCGGATACTCATGAGGCAGTGCGTCAAGCGAGAAAGCCCGGTCTGCAGGATCTACGCTTGGGGAGAATCCGCGGTCTGTAAAGAGAACCGGATTGCTTTGGCGGTAGGTGCTAATTTTTTTGCCCCAATATAGATGAGCGAGATAGCCGTGACGTAGCACCTGTATAATATAGCTGGTACCTGGCCCTTGCAGATGAAAGGTCTGACGTTGTTCATCGAATTGAATGTTCATAGTTGCGCCTCCTAATCTTTAATAACCATTACATGAATAAGGATAGGCACATTAACCGTCTGGTTCAAGAGTAAATAACATATCATGGAGGGTAAAATCTTGCTGACATCAGAGTTGCGAACATCCGTCGTATTTCAATTTGTTACCCCTTTGCCGATGCTCATGCTGCAGGGAATCGGGTGGGAGAACATTAGCTCCGAGAACTATAAATGGGACGGGCAAAGAAGAACGGACGAGCACTGCCTGTTTCAATATACGGTTAGCGGCAGTGGGGAAATCGAAATACAGGGGGTCAAGTATTCACTGAAGCAAGGGGATGTGTTTATTGTTGATATTCCGGGCGACCATTGCTACCGACTGCCGCCGTCATCCCCAGAGTGGGAAGTACTGTATGTGGAATTGTCCAAGGAGGCGCTGCCTTTCCTCAGACAGGCCATGGCCTTGTCGGGTCCGGTATTCGAGCTGCATGATTCTTCTCCCGTGGTAGAGCTAGCATGGGACATTTACGATAAAGCCATTCATAACAAAATTCAGGACGCTTATGAAAACTCGGCGCTAGCTTATCTATGGCTGATGGAATTGACGAGACATGTATCAAGAAATCATGTCCTGCCCGTATCCATGAAGATTGAGCAGTGCAAACAGTTCATAGAGCAGAACTATATGGAGCCAATCGGCCTGAAGGAAATGGCAGACGTGGCAGGCCAGTCCAAATTTCATTTCAGTCGGGAATATGAACGGAGGCTGGGCATTACGCCCGTACGTCACTTGACGGAGGTTCGGCTTGCCCATGCCGTTAAGCTTATGGTGTCTACTGATTGTAATTTGGAGGAGGTTGCACGAAAATCTGGTTTCTCTAACGCTAATTATTTTGGCAAGGTGTTCCGCAAGCATATGGGGATGTCTCCCGGAGTATTCCGCCAAAACAACACCTACGCCATCCAGCACATGTTTCACCGGTCGTAAATAAGGCCATTCGCTGTGTATTACAGACATAAAAAGAAAGATAATGGAGGGATTTCTATGAATATAGCTATTATCGGTTGCGGAGCCATGGGCATGACTTATGCTCATAACTTGGGGGAAATGCCAGAAGTTCAGGTATCCGGAGTTGTAGACTTGATTCAAGAGCGTGCCGATCAGGCTGCAGCAGCAAGTGGCGCCGCTTCGTATACGAATTGGGAGGAGATGCTGGAGAAGGAGCAGCCGGAGACGGTGGTCGTGTGCTTACCGACGTACCTACACAAAACATTTGTACTGAACCTCGCGCAGCGTGGGCTGCATGTGATTTGCGAAAAGCCTGCAGCACTTACACTGGAGGATGCCATAGAAATGGAAGCTGCTTGCAGCAAGCAAGGCGTCCGGCTGTTTATCGGCCACGTTGTTCGCTTCTTTCCGAATTACCGGAATGCGATGGATCAGGTACGGTCGGGTAAAATTGGCGAGGCCAAAATGGCGCAATTCAAGCGTTTCAGTTCGTATCCGCAAGGGGTGGATCTTTGGTACCATGACCGTGCCAAGAGCGGCGGGGTTATTATGGATCTGATGATTCATGACATCGATTTTGCCTGCTGGGTGTTTGGAGACTTGGAGTCCGTGTATGCTTCTGTTACGAAGCCAACTCTATCAGAAATGGAATACGCCCAGGTGACCCTGAAATTTAGTAGCGGAGCCATTGCCAACCTAACCGGCTTCTGGGGATACCCAGGACCGTTCACTACACAGTTTGAAATATCCGGCAACGAGGGTATCATCCGCTTTGACAGCAACCAGGTGCAATCACTTGACCTGAAGGTATTGTCCGGCGTCAACGTGCAACAAGATGCCGTGCAGGTACCGTCCAGTCCAATGCTGCATGACGCTTATTACAATGAAGTGAAACATTTTATTGAATGCATTCGTGAGGGTAACGAGCCAATTGTCAGTGTGGCTGACGCCTGCCGGGCTGTTGAAATCGCTCTAGCTTGCGAGCGTTCGGCTCGGACAGGGCTACCCGTCTACATGGGAGGGATTTCGTCATGAGAAAGATTAAAGTAGGGTTTATTAGCTTTGCCCATATGCATGCCGCTAGTTATCTGCATGCTATGCTCCAGAGAAGTGACGTGGAAGTGATCGGTATCGCTGATGAGAATGCCGAACGTGTTGCTCCATTCACCACAGAGCAAGGGATTCCATACTATGCAGATTATAATATGCTGCTTGCGGAGGACGTCGATGCGGTTGTGATCTGCTCGGAAAACGTCAGGCATGCGGAGCTTACCCGCAAGGCAGCCGAAGCAGGCAAACATGTGCTCTGCGAGAAGCCGCTAGGATTATCCGAAGAGGAAATGCTAGATATGATCCAGGTGTGCAGGTCTCAAGGGGTTCAGCTGATGACAGCTTTCCCATGCCGTTTCCTGCAATCGGTCCGCCAGGCGAAACAGGCGATCGATGACGGTCAACTCGGAGATATTGTAGCCATGAAGGGTACGAATCGCGGGACGATGCCCGGAGGATGGTTCCTTAACAAGGAGCAGTCCGGTGGTGGCGCGGTTCTTGATCATACGGTCCATGTAATGGACCTGATGCACTGGTTTACGGGTAGTGTAGTTGAGGAAGTATACGCCCACGTCGAGACGTTGTTTCATGACACGGATATCGATGACGCAGGCATGGTGCATGTGAAGTTCGCGAACGGTGTGTTTGCCGTGCTCGATCCGAGCTGGTCCCGTTCCCGCAGTTTCCCGACATGGGGCGACGTGACACTTGAGATCATTGGGACCAAGGGGACACTCTTTATTGATGCCTTTGCACAGAAAAATGATCTGTACAGTGATGCAGATCAAACAGCCAACTGGAGCTATTGGGGAGACGATATGGATACCGGGCTGGTTAACAGTTTTGTAGATAGTATTATTGAAGGGAAGCCGGTTCTCGTTTCGGGCGAGGATGGTTATCTGTCCGCTCGTGTAGGGCTTGCCGCTTATGAGTCGGCCCGAATTGGAAAACCGGTCAAACTGCAGCCGCAAGGCTAAGGCTCAAAGCTCTTATATAGCGTAAAGAGGAACATCAGTGGAGCTGCAAATTCTGATGTTCCTCTTTATTTTGTTAAATTTGAAATGTCATGATATAGCTATCTCTCATTGATTGCTTATAACCCAACTGCTAAAGTTATAAAAAGGGCGATACACACATCTTTGCTAAGAAGAAGTCATGAAAGTAATTCATACATGCAGATAACATCTGGTTTATTCCTCTTCATGAGATTCTAGTAGATTTAAATGCAACACAAGCGGTATGGGAGGCTGAAGGTAAACAATTCAACCAGGCTAAATGTAGTAACTGAAGAAGATGCTGATCAAATAAGAGATTTAATGATCAAGGTAGAAGAGGATGAGACTTCTAAGTGGAAATTGGTTCTGACGTTCTTCAGCTAATCGAAGAATTCAATCCAGAAATAAAAATATGGACATTGGACACAACACAAAAAAGTCCAAGGAATCATTACTTTTATGAAAAAAATGGGTATAAGTTGGTTGGCGAAGATAAATATGAAAGATTTTATCGTAAAGAAACTAACTGTGTTGATAATGATCAGAGTAAATTTAGTACAAGTATAGATTTTTCTGAACAAAATTTTAGAGGGTGCAATTTGCAGGATACTGATTATTACGATGTTAATCTAAATAATGCGTGTTTTTCAAATGCTAATATGGGGAATGTAAGGTTGCAAAACGTTAATTTATCAAATACTCATATAACAAACACAAATATGAGTGACTCTATATTGGGTGATTCAAACCTGAGTAATGTTGAGATATGCCATGCTTCATTAGGAGGTGTTTATTTACATGACACCAACGAGGAGTCCATAGCTATACCAATTAAGCCAAAGGGATACTCTGAATTAGCAAAAAAAGGTTATAAGCGGTGAACTATCTGATAAGGAAGAGCTTTATCAGCTTTGTGAAAACTTATGGATAGGTATAAATTAATTACTAGAAGATTTGGGTACAGATTATCGAAGTAACGATGTATTAAAATTGTGATGGCAAGAGACAGTCATTACTAAACGAACGTGAAAAGATAAAGAAATAATGACATCAGGAATAATGTGCAAACGTTATAATAAATTGGCGCAAAACTTAATAAAACAATATACACAACTGATTATAGAGGGGGAACAGTTTGTTCAAATCATTAATAATTGGTATAGGTGTTTATATTCTTGGTTTTGTCATTGTATCTTTTAGTGGGGGATTATTTAATAGTGGAAATCCTGAATTTTCTTATTACTATGCAATAATTTTTTCAATTCTCTTTCTTTCTGCTATTGTTGGAGTTTCGACTTCATTAGTTTTGCAAGAATTAAGAATAATGAAAATGAAAAAAGATGGACTGACAGATTCAGAAATATAAGAAACAATGGTCGAAGACGGCGATAACATCTTATAACACCATATCTACGCAACGCTCACCCTAATGCTATTAATAATTAACGCTGTAAGTTATTCAGTCGAAACGCCCTGTTGCTCGATATAAAAACATATTGATATTATAACTAACGGCTGTGTAGAAACGATTTTTGGAAGGATGAAGATTATGATGGATAAACGATTAACATTTAATGAGGATATAGAGAATTACGAAAAATGGAGACCGACGTACTGCGATGAATTATTCAAAGATATTATTGCGTATTCTCAAATTGAGCAAGGCAAAAAAGCAATTGAAATTGGTATTGGAACAGGTCAGGCGACAAGGCCCTTTTTGGAAACAGGCTGTAAATTAACGGCAATTGAATTAGGAAAAGACCTTGCAGAATATTCTGAATTGAAATTTCAAGAATATAAAAACTTCACAGTATGCAATACTGCATTTGAAGAATATGATTGTCCAGAAGGCAGTATTGAATTAATTTATTCTGCTACTGCATTTCATTGGATTCCAGAAGAAGCTGGGTATACTAAAGTCTCCAAATTATTAAAAACCAATGGAACACTAGCATTATTCTGGAACCGTCCATTTGTATCACGAGATAATGATGAATTACATCAGAATATTCAAAGCATATATCAAAAGTATCGACCGTCTAACTCCAAAATTAGGGAGCATGATACGGAAAGATATGAATATCTAAAGAAAACAATTCAGGCATATGGATTTAGAGAAATTGAGTTCAAATTATATCATTTAACAAGAACATTTTCTTCGTCTGACTATATTGCCTTATTAAATACATATTCAGATCATAGAGCAATGCCATCAACGACAAGAGTATTATTTGAGAACGAGATTAGAGAAGCGATTTTACGTTTTGGAGATGTATTATATGTTTATGATACTATCGATTTGTATTTAGCGAGAAAGGAATAAATGTATATGATTGATTATCCTATTATAGAAACCAAAAGATTACTACTTAGAGAACTTAGTTTACAGATTCAGGTAATTATGCCTCTAATCTCTTAGCCGCAAAATTAGGCTTTAATAAAGTTGGAGAAGTGCCTAGTTTATGGTGGCTTGAAAACAAGCAAGTAATTTAGTAACGTATAACTACCAATCTGATATCCAAGAGATTTGAATGTAACTTAATTGAGATGTAATTCATATAAAAAAACAGCCTTTGGAATGACTCCAAAGGCTGTTTTGTATGACTATTTTTTTCAAGACCTTATTCGACATCATAACAGAACCTAAAGAAACAGTCTATATTTTTTTATGGAATTATAATACAGTTGGGTTGCCGGCAATAAAAGAAGAAATGGAGTGTTGTTCCTTGAAATTTTATTGTCACCTTGATCCTGCTAGTCTACAGGAGTATATAGAGAAAGTCTTCGGTACAAGTTATTTAGTCGCAAATGTTACGAAAATGCATGGTGGTGCAAAAAGGTAGTCTATAAGGTGGATTGTACTAATGGATTTTCCTGCGTTTTGTATGTGTGGGACCTAACTATGAATTATTTTCAAGAGGAAATTGCCAATAACGACGTGAATGCACAATCCTTCGGCAGTGATTTATTTGAATTAAACAACAAGTATTTAATCGAACATTCCATTCGAACTCCTGCTCTTTATGATTTGAATAAGGAAAGGAATCGTTACACTTTTGATTATGCTCTCGTTGAGTATGTAGCGGGCCAAAATGCTGAATTCTATTTTAAACATTCCGATTCACGGGTTACAGATAAA
Organism: Paenibacillus sp. Y568; assembly: GCF_059445545.1. NCBI lineage: Bacteria > Bacillati > Bacillota > Bacilli > Caryophanales > Paenibacillaceae > Paenibacillus > Paenibacillus sp. Y568. Next base: position 29,767 of record NZ_JCAIUM010000003.1, read on the forward strand.
GTATTTGAACAGCTGGGGGAACTGATTACTGGCATGCATGCTAACGAAAGAGAAGTATACGGGAAGCCAGTTCACAATGAGAATAATACACGGCAATGTCATCTTATACAATTTGAAAATGCAAAACTACAGTTATCTTATGCCTGTGAGCATATCAACGATATTAGAACAAATCAAAGCAAGCTGCTTGAGATGTTGTATGAACTTGAATCAAGAATAGAACCTAGAAGTCGTTATGGATTCATACACGGGGAACTAGGTCCTAATCATGTATTGGTTACTGATCTTCTGGAACCCTATTTAATTGATATTGAAGGAGCCGAGTTCTTTGATATTGAGCACGAACACAGTTTTTTAGAGTTCCGTTTTGGGGATTTCTACCGGTATCTGAAGAATGATAAACTCGATTTTAACAGGAAGTTATTTTATCAATATCATCATCATCTTTCATTAATCTCGGCTGGTTTAAAACTAATTCATAGAGGTTATCCAGATCAACAAACGGCAAGGGATATCTCCGATTATCATACCAAGTGTGCTTTGCAATTTATTGAAGGTTGAAATAACAGTCTGTGGATCACCTATTTATATAAAAGGTTCACGAAATCAGCAGTAAAAAATGTGTTAAGAAACCAGTTGACTTTGACGTCGTGTCGCACTCTGTGCTGGTTCTTGAAAGGAGGAGCTATGGAACTGCAGACGATTAGTGAGAAAGAAATCCAGAGAGTCTTGCAAAAGGAAGAGTCTTGAGTAGCACTAGCCGTTTTTCGCTACAGCTTCAACAATTCATGATTCAGACGAACCTCGCAAGTATAAAGCCTGATTTGCGTCATTATGGATTTCATCATCCGAATGGGGTTCAACTTGATGGGTCTAATCATGGGTACGAGAGATGGGTCACCCCAAACTGGGGCGATGCCGATTGCATGCATGGGTCCTTGGATGAACATTTAAATTACATTAATCAATACCATTTAAGTAATGAAGAAATGGATAAAGTTGTGCAATTGGATCTTCTTCTTCCCGTTAAGTCAAAGTTGAAGTGAACTGCTATGAATATTATTGTAGAGGTACTCTTGAAGAGAGTGCCTTTTTTTAGTACAAAGTTCCTGACACTTCATAAGCCAATTATGTTGTTCATCAATTCGTAAGTTAAACTATTGGCGGTAGCGTAAATATCCAAGGGAACTCGATTCAGATCAAGGTGCCGGAGATTGAAATAATAATTGGACCAACGACTGTATCATTGAATGTAATACCAGAAGCCACTACGGGGAATGGATATACCACGGAGGCTAGTGAATACTATTAAATAAGTGGTTCCCAGACATTAATTATGAAGGGAAGACTGTTGATGCTTATCTTGGAAGTAACAATGATGACTCAGATTATGCAGTTATTGTAACTCTTTCAGATCTTAAGGAAGCCCAGAAAGTCTTAGATTGATTTTGCATCAGATGATGAACAATCCATTATAAAATGCTACAAGGTATTGCTGACAAAGTACATACTGAATTTAGAAAAGAAGAGTTCACTATTTTATTCATACAGAATATAAATTCAATCACCGATCCATCTAATGCCTTCAATGCTAATGATACAACTGAAATAACTCAACTGCCAGAAGGCACTTACAATGTGGTCTCTGCTATGTTTGCTGTTAATTACGACTTCAATGATGGCACATATTTCACTATAACTTTTACTGGAGACAAAGCTATGGAATTGGATAGTGGGGAACTTAAGTAAACAATCTTACAGAACCAAAGGCTTTCATCAAGCTCTATCTCTGTTTTGTACAAAACTAAAGAGTCCTCAATACTAAACTAGAAAAATTTATAGTTGTTACATCTGTAATAGATGTTCAGGTAAACTTAACAGGAGTGAAACGGTTAAGACCCGTTCACTCCTGTTTTTATTACTAGCCTTGTTTTCTCTGAGAATATGGAAATTCAGTCTTCGTCAAAAGTAAGATAGATTTACACTCGAAGTAGCGGCCAGACTCGCACGTCGACGCCTTGTGAATAGTGAAGCACTGGCGGCACCTGCTCTACGATAATGCCTTGGGCTGATAGAATCGTGTTTGTACGGATTTCGGCTTCTGCGCGTTGCAGAGGCCAAGGCCGGTGTAAAATGTCGCAACGTAGAGCATTGCCTTTGGCATTAGTCGAGTAGAGGCAATACCGCTCGGTGAGCCACTCATCGAAAGAGCCTTTTGTAGCCAAAAAGGGTTCGGAGGTAGCGCGATAGGTGCAACTCAAGGAGACTTCAGTATGCTTGTTAGTGTTTAATTAAGCTTCTTTGATAATTGGCAATCCGAGTATAATCCTCTTCTAATACTCTAGAAATGTTAATGAAGATCGGAAGTAAGTGCCTATATTCTTTCGTTGCTTCTTGGTTGGGTGTGTGTTTGTAGGTACTGCCAACCATTTCAGAAACGACTTCAAATGAGTTGATCTTTCCTGTCGCATATAAGCCTAAGATACAAGCACCTAGACAAGAACTTTCGTAGCTTTCTGGAATAATTACTTCAGAATCGAATATATCGGACATCATTTGCCGCCAAACATCTGATCTTGCAAAGCCTCCGGTAGCTTGGATTCGAGTCACAGGACCGTCCATGCATTCGATTAATGCTAAGAACACGGTGTATAAATTGTAAATGATACCTTCTAGGGCTGCGCGAATCATATGTTCCTTCTTATGTGACATCGTTAAACCGAAGAATGAGCCACGTACATCTGGATTCCATAATGGTGCACGTTCACCAGAGAGGTACGGATGGAACAACAATCCGTCTGATCCTGGTCTTACACGTTCAGCAATCTTGGTTAGTACTTCATATGGATCAATTCCTAATCTTTTTGCTGTTTCTACTTCTGATGAGGCTAGTTCATCACGGATCCAGCGAAGGACCATCCCACCATTGTTTACTGGCCCACCAATGACCCAGTGCTTTTCCGTTAAGGCATAACAGAATATTCTTTCCTTTTCATCGGTTTGTGGCTTGTCAATTATGGTGCGAATGGCACCGCTTGTTCCAATGGTAATGGCAATTTCGCCTTTGCGTATCGCATTTACACCTAGATTAGAAAGGACGCCGTCGCTTGCACCAATGACAAACGATGTTTGTGGATCGATCCCCATTTTTTGTGCCAAATCTGAATCACAGTTAGTAAATATCTTGGTTGTTGGTACGAGCTCAGATAATTGAGTAGGTGTTATGCCAGCAATTTGTAATGCTTCTTCATCCCAATCTAGTGTGTTGAGATTCATCATACCCATGGCTGAAGCTATGGAATGATCGACAACATATTGATCAAAGAACTTTTTGAAAATATATTCTTTAATTCCGATATATTTGTTAACCTTAGTAGCGATTTCAGGAAGGTCATTCACAATCCAAGCTATTTTAGTTAATGGTGACATTGGGTGAATCGGTGTTCCCGTGCGTTTATAGATTTCATGGCCATTCAACTCATCTTTTATTGTGTGTGACCATGTTTCACTTCGGTTATCTGCCCAAGTAATACAAGGCGTCAGCGGCTGATCATTGTAACCCATAGCAATGACACTATGCATGGCACTGCTAAATGAAACAAATGATATCCTTTTGTGTGAATGATTTTTCATTATCTTCGAAATGGTTTGTAGGACAGCCTGGAAAATTTCTTCTGGGTCTTGTTCAGCTGTCGACATATCGGGTGTATAAAGCGGGTACCCTATATTTTCTTGTTGAATGACTTCGCCTTTTTCACTAAATAAAACGCCTTTTGTACTTGTGGTTCCGATATCTATACCTAACATATAGTTAGTCATTGTGCTGCACAACTCCTTTCGAGAGCATTTGTTGTGATATCCATAGGTCTTCTACTTTGCCTTGAACATCATCAAAATTGTCATGTAAGGACTTACTCATGAGTTCTCTATCTTTTGTTCGGATCGCCTCAATGTAAAGCTCATGATTGTTTATAATGCGGGTGAAATCTTGATAGTTTTCTTCGAAGCGCCTACGCATCGACAAAAGAATAAAGCTCTCCATAACGGGCTTTAAATTATTCCAGATCAACAGGATGTATGAATGATTAGCTGACCGAATAATCGTTTCATGAAACAAGACATCTTGATAGGAAAACTCATCAGCATCACTATATTTGATTGCGACGTTCATCATTTCTAGTATTTTACTAAGTTCCTTTATTAATTCATTCGTATCTATTCTTACAAGGCGTTCAAATACAAATGATTCTATAAGTAAACGCATATCGTAAATTTCTTCTATTTCTTTATTTGATAAACCAATAACAACGGCACCCATTCTTTCTAATCGGATGATATTTTCGGATGCTAATATTTTTAACGCTTCACGTATGGGTGAGCGACTTACAGCGAAATCTATAGCTAATTTATTTTCAGAAAGTATGGTACCGCTTTCGATGTGGCCAGAAATAATACGCATTCTAAGCTCGTATGTTACACGGTTACCAGCAGAGGATTTCGAAAGCCATTTGGATGGATATAGGAATCCATTTGATTCGGTCATAAATTCGCCTCTTTATTCATCTTGTATGCTAGTATACAAGTATTATATTCTTGGATTTTTGATTTCGCAAGCGGTTTCACTAAAAGTACGTCCTCGTCATGATATTTGAAAAGAAGGGATGGGGAATATTTCGAATGGAGAATCGCCAGCGATGGTAAATACAAAGGCATATATCCCTAATAACCTATGAAAACGTCTCTAATTATTAGGGTAGCCATAAGTAGACAATCTTCGTTAAAATAACGCAATAGGCAACTGACAAAGGGAGGTTCATCATGTCTGAAACAAACAATTATCCATTCCAGAACACTTCTCTTCCACTAGAGGAACGCGTAAACGACCTCGTTTCACGCTTCACGTTGGAGGAAAAAGTGGGACTTATGATTCAATATCAAACGGCCGTTGAACGGCTTGGTGTGAAAGCGTATAAACATGGTACGGAAGCAGCTCATGGTATGGCTTGGCTTGGCGAAGCGACAGGATATCCGCAACCGATTGGCCTAGGATGCACTTGGGATACCGAACTTATGCAACGAATTGGTAGCGCTATCGGTGATGAGGCACGTGGCTTCTATAAACAAAATCCAGAGATTAACGGATTGACGCTCTGGGCGCCAACTGTTGATATGGAACGCGACCCACGTTGGGGTCGGACTGAGGAAGCATACGGGGAAGATCCGATCCTTGCAGGTAAGCTTGCATCATCACTTGTTCAAGGGATACAAGGCGATCATCCGAAATATTTGAAAGCGATTGCTACACTGAAACATTTTATTGCAAATAATAATGAAGTAGGACGCGGAGACCAATCGGTTAGTATTGATCCACGTAATATGCGCGAATATTATTTGAAAGCATTTGAGATTCCGTTTAAGGAAGGCGGCGCCCAGTCCATGATGACGGCCTATAATGCCGTTAATGGAGTGCCTGCGAATCTGATGCCAGAAGTGAATGAGATTGTTAAGCAAGAGTGGGGCATGGATGGTTTTGTGGTCAGCGATGCGTTCGACGTGTCTGGTACGGTGCGCGACCATGGTTATTTGGAGACACATAAGGAAGCCGTTGCCCGTTCTGTGAAAGAAGGCGGCATCGATAGTATCACTGACAATGGAGATTTAATGAAGCAATCGCTACGCGAAGCGTTGGATGAAGGAATGCTTACAGAGGGCGATTTAGATGTGGCCTTACGTAATACGTTCCGCGTTCGTTTCCGTTTAGGTGAGTTCGATCCTGAGGAAGACAATCCGTATGCTGCTATTGATGAGTCTATTATTATGCAACCAGAGCATGCGAAGCTGTCACGTGAAGCTACAGAAAAGGCTGTTGTTCTTCTGAAAAATGAAGGAGGCATGCTACCGCTACAGGCAGATAAGCTGAAAAAAGTCGCTGTTATTGGACCCCTTGGTGGTACCGTATATCGAGACTGGTACAGCGGTTCCATGCCTTATGCAATTACGCCTTTGCAAGGTATTCAAGAAAAGCTGAAGGCACATGGAGGACAAACGACATTCTCCGGTGGTACAGATAGAGTGAAGCTGAAGTCGAAGCGCAATGGACGTTATGTTCAAGTACAAGATGGTGAACACGCAGCTCTAGCTGCAAGCGGCAATGCTGGCGAACAAGCTTCTGTATTTGAATTAACGGATTGGGGCTGGGACAGTCATACAATTATCGCTGAGAATAACGGACTTTACCTAACGACGGATGATCGGATCGTAAAAGCCTCAGCTGATAAAATCTGGGAGTGGTTCACGAAGGAAGTATTCCTTGTTCGTCCTTCAGAAGAAGGAACGGATCAAGTAACCTTCTCAACATGGAACGATACACCGGTTACGGTCAACTCGGATAACGGAGAATTGCTTGTAGGTAGCGGTAGCGCTGAAGAAACGGCTAACGAGATCAATGTGGCGGGTGCGGCATCTGTAGCAAACAGCGAAGAAGATAAGATTACTGCCGATGTTTTTGAAATGGAGAAAGTAACGGATAAATTCCAGGCGGCAAAAGAAGTGGCTAGCGATGCAGATCTTGCTGTTGTATTCGTCGGCAATCATCCGCTCATTAATGGTAAAGAGACGGTCGACCGTCCAGACATCACACTTCCTGAATCGCAGGAGCAACTGATTAGAGAAGTTATGTCTGTGAACCGGAACACGATTGTGGTCGTTGTGGGTAGTTATCCATTTGCTCTGAATTGGGTAGACGAGAACGTTCCAGCTATTCTGTACACCTCTCATGCAGGTCAAGAGTTGGGTAATGCCGTTACTGATGTGCTCTTCGGTGATGTGAACCCGGCAGGACGTCTGAACATGACTTGGTATAAATCTGTTGATCAGCTACCAGAGTTTATGGATTATGACATTATTAAGGGTGATAGAACCTATCGTTATTTCAAAGGAGATGTACTCTATCCGTTCGGACATGGGTTGTCCTATAGCACATTCCGTTATGATAATTTGATTCTTGATCGTAAGCAGGTTTCTGTGGATCAAGATCGTGAGATCAGCATGACAGTTCGGGTGACCAATACTAGTGACTGTACAGGAGAAGAAGTGGTGCAGCTGTATGGACATGCGGAGACCTCTCGTGTAAAACGTCCCTTGAAGCAGTTACTTGCATTCCGTCGGGTACTGTTACAGCCTGGTGAATCAGTAGATGTGAGCTTCAAGCTACCAATGACCGAGCTAGCGATGTGGGATGTTACTCGTGAGCGTTATGCAATCGAGAACGGCACGTTCCTCTTCATGGCTGGTTCTTCATCAGCAAACTTGCCGCTACATGCTGCGCTTGATGTACAGGGCGAAGTGATTCCACCACGTGATTTGAAGCAGTCTGTGAAGGCAATGAACTATGATGCTTACGAAGGCGTGTTGATCGGTGAATGTTGTGAAGGCGGTAGTGCTACTGAAGTGAAGGAGCAATCCGGATGGATTTCCTTTGAAGACGCTGAATTCGGCGAGGGAGTAAACACGGTGAATCTTCGCGTTGCTTGCCAGTCGGCAGCATCAGTCGAGGTTCGTCTGAATAGCCCTGAAGGTCCTCTTGCTGGACGAGTGGAACTATCGGAAGGTGGCGCTCAAGAATGGCGTAACTATACTGCTGAGGTGAGCGGAGTAAGTGGACGTCAGGACGTGTTCATTGTTCTCAACGGTAAAGTGTCGCTGAAGACGGTTCAATTTGTGTAATCATCGTCAAGCAATATAACAAATCATGTAGAAGACTGAGTTCCCTTTTGGGGCTCGGTCTTTTTTTTGACTGAATCATTGCTAGAAAGAGAGTTGGATACAAATTCATAGACAAAAAGGAAAATGTTGGTATATTATGTGTGGAAGTATAAGAAGTGAGTATGAATAGACAGCATTACGATACCACTCCTTACGGTCACTTAAGCTTGTTATCGTGATAATCGAAATGAGGTGAAATTATGAAAAATATATCAAAAAAGATGATATCTATAATGTTATTAGCAATAGTAATCATTGGTTTAGCTCTTAGTCTTCTTATCTATTATAATCTGAGGATGTATTTGCCAGAATTACCAGTCGAGGGAGTATCCAAACAGCAAGCGTATGCAAAGATATCCAACAGCTACGATACGATCGAATTTCTTAGTCATAGGGATAATTATAATTGGTATATCTATCAAGGGAATACGAAGGATGGTATGGATGAACTAATTCAACGATTTAACACAATAGGATTACAATTCAAAGAACAAATTGGGGCTGGGTATTTTTTTACTGATGATAATAAAACGGATGTAATCATTGTTGAATCACAGATGTGGACAAGTAAATATATTATTTATAAAGTGACTGATGAAGTGAAGTTCTAGATATTACTTTTAGATATGAACCTTTGAAAGGATGATTACTTATGCCACATATCGTTGGAGACAGAATTGTACTTAGAGAATACCGAGACTCAGATTTAGATTATATAAGAGAATGGGTTAATGACCCGGAAATAACCAACACGTTATCTGATAATTTCCTATATCCGCACACCAAGTATGAGACAGAGTCGTTCTTTAGGTTGGTAGTTGAAGGTAAGTCTAGAAACAAAAGTTTTATTATAGCAGCCAAAGACTCTTTAGAATACATCGGTCAAATTGATTTATACAGAATGGACTGGAGGAATCGATTCGCTCTACTGGCTATTGTTATAGGAAGAAAAGAATATTTAGGCAAAGGCTATGGGAGTGAAGCAATTCAACTACTCCAGAAGTTTGCTTTCGAGGAACTCAATTTAAATAGAATAGAGCTTGAAGTATACGAATACAACAAAAGAGCGTATAAATGTTATCTGAAATGTGGATTCATAGAAGAAGGGAGATATAGAAAAAAGATGTACAAGCAAGGTCAATACTGGGATAGCATATGTATGAGTATTTTAAAAAGTGATTATGAGCATACCAGCTCTTTGAAATAAAGAAAGTTAGGATATGAGAATTGCTCGAATAAAAAATGATAGGAGAGTGTGAAAAATGGAAGAAAGATCCGATATAAAGAAGGAGTTATCATAAGTTGCTAAAAGGGGAGTTCATAATTGCGTACATCATTCGTTAAAAAGTTAGTTGTCTTTTGCATGGCCCTTCTATTCATTCCAATATTACCTACTTGGGCAGATTCCATTATTCCGGATCCGGTCTTAGCGAAGGCCATTCGGACAGAATTACATTTGCCTTCTGGTAAAGAACTAACGTCATCGGATTTGAAGAAGCTAGAATCCTTGTACCCAGCGGAATCAAAAGAGAAAATCACCCGCCTACAAGGAATTGAAAATGCCGTGAATATGGAGGATTTTTTTCTAACTAACCACAGTATCAAGGATATTACACCAATTGCGAAGTTGAAGAAGTTGACATTCTTGGCTCTCGACGGGAATCAGATTACGGACCTCACGCCTCTATCTGGGTTAAGTTCGCTGGAGAATCTGGTCATTGTAGAGAACAAGGTCAGTAACCTGAAGCCATTACAGAATTTAAGCATGCTGACTGATCTACTGGCCAGTAACAATCTGGTGATAGACCTGAATCCGATTAAGACGATGAAGTTACAGTGGCTCTTTCTGGATAACAATAAGATCCAAGATCTTACACCGCTGAAAAACCATCCAACAATCGAACATCTTTATCTTGGGGGCAACCTCATTGCAGATATTCGTGTCCTTGAAACGATACCGAATTTACAAGAGGTATCACTTATCAACAACCCATTGAATGAACAATCGCTTAAGGTAATAGAAAATTTAGAGAAAAAAGGCGTTGCTGTTGAATATAGCTCGACAAAGGCAGGCAATGCAAATAAACAAATTCAAGTTCTCCTAGACGCCGAACTGGTTACTTTCGATGTTCCACCTTTTATGAAGAATGGAAGCGTAATGGTTCCTTTCCGGCCCCTGTTCGAACAACTTGGCTTGAAGGTTACATGGAACAAGGATGAGCAGACCATCATCGGTGAAAAAGAAGGTACGACAATCAAGATGCAGGTGGGCTTGTCTAACGCTGAAGTGAATGGGAAGACCATCTCACTTGCTGTTGCGCCGACGATCGTGTCGGGCAATACGTTTGTTCCGCTACGATTCATAGCCGAATCCCTGAACGCGAAGGTAGATTGGGAAGCTGGCTCTAAGATAGCCGTTATCCAAAGCAAGCAGCAGATCCTATCTTCGGACCGCTCCGTGAAAGTCACGGCTTATGGAAAGTGGAGTGTTATAGAAGATGCTTCAAAATATGCGAAGCTAGCAATCAAATCTTACAATAAGAGCACGCTGATCGTAAATGAAATTCCAAAGAAAGATCTGACCTCGAACACAGATCTAGCTGCTTTCTATCAGAATACGAAAAAGGAGATCATTGCTAACTCCGATATCGAGATTGTGGAAGAAACGGAGGGGTCATTCCTGGGGCATCCTGCGAAAAACATGGCTTACTACAAGATGGAAAACAAAGAATGGGAATCCTTTATTTGCGTAGCGATTTTCTTCGAAGCGAATGATCATTTCTACCAGGTAACGGTTTCTGCGAATGACGACCTATCGAAAGAGGAAATAAATTCATTGGATGAGATGGTTGCCTCTTTGAAGTTGAATCCATAGTAAAAGAGTGCCTTAGAGATGCTCCATGGGGGCAACTCTGAGGTATTTTTTTGTGATATGGTATTTAGAAAAAGGAGAATGATTATGAATTCAGAGTTTGCATTTATTGATTTCCCTCGGTTAAAGACAGAACGGTTTACATTAAGGAAAGCGGAAGAGAACGATCGCTATGATATATTTCAGCTTTATTCACAAGAGGCCGTGGTGAAATATATGCCATTCACACCTTTCACATCAGTCGAGGATGCGATAGATGAAATGAAATGGTATCACAAAATTTTCAAAGAACAATCGGGTTTACGTTGGATGATTGAAAATAGTGAGTCCCAAAAGGTGATTGGAACATGCGGATTCCTGAACTATGAGAAGGAACATCATCGTGTTGAGATTGGATATGATTTAACCCCTGAATTTTGGGGAAAGGGGATCATGATAGAGGTAGTGAACTGTGTTATGGAGTTTGGATTCTTGACCATGGATCTAAATAAAATTGAAGCGAAAGTCGAACCGGCGAATGAGGCTTCGATCCAATTGATACATAAGCTAGGCTTCCACAAAGAAGGAGTCTTGAGGCAACATGAGTTCGAAAAAGGGAAATATGTTGATCTTGCTATCTTCTCAAAGTTGAAAAGTGAGTATTAACCTCTTAGCTTCATTATGTATAAGCAACTCAGAAGGAGTGGATAAATTGAAAGATAATCGATTATTAAAGATCCATAATCACGAAATTGAAGACCAATTACAAAGGATAACTGACACGGAGATCTTACTGAATTTTCAAGAGGCAATTACCGATTTATACTCGCGATTAATAACAATCCATGCCTTTTGTTATGATAGCTGGGACGCAATAGTTGAGCATTTATTCAATAAGATGGTATGGCAGACCTTTTCATGGAAGTATGGAGTAGCTACATCTCGCGATTATTCACATCAATATGCGTTTGAATGCCCTGACCAAAATAAAAGCTATATTGAATGCAAACCAACAAAAAACAAAATAAGAATATTGAGAAATTTTGAATGGTCTGATTATCAATATTCAAAGAATCAAAGGATATTATTTAAAGAATTTGCTGATGGAGTACACTTCTTGACCGGTACATTAACAGTGGAAGAAGCAAAGAATGTTACATTTCACTTAGTCAGAGCGGATATATTTACATTGGATAATAGCGGATTGAAGGAAGAGATATATTTAGAAGTGAAAGATTTAGAATTTGAGGTTGTATTCGTAGATGTATAACGTAGATGTCTGATTGGAATTTTGATGGTTATATGGATATTATTTTGTGGAAGGAGGCAGGTGGTACTTCGCTTAATTCACTATAAAGACTGATATACTGGGTTTAGATCAACAGAAATATTAAGGCGGTGTAGGAATGTCAGATAATTGGAATACTTACTTTACTTTCATCGATGATAAACCAGCTTCAATCTTGTTGGATCTGGAACCATGGGAAAATGGTGAAAATGAGGGGGTAGTCCGTTTATATCAACTCAGGGTTGCATTAAATGAACCAAATGAAGATGGACTTACCAGCGATAAAGAAGCAACAGTTTTGTATGCTATCGAGGATTCAATCCATGATTCTTTGGATACTAATTATATGTTTGTCGGAAGGATCACCACGGATGGTAGGAGAGATTTTTTTTACTATACGGATTCTATGGATGGAAGCGAATTGGAGTGTCTTGCCGACAAGTCTCTTGAAAATTATAAGTACAGCATTAACCTCATGGATGAACAGAAGCCTGGGGCCTTCTATTATGAGTATCTATATCCCAATCAATTGGATTGGCATCGAATGGGTAACAGACAGTTGGTAGACAAGCTTATTGAGCTTGGAGACATTTTAGATAAATCGCGAACAGTGAATCACTGGATATATTTCAATTCAGCAGAGTCACGTAATCTGTTCAATGAGAAAGTTCAAAAAGACGGTTATCATATCGAAGATCAAGGTACTCAAGATAAACAAGATAATAAGTATTCGATAAAAATTTCTAGAAATGACTATGTTCATCTTCAATCCATCGGTGACGTAACGGACTATTTAGTGAGTGCAGCACAAGAATTTAATGGAGATTATGATGGCTGGGAAACTAAAGTAATGAAAGATCAGGAAGGTTTTGAGAATAGGTTGAAAAGAATGTTTAAGTCTAAAAAATAGCCTGAAGGATCAGCTCACATTTGGTTTACCTATTTAATTATGTTGGTTTTTGGTTCCCCATTCACATAACCCTTCCAGAACAGGTAGTAGTGTATTCGCCTTTTCTGTGAGACTGTACTCGACTTTTGGGGGGATTTGGGGATACTCTTTTCGGTTAACCATACCATCAGCTTCCAACTCTTTGAGTTGTGAACTTAACATTTTGTACGTAATAACTCCAATCTGTCTTTTTAGATCATTAAAGCGAACTGTTTGGTTTTCTGCTAGGAGATAAAGAATAACCATCTTCCATTTACCACCAATAACTGACAATGTATAACCAAAAGGAGTATCTTCAATATTTACAACTTTGCCTTTATATTCTGCCATACTCATCATCTACACTATCCTTTCTGATAGTACATATCATTAAAGTGCGTACTATTTTTTAATGTATATTCATTTTATACTAACCTTACGTTGAACTAAAGGAGAGAATAAAATGACAAATGTTAAAACTTATAATCACGATCTTTGGGATCACGGCATTACCCAAGGATACAGCGTAAATGGCACGATCTACATTTCGGGACAATTTTCCCACGATACCGAGGGTGCGTTCGTTGGTGAGGGCGATATCGAGGCACAGACCCGGCAGACGCTGGAGAATCTCGATCGGGTGCTAGCGGAATTTGGTGTCACGAAGTCGAACCTCGCTTATGTGGAGGTCTATCTGACAAACGCGCAAGAACATTTCGAGCCATGTATTAAGCTGTTCAAGGAATACGTGGGAGAACATCGACCAGCCGGCAGCTGCATTGGCGTGAATTATCTGGCGTCCCCTGTGCAACTGATCGAAATCAGCGCCGTAGCCCATACGGATTAAGGTTGTCATGGTGCCGGACGTCTTCTATTTTAAACGGCACCGCCAAGTAGATGGGAAAGTTTTTTGATAAAAATATATACATCTTATAACAACGAATTAACGCAATATATATCATCCCTTGTATGTATTATGTTAAAGTTTAGACAACAGACAACCCCAGCCTAAGATCGATTATCTATGGCTGGGGCGTTTCGCTAATACTCAAACATGAGCCAATAAGAAGGAAGAGAATAGATGAAAATATATTTTGGAATCAAATACTATGAAGATTGTTCAAATCAAGAAAATATCGACGAAATATTGAGTTTATTAGAGCCTAAAGGATATGAAACCTACTGTGTCGTGCGAGATATGGAGGCTTGGGGAGATTATCAGTATCAACCAGAACAATTAATGAAGGAAACCTTCGGACAGATTGATAAAGCAGATATATTATTGATTGAATTCTCCGAGAGGGGAACAGGATTAGGTATAGAAGTAGGTTATGGATAAGCTAAGTCGAAACCAATTATTATAATCGCTAAAAAAGGGGCTGAAATCTCAAAAACATTGGAAGGAATATCAACCAAGATTATAGCCTATAGAGACATTAATGATTTAGAATCACAGTTACATAAAGTTGTCGAACAACAGATACGGATTGAGCAAAATAATATATAAAATGAGAGGTTACAAATTCATGATTAAGATTATAAAAGTACTTAGAGTTCTTTTATTTTTACTGGGCATTATACTCATTGCATCATCGATGCCAGTATTTGCTGCAGTTGTATTATTGATAATATTAGGGCTCTCAAAATTATTGAAAAGATTCCAAGGAATTAATGGAACTAAGTCAGTTTGAAGATAAGAAAGATACGAAGAGCATTTGTAGAATTTAGCGGTCGTTTATTATCACGTATTTTAGAAAGGTGTATGCAGCAACAGAAGGTCACTTTGCATAAAAAACATTAAATGACCGCACCCTATACAGAAATATATGCTGTTAAAGGAGATGCGCGACCTATGGATCAACAGTCAAAACAACAAACAAGCGACAAAGAAGCTAAGAAGATACAGAAATTAAACACGACCCTCACTGGGGAGAATGATACCGAGTTTGCAGATGAGCTTACCAACAAAGATATCAAATCTGCATTTAAGAATCCGATCACCGGCGAGGAGCGCTTGTATTAGTCCCTAATACGAGTGATTTTACGAGTGTGCAGATGCTAAGCCCTTGAGTTTAAGGGCTTTTTTTCGTGCTTAGGCGTATCATTATGTGGGAAGGGGCTGATATAATCGAATCAGGTAATATGAGGATATATTGGAAGAGGTGAGGCGAATTGAATTATCTAGAACTAATTGATGTATACAAGATCGATCTCAAGCGTTATTCTATGAACCAATTAAGATATGCACCCAAGCAAGGCGTGTGGTCTCTTGGCCAAATGTATGATCATGTAATACTCACAGCACTCGATTATCTCGACCAAGTGGAATGTTGTGCTTCAGCAAGTGAGGAGCAAAGGGCAGGGAAAACGGAGGCTGGGGTTCAATTATTTAACGCTGGTTCATTCCCTCCGATAAAAATTAAATTACCAGAGGGACCTGCAAATACCCCGAATAATTCAAAAACTGTCGATGATCTAATGTCCGGACTGGATATGGTGGTTAAGAGAATGTCTGATTGGGAAGAGAAGGTAGATACGATAAATCCAAATTATAAAGTTAGACATGGAGGCTTTGGGTGGCTCACTGCACGGGAGTGGTACGACTTAGTCAGTATGCATTTTCGCCATCACTTGCGCCAGAAGGAAGAACTGGAACAAAGTCTTGATTTTAATATGGATGTGAACGGCTGACAAGTAGGAATAGATTATAGGGTAATGAATGAATGTAAATAGATGCCTAATACTACGTAAATGAGGTGAAGAAATGAAGAAAAAAACAATAAACACTGTTGGTTTTATTGCAGGGGGGATTCTTTTACTGCTGTATCCCTTTGTTTTAATGGCAAACATAATGCAATTAGCAGGCGTTTCTAATAATGAGAATGTTTTTTTGAAAATAATAGTTAACCTATTTATATTTTCAAGCAGCACTTATTTATTAACATATATTGGATGCTTGATCACTTATATCATAAAAAGAAATAAAAATAATCTAATATCCTTGATACCTTTAGCTCAAATAGTCGTAACAGTTATACTATTTTTCATTTGGATGGTTATAGATAATTCGTAGATTCATAATGAAGAAGGTTCAATCATCCTTACCCATTTTCCCCTCAATACATATTAATAAACAATATGAAATTAATAATTGAGTGATTTATTTTAGAAAAAGGGGGGGTGGTATTATAATGAAAAAAAAGATAAAAATACTAATAGTAATCGTTATAATGATTCTCGTAATAACACCATTTGTTTATGTACAAGCGAATAAAATGATATATAAAAATAGGGTGACGAACTACCTATTAGAAACGCAAAATTATAGTGAAGAAGAGATAGAGGTTGTTAAAGGGATATGGGGTATCAAGTTACCCTCATTTTTCGCAGTGGTCATCTTTAAAGATGAACCCAACGTTGAATATGTATATTTTGCGCATAATGAAGTATTACAGTTCGATTATAGGTTAACAAAAGAAGGGACAAAAAGGGGTATCACTGTATCGGATTTAAAGCATTATGTTCCACTTGATTCGTATTGAAGAGGTAGCTAGAGTAAATGAATTTATCTAGAGGCTATGAATTAAAAAACTTGGAGGAAATTCTGTGAAGTTAATCGGTATAATGGCTGCTTGGGAGCCTGAATTACAATATCTACATCATAAGTTTCCTCTGACATCTCAAGTGAAAATAGGGGCATGGACATTTTATCATTATCAAAACTCTGATTTGACGATTATTTCAGTGGTATCGGGTGTTGGTAAAGTTAAGGCTGCGAGTTGTGCTCAATTGTTAATAACACAATATAATCCGAGTGAGATTTACATGATTGGAATTTGCGGTGGTTTATCTGAAGAAGTGTGTGGTGGTGACATCATTGTAGCTGAACAAAGCTTGCAGCATGATGTAACTGATGCTAATTCCACAAGTGATCCTAGAAATACATACCTTGGAAGAAGTAGTGTGGTAGATTCATCTGAGAGACTTATTCAAATGTTCAAATCATATCTAGGCGATGCATATCCTAATGTCCATTTCGGTAGATTTATCTCAGGAGATCAACGAATCAGAGATGATGCTGTTAGTCATAAATTAAAGGATGACTTCAATGCAATAGCAGTTGATCAAGAGCTTGCGGCGTTTGCTCACGTAAGTTATTTAAATGGTATTGATTTTCTTGGGCTTAAATCTGTATCGGACAAAGCAAATAATAATACAGTAAACGATCAACTTGAATATAAGAATACTGCATGTAGTAATGCATGTGAGTTATTAATAGCATTTTTAGAGTATAGACAGAGAAGTGGATCCTTCCTATAACCATATACTCGTGCTACTGAATATTATCGCCATGTTCACCTAAGAGCCATAGTACGTCGTAAACATACTTTATAAAAAAAGGAATGAGAGTGTTGACCCATGTATCTTTTGAAGTGATCAATCAACAACACCTAAATGAAATTAAAGATATTTACAATTACTATGCCAATACAACAATTTCATTCCACACCGTAGAACTAGACATTGACGAGATAAAAGCATCTGTAATGAACAAGAATCCTAGGTATACATCATACGTAATCCAACAGGAGCATGAGATAAAGGGATATGTATTGATCACTCAATATAAAAGTAAACAAGCCTATGACGTTTGTGCCGAGGTAACCATATATTTAAAACCCGATTGTTTAGGACAAGGGCTTGGAAGACAGGCACTTCATTTTATCGAGGAAGTTGCCAGGGAACAAGGATTTCACACGTTAATCGCAACCATTTGTATGGAGAATAGTAGAAGCAAGTTTTTATTTGAACAAAATGGATATGAACAATGCGCATTATTTAAGGAAATAGGCTATAAATTTGATAGAAAATTAGACATCGGAAGCTTTCAGAAGATGTTATGAGTGAATCATAAATGAGCTGAACATCATCTAACAACAGTCGGAAGGTCTTTTAGAATACGATAAGGAGATGAAAGGCGGAAATGATGGAAATGATACTCTTTTTACCGGTTTGCATTGTCTTATACCTAATTATTCTGTTTGCTATTGATCATTCGGATGCGTCAAAGTACTTAAAGAGAAATAACCAATTATTAAGAGAAATTAATATAGCATTAAAGCAAGGAAGAATTGAAGAAGATAAAGAGTTACAGGATAAGATCGGACTAATTATAGATAAAAAACACTAATAATAATCGAGATAACCGTTATCGTTATTGTTCTCTATGAATATAAATCCTTCAACTGCGGATACTTCTCCATCAATGCGGCGTTCGCTTCTTCCAGGTTTTTGGTATAGGCAAGATAAGAAGGACTAAGAATTTTGAAGTTCGGCAGAAAAACGTCAGTATAACCGCTACTTTTCTGAAATTCTATTAAAAGTTGTTGCATTCTATAGGCTTCCGATTCTTTATACGCGCTAGATGTGCGAAATGCTAGGTAAGTCTCAAAAGTCTCTTTATTCTCATTCATATAGTTCTCCAAATCTGAAACGGCATGGACCAAAGAAGTACTTGTTTTCTCCATGTTTCCTTGCTGCATCATGGGGAATGACTTCTCTACATATTCCTGCAACTCAGTGGGTATTTCAACATGATCAAGGAAAGAAACGATTGTGTCATACGCCATCTCCTGCTCTACAGAATCGATCCGATCATTTAAAAATTGTCCAAAATGGATGCTAACATATATGCCATAACTACCAGGAAAAGCTTGCACTAATTTATCCTTAATCGTAAAATATTCCTCCAAATTAGACTGTAGGTATGCAAATTCATGGTCAATATCATAATGGTGGATCAAATGCTCCATGCGTTCAAGCCTAGTCTTTTCCTTTTGCTGTTGTAGCTCCATCCGATACTTACATTTAGAGAGTGCTGCTGATTTATGATTACTGTTTAGAATGGTTTGAATATCAGGGATGGAAATGCCTAACTTTCTTAGAACAGCTATTTCCTTTAGCGTTGCTATATCCTGTTCATAATAATGACGATAGCCGTTCTCACCAATCTCCGGTTTAATTAAGCCCTGTTTCTCATAATATTCAATGGCCTTCTTGGTCAGATGACATCGATCGCATACCTCTTTAATTAACATACTAATCACCTCTCAACTATCATGAACGATACCCTAGGGGACTAGTCAATGATTTTTATATATGAGCAATAAAAAGAGAAATTTTCAACTAACAGATACCGTGTTATACTGGGTAAAACTTTTAAGGGGGAGATTTATTCATGTCCAATCGACCATCAAAAGATGAATATAATGTTCATTTTGAGACGTATGTGAAGTTAGTCCCAGAAGGAGATATCGATGATATTCTAATCCAGTCTCTTAAGAACACAACTGAGTTACTCTCAAGCGTTACGGAAGATCAGGCGAATTACCGTTATGCACCGGGAAAGTGGAGCTTGAAAGAAGTATTGGGACATATTACGGATAACGAACGGATCATGGGTTATCGGTTACTTCGTATTGCTAGAGGCGACAAGACGCCACTATCTGGTTATGATCAAGACGTTATGATGAGCGAATCTCCATTTGAAAGTTATGACATGGCAGATCTCATAGAAGATTATACAGCAGTACGGCGTGCAACCCTTACGTTGCTTTGTGGACTATCTACAGAAGCGTGGTCCAGAATTGGTATTGTCAATGACAGTGAGTCAACCGTAAGAGCGTGGGCCTATATTATCGCTGGTCATGAGATGCATCATATGAACATCATTAAAGACAAATATTTAGTTTAAAAAGCTAAGAGGAGCATATGTGGTCAATCGCTATGCTCCTTAAATATATGACAAAAAAACGTACTAGAACGGAGAAACGAATTTGAAAATAGGCTTATTAATTATCGATATGCAAAAAAACTTGTTAGAAGGTCAGCTTGAACAACGAGATATTGACAGTGCGTCTGAATATATAAATCACGTGGCCAACCTACTCCGCCTAAACAATCATCATGTCATACATATCAAAGATGTTGAAGGGTCAGAAGAGATTAGCAGTGAAATGCTAGAGTTTATCCCTGAGATCACAGTAGAACCCGACGATATTCAAATGACAAAGGAATATTCCAATGCATTCTGGAAAACAGAACTAGAAATGGTGTTGAGAGAAAAAGAAATTGGATTAGTCATTGTTGCTGGATTCGCAGCAGAGCATTGTGTGCTTTTCACATATAACGGTGCCATTGAACGAGGGTTTAAAACGGTAATCTTACACAAAGGGATACTAAGTACTCAAAATGAAGCAATACACAACACATATAGCGAGAGACATATGATTTCCTATCCTGTGATCGAGTTCTTACTTCAAAAAGCATAGACGGTGGGAATAGCTGATTTATGGCATCTATATATATTCATATTTAAATATGAATTGAACCTAGGCTCTAATAAAGATGAACCTATAGTCTGTATAAATTGTAAATTTCACCTTGTGCTTCCGCCTAAGTATCAAGTATAGTAAATGAAACTTTCAATTGAGGTGAAATGGGATGGATCTCCACTTTGTTCGAAGTAATTAGTTCACGGGCTGGGTAAAACGCGTACCAGCTGTTAAGGGGGACGTTTGCCCTTTTGACCGAAGAGAACAATTACTTTTGATAAGGTGTTGGGGCACATTTTTCTGTAAGCCAGGACACGACACAGGGACGTATTGTCTCTTTCGATCCTGGCTTTTATGTACTCATTTTAACGATTTGAAAGGTGGATATTAGATATGAAGCAATTTGATTATAAGAAATTCTATGATGAAGTCGGACAATTAAATGGTTGGGATTTCAGTAAAGTAAAGATGACAGCTGAAGGTGTAGAGTGGGAATTCTATGATGAAGTAACCCAAAGATGTCTCCCGTCTGATCGATTACTCGATATTGGTACAGGTGGAGGGGAAACGTTATTATCCATTGCTCATGCCGCTTCACATTTAGTGGGAATTGATATCTCATCGGGAATGATGCACACTGCGAATCATAATTTAGAAAATTCCAATCAAACCAATGTACAATTTTTGCAAATGGATGCTGATAATCTTGACTTTCCTCGGAATTTTTTCCACGTGGTATCTTGTAGGCACTCACCCTTTCATGCCAAAGAAGTAGTGAGGGTCCTAGTGAATAATGGCATATTCCTCACTCAACAAGTAAGTGAAGATGATAAGCTTAACATGAAACAGGCGTTTGGAAGAGGACAGGCTAGTGGTGTGGTGGATGGAACATTAAAGAATAAATACATTGAGGAATTGAATGAAGCTGGTTTTAAGGATATCCAGTCCTTTGAATATGATGCAACTGAATATTTCGAAACGTACGAAGATTTAGTATTTCTACTGAAACACACGCCCATTATTCCGAACTTCGGGAAATATAATCGTGATTTTGAGATACTCCAAACATTTATTGATGATAATATAACTGAAAGAGGAATTAGGACAAGTTCCAAACGATTTATGATTATTGCGAAAAAAGAATAGTCAGAAGTTATACGAATGAAGTAATAGGATCAATAGGGAGGGCTGCCAAGTGCAGCTTTTCGCTGTATTAGGAGAAATCGGGATAAATGATGAATTAGAGGAAGGAGATGAGTCATATAAAAATCCGTATTATTGGTTCTTGTGGGAGTGGGAAATCATATTTAGCCAAAGAAATATCTAAGTTGCTAGAGGTTCCTTATTATGAACTTGATAACATAGTTTGGGATAGAAGTGTAGAAAACAGGAGATTTCCACAAGAAATAAGAGATGCAGAATTGTATAGAATAGTCAGCTTAGAATCATGGATTATTGAAGGAGTTCAATTTGAATGGACGAGTGAAAGTTTTGAAAAGGCAGATCTCATTTATATTTTAAATCCAAGTGTCTATTTACGAGATTACAGAATTATTAGGAGATTTGTTAGATCGAGAACAGGCATCGAACGAGGGAATTACAAACAATCTGTGAAGAATCTAATGAAAATGTTGATAGAATGGAACCATGGATACAATGTGGAAGAGGTATTGGAAATCACAAATCCTTATTCAGATAAGAGGTTCGAAGTGACTTCTACGAAGGAAGCACTAGAACATGTCCAGGAGAATAAAGGGTAACTCAGGAACGTTATGAATTGCGAACGGATTATAAAAACAAGAACCATTATGCTGTAAACACACTAGAGATCATCCGCATCTTAGAAGAAGGAAAAGAGGGAAGGGTGTTCTCGAGAACTTTACATACATAGATATACGATGTATAGTGATGCTAGGTATTGATCATTATAAATAAAGGAATAATTAGCGGCCGATTCCGTTATTTATTCTATTTAAGAAAAAGGAATGAACATCATATGAAGAAATTAATTAAGATTGTTTTAAGCATTAGTTTTATATTTTACTTACTTGTATTGGCTATTATTTTATTCTTAGGATCAAGAGGGAATATATGGACAGACCTTTCGCTTTGGCAATACATAAAGAGCTCTTCAAATTTTGTTCCATTTAAATCGATAAGTACTTATATCAATGCGATTCTTAACGGAACTATGAATATCGATATACCAATAAAAAATCTTTTTGGTAATTTAATTTTATTTTTACCGATGGGTATTTATCTGCCTTACCTTATAAATAAGCTAAACAAGTTAGGTTCATTTTCAATTTTAATGATTATATTGTTATTCGTTGTTGAAGTCATTCAATTAGTTACAAGAAAAGGAAGTTTCGACATTGATGATTTCATTCTTAATATGTTCGGTGCTTTGATGGGATATGGAATTTGGAAGATAAAATTCATTCAAAAGTTACTAAGATAACATTTTAAAGGAAATGGATCGGCCACAACCGATCGTTGCACCTTTTCAGAAAAGGTAGATTTGAAGATACTCAAAAATCACGAAATGACAAAATCAGGAGGTGCAGAGCATTGAAAGTAAGCAAAGAAATGCTTAAGGGCAGCACGGGAACTTTGATCCTGACTCTTTTATTAGAGAAGCCGTTATATGGCTATGAGCTAATTAAGGAGCTGGAACAGAGATCGCAAGGTATATTTTCATTAAAAGAAGGAACACTCTATCCCATTCTCCATGCAATGGAAAGCGAGCGCTGGGTGGAAGCGTACTGGGTGAAAGTAGAAGGACGAAAACGTAAGTATTACAGGATACTGGAGGAAGGTAAAGAGAAACTCAAGGAGAAAAAAGCGGAATGGTTTATTTTTAAAGGAGCGGTTGACTCGGTTCTGGGATAGGAAATAAATAAGCAATTGCTCCAACATAGTTATAATCAATCTTTCCATGTCATTGAGACAGAGAAATATGGTAAGTTAATTAGGAATGCCACAACCATATTTTACTAGAGGAGTGACTTAAGTGGATATGATGCTCGAAGAATGGATTATTGAAGCAGATATCATGAGTATGCAAACAGCTATGGAATCAGGTTCCATAAGTTCTGAGGACTTAGTACGGAGTTACCTAGAAAGAATACATAAGTACGACTCGAAGATTAACGCTATACTAGAAATCAATCCGGATGCGATTGAAATCGCGATAGAATTAGATAAAGAACGTAAGCTAACAGGAAGTCGCGGGAAGTTACACGGTATTCCTATTTTATTAAAAGATAATCTGGATACAGGGGATAAGATGCATACCAGTGCCGGTTCAGTTGCGCTAGCGGAATCATTTGCAGCAACGGATTCATTCGTAGCGTCGAAGCTGCGTAGTGCAGGTGCCGTCATACTAGGGAAAGCAAATATGTCTGAATGGTCTAATTTTATGTCCAGTAAGATGCCAGCGGGATACAGCTCCAGAGGAGGACTCGTGCTTAATCCATATGGACCAGGTGAGATATTCATTAGTGGTTCGAGTTCTGGGCCTGCAGCAGCGATTGCCTCAAATTTTGCGGCGGGAGCTATAGGAACGGAAACAGCAGGATCTATTGTAGGTCCAGCTTGTCAGAATTCTCTTGTAGGTATCAAACCTACGGTTGGACTCGTTAGCCGAGCAGGAGTTATTCCGATTTCAGTGAGTCAAGACACACCGGGACCTATAGCTAGAACTGTTACGGATGCGGTTATTATGTTAGGTGCATTAACTGGAATTGACGACAATGATGATGGTACACTTTTGAGTAGGGAACGTTCCTTTGCGGATTACACACCATTCTTGGATACTGATTTTATACAACACGCAAGAATAGGTATTCCAAGACATTATTATATGCACCTAGACAAAGAAAGACTTGCTATTATGGAGGCAGCGATCTCAACATTGCAAGCCGCAGGCGCCACGATCGTAGATCATGTTAGTCTTCACGTTGAACATAACAATTGGAATAATGATGTCATCTGCTATGAATTTAAAAAAGGACTAGATCAATACTTATCACAATTATCGGATACCGTACCGGTTCACTCTTTGCAAGAATTAATAGATTATGATGAGAATCATGCCGAGGTTGCTCTAAAGTATGGGCAAGACACGTTGATCAGGTCGGTAGAGACAACATTAAATGAGCAAACCTATCATGAGAAGAAACAACAATATGATGCATTAGCGCGTAACCAGGGAATTGATTACGTGTTAGAAGAGCATGGTTTAGATGCATTACTGTTACCTGGGGATGTGGATGGAATGTATATTGCCGCGCGATTGGGATATCCCTTGATTACCGTTCCGGCAGGATATTCCTCAATAGGGGTCGTGGACTCCGATGGTGATTCTACAAAAGGCCCTTTTGGAGTTGTTTTTTCCGGCAAAGCCTTTAGTGAACCTACCTTAATAAAAATAGCCTATGCTTTTGAACAAGCGACGAATTATCGTGTTCCACCCCAGTTTGGTTAGACTTGATTAACTAATTAGCTCAGTATTATAACAAGATTGCGCGATAGCATGGTGACCCGACCCTATGATAGGAGTTATGGCCTGGTCACATTCATTTGGAGGTAGGCGATGGAATGAATCTTAGATGCATGATGATATTTCCGAAGTTCCACAATATGAGTATGATCGATAATATCAGAGAAAAGTATGATCCATTATATAAGCATGTTCAACCTCATCTCACGATTGTTTTTCCTTTTGAAAGTGATATAACGGGTGAACAATTACAAGATCATATCAAGCATGCGTTACTGGGGATGAGATCCTTTAAACTTAGACTCAGTGGCATAAGTGGCGAAGAAGGTGGATACATTTTTCTGAACGTATTAGAAGGAAGAGACCAAATAGTTGAATTACATAGGCGATTATACACAGGAATAATCTCAGAATATCATCAACCCCATATTCCATATAAGCCCCATATGACCATAGGAAGAATAGAAAATCAAAAAGAAGTGATAAGAGATTTGGAGAAACACGAAATAATAAATGAAGTTTTTGAGGATATCGTGTTGGAGATCGTAGTAGAAATCATAGATAAGAATGAAGATTCAAACATAGAAATGACAATAGGGTTTTAAGTTGCGATACAGTGCTGAACGTTAGGAGAAGTGAGTATGGGGAATAAATCGTCTGGAAAAGCCATCAAGTATTCTTTGATTATTTTATCTATTGTGATTGTAGTGATTGCTTGTTTTATATTGAAAAAGGAGTTGCTAATCAAAACCTTGGACTCTACGGATTTGTCTAGTTTGAAGATTAATAATATTAAACTGAAGCAAAATATCCATAATATTGATTTGACTAAGTATAATAAGAATAACGATTTTGAAGATAGGAGTACGAAAGACTCACATTATCAATATTTTGAAGACTTTTATATCGTATACGACAACAATGGTAATATTTCTAGACTACAGACTTTGTCTGATAATGGATTACTAGATTTCTATGGTGGTGTTAACGATTTGAACGATGTTGAGGACAAACTTGGCAAGAGTTATATTGTCCAAGTTTATGACTCAGACCAAGGCCTTACCTCAAGGATTTAATATGATAAGGTTAATCGAACCAAGGCTATTTTCGTATATCCTAAAGCAGACCAAGCATATAACCAATACAAATTAGTGTGGGTAATTTTAGAGCTATATTAGCAAGATTAATTAAAATTCGTCAAACAAGCGATACCTCAGCTTGATTAGAATTAGCTACTAAAAGGGTAAATACCATAATAATGGAGGGGAAGTTATGAAACTTGCAGAAGCGTTGGTTCTAAGAGCAGATTGTCAGCGGAAGGTTGCACAACTGAGACAAAGACTAGAAAGATTGCGCTATAGTATGTAATTATGGAGTATTTATTAATGTAACTACTACGTACTGATTTATGGACTAGGGTGAGGGTGGGTAAGGGGACTTGTGGTTAATACTTCTAAAAAAATACATGACCCGACCTACGATAGTTGTGCTATCTCAGGTTGGGTCATGTTTTTATTTCTCAATAGATGCGATAGTAGCAAAAATTCGTGTGTATACATCCTTAAAGTTGGATTCGTTTACTTTGTCATTGTATAGTCCGTAACCCCAATGTTTAAATCCATCATCGTCTGTATGGAAATAGCCCGTTGCATATTCTAGATTACTTATTTCTGACACCTGATCGTAGGATAATTCTTCAGTAACAAAGGGTACAAATGATTTCGTAGATTCTATAAAGAAATATGGAATGTTTGAACTCTTATATACTTGAGCATATTTACTCTCAGCAGAATCAGATAGATGTTCCTTCATAATCATAACAGCATCAAATTCAGCCGATAGATGGTTGCCTTCCTCTAATTGTTTGAAGGTTATTTGTCTAAACTCCACGTTATCTTCGCGTACTTCTGGAGAGTCACCAATCACGCCAATGACTAAAGGTTTTCCGTCATAAAGAGGTGTGTCAATTGTATTGGCGTCAACATTAGTACACCCTGCAAGAATCAATAATATAAAGAGCGTGAATGGAAATAGCCTTTTCATTACTTAAATTCCCCTCCTCAATATACACTGTAACTTCATAAATCCATATTTAATATAACATAAATTTCCATATATAATGATTTTAAGCTATAGTGTAATTTTCGAATCATAGAATCGATAAATATAAAGGAGATAATTATGGGAATTCAAATTGTTAATCTTGCAGATACGATGGAATATTATGAAACCGTATGTCAGTGGCTTTGGAAACAATGGGCTAGTGACAAAGCAATCGAATATGTTAGATATGCCGTGCTACATAATTCTCAGACCGATCGTGTGCCCATGACATTCGTAGCGCTAGAAGGAGAAGAAGCTGTAGGAACAGTATCTTTCTGGATGAATGATCTAACTTGTAGACAGGATCTGTGTCCTTGGTTGGCATGCTTGTATGTCGCTGAAGAGCATAGAGGTAAAGGTATAGCGAGAGAACTACAGAATACTGTAATAGAAGAAGCGAAGAAATTGGGGTATAACAATTTGTACTTAATAACGACTCATGACAACTACTATGAAAGATTTGGTTGGAATTATATAGAGAGAGCATTTAAGCCGAATGGCGACATTACCAAAATATATAGTAAAGATTTAAACCTAGATTAAGTATTCAAATTATATAACCCAGAAGAAGTTGTTCAATTCGTATCTGGTACAGGATTCCATAAAATGAGTCTAGAGTCATCTCAAGATAAATCGATGGATGTAAATTGTGTAATTGCTCGAAAGGCATAGTTGCGAACTTACGGTCATCATCAGGTGAAATAACATTATGTGAACTATTTAGCCGATACGTTCTATTGTATCGGCTTTGTCATCTCTTCCATAGAGAATCCTTCATCGTTACTTGTTACTTCGGTAATTTGGTTTCTGCTGTCAGGATGGTCTGAGATATTTGCTTCTCCCAGTCGTATATTTTTTGTTGAGAGGTGTGAATGATCTGCATTTGATCATACATAATCGTGAGTTCTTCATCGGCGGTAACTGCGTTACCCTGCTTTACACTAGCTTTATAACGCTTTTCGGTTGCTGAATATATTTGTTTTGCGGCAGTAATGGTTTTATTCTCTGCTGTGATCTGTTTTTTTAAATTCTGTACAGGAGTCAGTAAATCCTTCATCGTCTTTATCTTGCTTGTACGCTGTTTTTTAGCCGCAGAGAGGGCTTCTTTTTTAGCTTTAACATCGGTACGAGCAGCTAACACTGAAGCTAGTAGCTTGTTGCGCTTTAGATCCAGCAGATCAGCCAGTTTCTTATCCTTATTCTTTCTAGCTGCAGTAGCCTGTTTGCTTAATGCTGTGTATTGTTCTAATAGCGGAGAATGTTTCTGTAAGGTCTGATCATACCTAATTTGTAGTGTGTTGATCCATTCTAAGTCTATGGCATTGATCTTTATGTTCAACGACTTCAATGCAACATTATTCTTCTTGCGTTGGTCTTGAATATGCTGAGTTTCTGATTGTGTGATTGCTTTTAATGATGTTAAGTTATCGTAAACTTGATCGATGTGCTCCAGTGCAGTATCCCACCGATCCGCTGCATTTACAGGAAGTGCATCTACTTGTAGTACAGTAAATATACAGAGAATCACAATTAATCTACTCCAAATCCGTCTTCTACGTATGTCATTCATAGTTACTTCAACCTCACTCTCTAGAGTATTAACGACAAAAAGCACCTCCAAGAAAGGCTAAATTGCCTGTTCTTGCGAGGTGCTTCTCTCGCTAACCATGTATAATTTACGTTTAATATACCCCTTAATATGGAATGTGTCAATCATTTATAGAACATATGTTTTCATATATTATTTATGTGCAATTCTTTCTAGATAATTATTGGTGGCGAATGTATGTATTATTTGATGATGTTAATAACATCATGCTTTCGATCATAGATGTCGTATAATGAAACACAGGTAGGCTAAACGAAGTGAAATGATATAAAGAAAGGAAGATGAATAATGTCAAAGCTATTCCTAGAATTAGCTAAACCAGAAGGTGGAATACTTCGTTCTGAAATACTTGAGCAGATAAAGATTACCTCCGGACAAGTTGTTGCTTGTGATCCGCTTGTTTCTCATAATCATCCATTCGAACGGCTGCTCCAGCCGGGTACATATCCAGTGGTCGCATGGTGGCATGAGGAAGAAGAACGAATTGCAGCAGCCGAACTGAAATTGTATGATGCACTTCCTATTCGTTGGGAGATGGCTACAAGAGCAGGACAGAATCTGAGCGAACTAAAAGAGGGAACGATATATGGCTATCCGGTGGATACCGGGCTAGGTTGTTTTGCTGATGTGGATGCGATCGATAAGTTAAATGAACTGGATGCCAGATTACAACGAGAGCTCGGTGATGATTTTATCAGCCTCTACGATAATCTTATAGACGATGTACTAGCTGAACACGACGATAACTGGGGTAATGTGATCGTATGTGAGGATACGGAACTCAATGTGGTATTGTTCAGTTCTGGTTATGGCGATGGCTTCTATGCTTCTTATTGGGGTTTTGATGAAGAGAACAGAATCGTCTCATTGATCACAGACTTTAATATCATTGCTACCGATCAGTAAAGATTAATTATAGTCTTTCTTTACTTAGTAGATTGAATCCATACGTGTTACCTTTATTGGTAGTAATAGTAAAAGGTACAATTATTATGGATGAGTCATGGGTATCGAGAGGGGAATTTTATGGGGAATTTAGATCAGTTGTTGAAGAGAATAGAAGTCCGCAATTTCCAACAGATTGACATGCCTTTACTTGGTGAATTATATAACTCCGTTAACTCAAGAGAGAATGCGACATTTTGGTGGGTAGGCGATTCGGATAACTGGGTGAATGTATTTTGTGCTTTTGAAGATGGGGAAATGGTAGCGAAAGGACAAGTTGAAGTATTCAATATTGTTCCAGCGGGTCGCTCGGCAGAAAGTAGGCATGCGATCTATCTCAATGTAAAAACCGTGCCAGAACGAGAATTCGATCTCAGCTTATTAGAGCTACTCTATTCATATATTTTTTCACGTGCCATGGAGTTAAAAGAGTCACTATCCCAGAAATACGCTACATTACTGTGTGTAGGTAACGATGCCTCGGAGACAGTCAATAGTCAATTCTTCATTCAGGAGAAGGGCTTTCGTCATATGAGTAGTTTATTTACAATGAGACGGGACCTTAAGGAGCCGATTCCAGATTTGCCATTAAGTGATGAGTTTCAATTGACGCATTGGAAAATGGAGTCGTCTCATGAAGAAAGCGAGTATTTGGAGTTGGATGCCGAGGTATGGCCTGATACGCCACTAGGGGTAGAGCGACTTTCTCAACACAAACAGAATCCACTGTGGACAGCGATAGTTGTTCGCGAGGCAGATACGATTGTAGGTAGCTTAATGGCATGGCGGGAAGAGGATAAAGGAATTATAGAACCTGTCTTCGTACGTGCCCCATGGAGAAATCGTGGTATTGCAAAATATATGCTGACTCAAGCGCTGACCTATTTAAAAACGAATGGGCTAGAGTCTGCAGAATTGATGGTATTAACTACGAATGAGTCCGCTTTATCCCTGTATGAATTGGTTGGATTTAATAGGATGAAAGAGGAAATACGATATGCTATAGAGCTTAATTAAATAAAAGATTAATTCCAAGGACGGCCATCCCTACATGGATGGTCATTTTTGTTCAGATCATTCGAAGGGAGTTAATTATGATGATGAAATTAAAATACATATGTTCATTATATTTATTAGTAGTCGTGCTAACAGGGTGTAGTCAGGAGCCCGCAAACATGAGTAAAGAACAGATAACAATCGAACAATATTTTTATTCTGAAAGTGAAGAGAACTTAAAGAGATTATCTGAGAAACTTCAAGATGAGGGATACGGAATCCATAATTTTAATTCGTATGAATTAGAAGGTCGAATTGAATGGCATTTCTATTCCAGTAAAGATATCCATCTAAATGAAATAGCTAACGAAGATTCGAAAAGTGAAACATATGCATATGAATATAATGTTGAATATGATGGAAATGGAATTCCATTGGAATGATATAAATCAATAATCTATGGGATACTGGTTCCATGCTGAGGAGGGTTAATCATGATCACAGAGCTAAATAAGCAAGACTTTTCTACGATAAGTCATATTACTGATCTATGTAATAATATTGAAGTAAGGGCTATTGTGAGTGGGAATAATCCGGGATGGGTCTTTGTAGATCATCCAATAGAACCTACAGCTGCTTTAGTGTGGATACAGGGTCAGAAAGGGTTTCACATGGTTGGTGATGTGCAAAGTGAATCTTTTCGGACAGGGTTGGAATCCTATATAACTCAACATATTGAACCCAGGCTAAGGAAAATGAATGTGAACTGGGTCGAAATCAGCGGGGAGACGAAACCATGGGATGAGAGGATTCAGGAGATATTCCATACCCGTAACATGTCTAGCGAGATGCAATATGTATTTAGCCTAAGGGAAAATAAAGATATAGACAGTAGTGAGGTCAGAGAAGAACAGGTATTGATTCGAAGAATGGATAGAAATCTATTGGATTCGAATAAATTAGATAACCAGTCAATATTAGAAGAGAAGATTCTGGATTTTTGGGATTCCATAGACGAGTTCTTAGAACAGGGGTTTGGCTATATTGCGGTGGATAACAATAACGTGGTGAGCTCATGTTTCTCGGCATTTGTAGCTGACCAGACACATGCTATCGATATTGAGACATTAGAAGGATATAAAAGAAAACATTATGGCACAGCAGTAGCTAGAGCATTTATGGATGAATGTAAGCTAAAAGGAATCTATCCTTATTGGGATTGTTCTCCGGACAATACGGGTTCTATCCGCATTGCTACGAGTATAGGATTGTCACCTTACTTTGAATATAGAATATTTTGGTATAAGTTTAAGTGATTTCTATTATACGTATATAACGTGTAGTGTGTATGTGTCACTCGATCTTGTTAATATAAATACAGCTAAGAGGGATGGGCTATGAAACAGGAGGCAGGATTCTGGATTAGGTTGGGGGCTTCATTGTTGGATGTACTAATTGTAGGAATCCCGTTAGGTATCATAGCAATGATATTAACAGCTGGTGATGATACTTCAAATTTATTCACAAAAACAATCTCGTTCTTGTATACATTATTACTACCTATATTCTGGAACGGACAGACGATTGGGAAACGTATCTGTGGAATAAGCATAAGAAGCGTGGATGATCATTCAGGACCAGGTCTCGGGACGATGCTTCTACGTGATGTTGTAGCTGGAGTTGTGTACGGATTGACCCTCGGAATAGGCTTTCTTGTGAGTGTCTGCATGGTTATTTTTAGAGAAGATAAGCGCTCTCTCCATGATTTTATTGCGGGAACGGAAGTCATTCATGATTAAATAGAGGCTTCTACTGTCGTGTTGCCTTCAAACATACAGGAGTTCTGACATTAGCCCAAGCTCATTCCGCATATGGTTTAATAAGCAATAATGTGTAGGAGGGGAAAGAATGTCAGACCCATTTGTCGCTCAGTCTTTAGATGAAGTTAGCTTTTGGTCCAGAATAATGAAGGAACATTCATTTTTTTTGGGCTTGGGTTTTCGGTGTGAGGATACCGTGCTTAAAAAAGAAGCAGATCATTTTTATCGTGTCTTTGAAGATATTGAAAGGCGTATTCACAGTTTTACCCTTGATGTTGATCCTAATACGATTAAACAATTTAATACAGAGGTACATTCTGCGGTGTGTCACATTTGGGTATTTAAAAGGAAAGTACTTGGCTTAATACTTAGTTGTAAACTGCCTGGTCAGACCAATTTCCCACTTCTGGTCGATCATGTGAGTAGGGAAGCCAATTACTTTCGGAATCGATTAGAAGAGCTAAATCGAGGTCAGTTAGAACCATTATATGATGCAATTATTGATGAAAATGTATTCTTTTTAAGAATTATGGGCGAACATGCTCAGTTTATTGGACATTTATTAGATCCGTCAGAACGCAAGCTTGCTGAGCAAGCCCGAGAATTTAGTAACGATTTTGATCAGTTGTTAGTTCAAGCTAGGGATGTCGAATCGATGAGACCTCAATCTCAAACCGTTCCATTATTAAATCAGTTCCTGGATCAAAATAGAGTGTCTGTAAAATCGCTGCGAGATTTCAAGAAAACAGCCCGCGATCTCATAGATCAATGTAAAATTAAAAGTATTATTCATCCCTTGCTTGCGGATCATGTGTTCCGTGAGGCAGAAAGATTCCTGGAGATTATTGATATGTTTGAGAATTCCCTCAAAGGAAAAGGAAGAACGAATGAGATTATTCATCATTAAGACTCTATAACCATTGTGTCAGTGAGATCGTTTCATCTCGAATGTTTGTTTATAACAAACATCCGAAATGAAACGATCTATTTTATTTATATTTTCATGAGAAGAACAAATGCCACTTGATAAATGAAGTAAATGCTGTTATCGTACTTATTAACTAGTTGATATTATCAAAAAGATAATAAGTAAGGAGCTTATCATGGAACCGGTAAATAAAGAGGGGTTAACTGAAGCGGAATTTCTGTTGCAATACAATGCGGGAGATTATGAACGTCCATCCATTGCGACGGACATGGTGGTGTTTACCGTTTCAAGTGAAGATAAAGATAATTATCGGAAGTTACCTGAGAAGAGTCTAAAGATTCTCATGATTAAGCGTGGGGAGCATCCTTTCCTTGGACAATGGGCATTGGCAGGGGGATTTGTGAGACCTCACGAAACAACGGAACAAACGGCACAACGTGAACTCGCAGAAGAGACAGGTGTTACAGACGTATATTTAGAACAGCTGTATACGTTCAGCGATCCTAGTCGTGATCCTAGAACTTGGGTAGTCTCCTGTTCTTATTTAGCTCTTGTGGATAGTGATAAGCTCTCGATTCAAGCGGGTGATGATGCATCGGATGTAGCATGGTTTCATGTGGAATATAAGCTTTTGCGAGAAGTAAAGGATATTCTATCAGCAGGAAGTATAAAACAATCCACTTGGCAATTAACCCTTTCATGCGACGACGCAATTCTTGAAGAGGAAATTACATGCACGACAACCGCTACGGAATATACAGTTACGAAGGAGTATAACGTGATTTCTTCGAATCATATTGCTTTTGACCATGCCAAAATCATTGCTTTTGCAATCGAAAGACTTCGAGGAAAGGTTGAATATACGAATATTGCATTTAATTTAATGCCTAGGTTATTTACCCTAACTGAGATTCAAACCGTATATGAAGTCATATTGGATAAAGAGTTGTTGAAGGCTAACTTTAGAAGAAAGACCGCTGATCTTGTGATTGAGACTGATCAATTTACTCAACATGCAGGACATCGACCTTCGCGATTATTTAGACGGAATTTGGAGGGAATCTAAATGTATTTATTAAATGAATTAATACAAGATTATAAAAAGGGGAAAAAACTAACGTATTTATTCTTCTGGGGACATCAAAAATCTGCAGATGGAAGTATAACAGCAAGTTGCTTTAGCCAGTGGTGGAAAATCAAATTTAATATCGATGGAATCACATACAACAGTGCAGAACAATATATGATGGCTGAAAAGGCAAGGTTGTTTCAGGATGACGAAATATTACAACAAATATTAGCTTCAAACGATCCTAAACAAGCAAAAGCATTGGGGAGAAAGGTCAGAAGATTTGACCAGAATATCTGGGAACAAAGCTGTTATGACATTGTGGTACGTGGCAATTTTGCGAAATTCACTCAAAACAGTAAGCTTGCGAGCTTCTTAATACTTACGCAGAATCAGGTATTAGTTGAAGCGAGTCCCGTCGATAAAATATGGGGAATTGGCATGGCTAAAGACCATCCTGCGATCGAGAATCCAATGGGTTGGAAGGGTCAGAATCTATTAGGATTTGCATTGATGGAAGTAAGGCAACAGCTGACAGACGCAGAGAACAAAGGATCACTATAGTAACATAGGTTAGAAAGCTACAAGGAGATGAGAAAGAATGAATCGAGATGAACGAAAAAGAGCCGTAGAACAGACAGTAGAATACATAAAACAAGGATATTATGTTATGAATGGGAATAAGATTGATATTAAAAAACTGCATCAAACATCGGTATAAGGTAGTATTTTAGTAACTCCGAATTAGAGTAATGAGTGGTTAAACAGGTTCATATTCCTCAAAGTTATACAAAGGCGTAGCTAAGTATAGTAAATGAAATCTTAGCTCTCTTTGCTGCTAAAGGAGACAAGAACATTATTTAGGCGCTTTCAGGTGCGGTGTATTTAAGAATAGCGCAGATACCGTAGTAAATTATTGGCACGAGTTATTATACGATGAGAAATATGTGAGTTTATTCGACCATATTATTTTTGCTATATTGGATCGTTCTAGAGATCAGGAAACGATGAAGGAATTTGTGCAACGATTAGGATAAAAGATCTAGAAATCGCCCCTTGAAATGGTGGATAGTACTTCCACATCCCAAGGGGCGATTTCTTTGTGTCTTTTTATACATAAAGGGGTTGGATCCGTTTAAGCCTTAAATATCTGATTGATATGCTCAATTTCTGTCGAGGTCAATTGCACATCCAAAGTCTTCAAGTTGTTAAGTACTTGATCTGGTTTTTTGGCGCCAGGGATTAAGGCATCGATCGAATCTTGGGTGAGATACCATGCGAGTACAATATGGGCAATTTCGGCGTCTTTGCTATTAGCAATCTCACGTAGAAGTTCAACCTTCTGAAGATTCTGGATGAATGCATCTCCTTGAAAAAGGGGATTCCTAGCTCGACCGTCCTCAAACGTTGTATCTTTGGTATATTTGCCACCGAGTAATCCTGCAGCTAGCGGGAAATAGGGAACAAACGAGATCCCATGCTCCTTGGTGTAAGGTAATAGATCTTGTTCAGCACTACGTTTGAAGAGATTATATTCAGACTGTAGTACATCCACGCATCCGTCCCGATTCGCTTCTTGTAGTTGTTCAATAGAGAAGTTAGATACGCCAATCGCTCGAATGGTGCCTTCCTTTTTCAAACGTTGAAGGGCATCAACCGCTTCATCCTTCGGTGTACGTTCATCAGGAAAGTGGATATAGAACAGATCGATGTAGTCTGTTTTTAAACGTTTCAAGCTATCCTCCACGGATTGCTTCAGGAAGGAAGGAGAGTTGTCCACAACCATTGTATTATCTACGAATTTATGGGCACCTTTTGTAGCAATAATAGTATCTTGTCTGCGTCCTGTTTCTTTGAGAACCTCACCAATGAGTTGTTCAGAACGTTCCGGCCCATAGATATAAGCTGTATCTAGAAAATTAACCCCTTGTTTCAGAGCAGTCCGGATCACGTCTTTGCCAGTCTCTTCATTCAGGTTCGGGTAAATATTGTGTCCACCCACGGCATTCGTACCTAATCCAATGGGATTGACTAGTAAATCGGTTTTTCCTAGACGCGTAAGTTCAGTCATTCATCTCCAACTCCTTAAAAATAGTTATGTGTACCGAATAATCAATTCTTGGAAACCCTCTTACCATTAGTTACCTCCTATTATAGCGTAAGCCCATAGAGAACTGCCAATTTCAAGAAATTTACAGCATGAATAACCGACAAAGGCTACAATGGAAGACAGTACATGCAACAACATTATGATAGGATATAGATATAGTTACTTCTATAGAGGAGCACGATCTGAATGAAACGAATTACAATTTTAATAGCAGATGATGAGGCTGAGATTGCAGATCTCATTGCGTTGCATTTAGAAAAAGAGGGCTATCATATTATTAAAGTATCTGACGGGAGAGAAGCTGTTCATACGATTCAATCGTATTCGATTGATTTAGCCATTCTAGATATTATGATGCCAGAACTAGATGGTTATGAAGTGACTCGTCAGATTCGAGAAAAGTATCATATGCCTATTATCTTTTTGAGTGCTAAAACATCTGATTTGGATAAGATTACAGGCCTCGTTATGGGAGCCGATGATTATATGACCAAGCCGTTTAATCCTATGGAATTGGTTGCTAGAGTTAATGCGCAGTTACGACGATCTATGCAGTTGAATTCATCAACAACAGGGGAACATTCTGTACTAGAAGCGGGTGGATTAACCATTGATTCTGAACAACGAACCGTTATCTTATATGGAGAGAGCATCGTTTTAACACCGAAGGAATTTGATATTCTATATCTACTAGCAAGACATCCAAGGAAAGTGTTCAGCGCCGAGAATATATTTCAACAGGTGTGGGGCGAAGAGTATTTTGAAAGTGGGAACACCGTCATGGTCCATATTCGAACCCTAAGAAAGAAACTTGGTGAGGATAAGAGTAAGAACAAATGGATCAAGACCATCTGGGGGGTAGGATACACATTCCATGGCTAACATGATACGAAGCTTTCGATCTAAAATGATCGTGTTATTAGGTTTGAGTATGCTGTTCTCAGGGGTCATCACGTATATTATCTATAAAGCTCTTCAACTGTATTATGTGAAGGTTCGGGCGGAAGACCCATTAGCTCAACTTCGTAAAATTATTAATAATTTTGGGGATCTTAATTTCTTTTTAATACTTTTCATTCCACTTGCCATTTTGTTTTTCTTTCTTCTCACGAAGCCCTATGCCACTTACTTCAAGGAGATCTCTTCGGGAATCCATTGTCTTGCGAATGGTGACTTCAACCATCATGTTCATATATCATCTAATGATGAGTTCAGGGATATTGCGGAAGATATTAATCTAGCGAGCGAGAAACTCCAAGAGGCGGTCATAAGAGGGGATTTCGCAGAGAGTAGTAAGGACCAGCTGGTCTTGAATTTAGCACATGATTTGCGCACACCACTGACCTCCGTTCTAGGTTATTTAGATTTAATTCTTCAGGATGATCAATTAACTGCAGAACAGACTAAACATTATACGACGATTGCTTTCACCAAATCTCAACGATTAGAGAAGCTTATCGATGGACTATTTGAGATTACTAGGATGAACTACGGCATGATTACGATTGATAAACAATCTATCGATCTAAGTGAGCTACTTAATCAATTAAACGAAGAGTTATATCCTATCTTTGAGAAGAACAATCTTGTTGCTAGACTAGATATAACTCCGAATGTCACGATTTCAGCGGATGGCGAGTTATTGGCACGGGTATTTGAGAATCTTCTAACCAATGCCACTCGTTATGGTAGAGACGGACATTATATTGATATTAACTGCCACTTTGATGCTGGTCATGTCGTGGTTCAAGTGATTAATTACGGAGATTGTATTCCGGAGAAGGATTTACCTCATATTTTCGATATGTTTTATACGGGAGACTCAGCTAGAACACACCAAGAAGGCGGTACGGGTCTGGGCTTACTTATTGCGAAGAATATCGTGGAGCAACATAACGGAACGATATCCGTCCAAAGTAGTGTGATCCGTACGATCTTTGAAGTGCGGTTACCTAAATGAGGGTATAAATTTAAGAAAAATTTTAGTTTTGGCCGACTTCTTTTTAAACAATCTCCTCTATTCTTAAGAAAGTGAAAGGTTAAGGAGGGAATTGTGAATGAAGAAGTGGGTTTTTTGGCTATTTATTATTATCTTGCTATTTGGATTTGAAGCCATGAGAGATGAGCCAGAAGTTACAAACGAGGATTTACATAGCGACGATTATCAAGTTGCAGAGGTAGGATTACAAGGTAAAGATCAGATGGATCAGAGTGATCATACCGTTGAAGTAGGAAGCGAACAGATTTATCAAGGAGATCTCCTATTAGTGAATAAGGAGTATCCTGTACATCCAGTGGGTGTAACATCCGATGTGGTCAAGCTATTTCAGAACAAGGAGCTTGTACAAGGATATGGATTGTTGGATAGTTCGATCCAATTATCACAGGGTGTTGCTCAGCAATTCAGAACGATGATCCAGGCAGCGAAGAAAGATGGTGTTCGCCATTTTTTGATAAGCAGTGGTTATCGAAGTGAGGATGATCAGAATCGGCTATATGAGGAAAAGGGCGCGGATTATGCCTTACCAGCAGGTTATAGCGAACATAACTTAGGATTATCTCTTGATATTGGGTCTTCTGAAAAGGCGATGGAGCAAGCGGATGAAGGAAAGTGGCTGAAGAAGAATGCCTCTAAGTATGGATTTATTTTGAGATATCCCAAGGACAAATCAGACATTACAGGTATTCAATATGAGCCGTGGCATTATCGTTATGTTGGATTGCCGCACAGTGTCATTATGCAGGAGAAGAATCTTACGTTGGAACAATATTTAGATTTCCTCAAAGCGCAGAAGACCTATACAACGACTATCAATCATAAAGAATACGAAATCTCTTATTACCCTATTGTCAAAAATACGATGATTCTCGTGCCAAAAGATCGTCACTATGAAGTGTCTGGTAACAATATGGATGGTGTCATTATGACTTTGCATCCGTAAATACATAATATTTAAGAAGGTGAGGATGCGGTATGAAACTAACCAAATTTATGAATGGTATTATCGTGCCGATACTGTTCGCCGTATATATATATCTATTAATTAAGGTCATTTTATTTAAATTCGGAACAATGAATGTGAGCTTTCTTGGGCATCAACTCCAGAAGAATGTAGTGGATCCAAAGAATATGATAGAACGACTACGATCAGGTAATTTGAGCCCGTTTCAGGAGATATCTAGAAACATTCAGAGTTCAACGAGCCTTGATTTTATCAACTTGGTTGGAAATATAGCGTTATTTATACCATTTGGCATATTTCTTCTACTCATGTCGCGTAATAAGCAAATATCATTTATAAGCGTATTTATTCTATCTTTTGGCTTAAGTTTAAGCTTGGAATGCGCACAGGTTATTTTTTCGATCGGAACTTTTGATGTGGATGATCTCATCCTAAATGTATCTGGGGCAATGTTAGGCTTCGTTATTTTTAAGGTGTTCATGTTGTGTATAGGGAATAAATCGAAGGTGACTCAAGATAGTAAACCTAAGGCATAAGATTAGAATAGAACAACTCGGTACCGTCTTAATTACGATGGCACCGAGTTTTTTGTGTATTAAGTTCTTCTAGATGAAATATAACCCATACAAATAAGGCAGGGCGAGAGTTGGGATCTTGTTATCGTCTGGTTGTTCAATAGAAGAGTGGGGATCGAATAAGAGTGAACATAGCTCTGCGTTTCCACCAATAATGGAAGATTTCTGTGGTGTATGTAACTTATAGCGACCATCAGGGAGTCCTGAGATGGATAGTTGATTGGAATCAGAACCTTTATATCCTGCTTGAGTAATCAAGGCATCTCCATCGATAACAAGAACAGTACCCGCATTATCTTGTAACTCTACGGGAACATCGGCAGCTTGTAGACGATTCGCCAGTTCTACATCTTGCCACGGTATGATCACGGACAACGATTGGAGTTCAAATTGACGGATGGAGTGCAAGAGAAGCTCGATCACTGCAGCATCATTGCCAGCATATTCAATCAGCATCCCAGCCCCCTCACAAGATTGGTTCCTCGGTACAGCAACTATAGCTACAGCAACGATCTCCTGTGCTTCTGTTCTTGCTACGAAGATATGCTGGTCCATCTTATGAATATTAGCCATCGGACTTGCACCGATGAATTGACCAAGGTCAGTAATACTCCATTGAATGGTAGCAGATTGTTGCATCATCAAGTCATGAACGGCAAACAGATCCTTTGTTTCCATTTCAGATATTGTCCACGGTGAGGGTTGAATTTCAAGTCGTTCTGCGACATGGGAGTCGATAATATACTTTCCAGCTTTACCAAATGCCACACTACCTGCACGGGTATATAAAGAACGATCTCCAGATATAAACATCAACGAAGCACCAGCTTCTTTGGCATGTTGTTGGCAAAGGGTGAATAACTTTCCTGCAATTCTCTGTCCTCGATACGCCGGATCAGTACATACTGCACCGATTGAATAGGCATTTAGTAACGCATCACCCGATCGAACGATGAAGGGAACCATCCCGATGAAGGATACGAGCTTACCTTGATCATTAAAGGCCGCATACGATTGACTCATACCTGGTTGAAAAATAGTAGGAAATGAGTGCTCCATATAACGCTCCCCGTTTTCACAAAATACGTCTTCTGCTAATAGCGCTGCCTCTGTAAGTTCTGTTTCTTTAATGAGTCTAAATTCCATGTGAAATCCTCCTGATCCAATTAAATGTATCCTATACCTTTTGTGGAACCCGATATGACTCTAGTATAGTGCTTAATTCGTATTTTGGGTATGACAGCAGATAGATAATCGGGGAGTCTAATATCCCTATGAATTTTAGTTATAGTAGAATATACATAAATAAGAGGTTATTTGATATAAAAGATGGAATATGAATGAATAGTTAATATAATTCAATTATTTATATATAAAACAAAAAAAGGATATAATAACTACTTTTGGAGGATGTGATTTTTCCTGCTCAATTTCATCAAGCTCCTGTGTGTTCCATTGATTTCATCATTCGTTATTATATCCACTGTACTTCTCGACAAACCCACAAATATTATGGTTATGATACCTATAGCGATGTTGTTAATCTTAAGTGTAGCTTTGGACCGTAGATTCACTTGGTTGAAATATATTCAATTTATTTTCTTAGGTGCATTTCATTATTCGAGTCAATTAAATTGGTGTATGTTATTGTATTATATTATTATTTCTACCACGACAGAGCATAAGACAAGGTTGAGAGATGCGATCCCAATCTCCCTACTGTTCATCCTTCAGTATACACTCATACGGTTCACCTACTTACCTATGACAACTTATAATATGCTAGTTTCTGTTCTTGATGTGATGTCTGCGATTATCGTCGTTCTAATATTCCAAATTGGGTTACGCATTCAATTGGAGAAAAAAGAATTGGCGAAACAAAATGATTATCTGGCAAACTACGATCAGTTAACCGGGTTCTATAATTATCTTGGATATGTCAAAAAGGTCCAATCTCATATTGATATGAATAAAGAATTCTTGTTTGTATTGTTTGATATTAATAATTTCAAATCTATAAATGCCACGAGCAATATTCCTGGTAAGGACATCTTATATGACTTCTCTCGTACTTTACTGGAACGGTTTCCGCATCACTTGGCTGCAAGTCGATATGCGGGAGACCGCTTCTCACTTCTTCTATCATCCACAGAGGAAATGGAAGATCTATATATCTTCGAGAAATCAGACTTCCAGGTAACTGTAAGCATCACTCGTTCACCGCAGGAAGGTGTTGACTTTCTACAGTTAATGCAAATAGGTGAAGAGCGAATCTTTCAAATGAGAAGGGAGTATTGGCTCAATAGACAGGAAGAACAATTGCGTTCAGATAAAATGAAGATGGTCGGAGAATTAGCAGCGGGTATGGCACATGAAATACGTAATCCATTAACAGCTATTCAGGGATTTATTCAATTATCCAAAAAAAGGGGATATAATATTGAGCCCTGGTATGATGTGATTATGGGTGAAATTTCAAGGGTTGGTGATCTTACTGTAGAATTCTTGCAATTCTCGAAGACGCGTGCGAGTCACATGCAGGTTGAGAAGATAGCCCCTTGTATGGCGAGAGTGTATTCACTATGTGAATCCGAGGCAGCATCATGTGGGCACACAATTGAAATGGATGTGACGGATCGAAGTATCATGGTGTTGATGGATTCAGATAAGATCATTCAAGTATTAATTAATCTTATTCGTAATGGATTCCAAGCGATGGAACAATCGGGTCATGTGTATTTTCAACTCAGCAGAGAAGGAGCGATGGCGGTAATCAAGGTTCGCGATCATGGGAAGGGAATTCCAGCAAGTGAAATGAACAAGATATTTGATCCATTTTATACAACGAAAGAAGAAGGAACTGGATTAGGACTGTCGTTATGTCAAAAAATCATCACAGATCATGAGGGTTACATTAAAGTGGAAAGTGAAGTTGGCTCGGGTACGCTGTTCACCGTTAGGCTCCCCATACATATTGAAGATAGTACCTGATATCGTAGAAAAGAGGGTTTGAAATATGAGGAGTATTATTATATGGTCTCAGCAGTCTACTAATTTTGGAGGTGTTTAGATGAATAGAAGTTACTTATCATTTCCTTCTTTGTGGGGGAGAGAAGTTAAACATCGGTATATATCGAATGGTTCGTCTTCACTAGTTGTTATTTTTCCGGGTAAGAATTATCCGTGCCAGTTACCAGTACTGTATTACGCGAGCCAAAGTGCTATTGAGAACAACCATGATGTATTACAATTGGAGTATGGTTACCAAAGTGCGAGAGTAGAATTGGAATTTGATGATATACATGTACTTGTGGAGGAGTGCACGCAAGCCATTCATCAAATCATGGAAAAGTATGAAAGCTTGATATTTGTTAGTAAAAGCTTAGGAACGATTGTAGCGGGTCAAGTGGCTGAAGCAATAGAGGATAAAGACATAAGACACATGTATTTAACACCAGTAGATCGAACTGTTCCCTATATTCAAAGCTCCAGAGGTATGGTCATCTACGGGACAAATGATTCACAATTCAATAACAAGAGTACGCAAGCAATAGAATATCTGAATGACATGGAAGTTTATCCTATTCAAGATGCAACACATTCGTTAGAAGTAGAGACGATAAGTGATTCTCTAGTCATTATGAATGAGATCGTGACCATATATCAGACTTTTTTTAAGAGCATATGAGATAAAGGGTGATCACGATGAATAAATATACTCATTTAGGGGTCTACGGTGTTCTTATGAAGAACAATCAAATATTACTTATCAAGAAATCTAGAGGGCCTCATAAAGGGAAATGGGATTTACCAGGTGGTACCATAGAGTGGGAGTATTGTTATAGCGACAATGGAAGTTGATCATAAACAGCATATAACAACTGTTTGTCTCAACTTCCATTGATGTAAGGGGGCTGTGAACTAGAGGATGATTAGAAGACCTAAACATCGTGCGTTGACCATATGCATATTGTTAGCGATAATCCTAAGCGCTGCTTTTGTCTATGCCAACATCTATAGTAAGACGCTCATCATATCCCAGTCTTATTCAGGCATAAGCTATGCGGAGAACAGCGAACATGACATCAACATCTCATTTAATATTACGTTGGAAAAAAGATTGTTTTATGATGACTTAATCGACGGAACGATAGGTTTAAATGGCAAGACGTATGAGATTTCTAACCATAATGCCTTTTTTACGGGTGTAGGGTTAGGCGAACATCATTATGATTCAGGCATAAGACCCTTATTAACACGACTAAAAGATCGAATCAACCATACACCCTATAATGTGGAGCGTATCGTTATTCATCTAGAGGGACCGAATCACAGCAAAATTTATCAGGTTACACTCCATGTGACAAGAGACTTTGAAGCGATTGCTGGAACAGTCCTTGAAGATAGTGGAAAATCTAATTTCGCTGCACCAGCTCAGAGTATGGACGATGTAAGGAAAGTAGAATCCGTCATATTTAACCCATAACTGTAACTATAAATGAGAAGGC
Organism: Paenibacillus sp. Y568; assembly: GCF_059445545.1. NCBI lineage: Bacteria > Bacillati > Bacillota > Bacilli > Caryophanales > Paenibacillaceae > Paenibacillus > Paenibacillus sp. Y568. The sequence goes on from NZ_JCAIUM010000003.1 coordinate 74,062, forward strand.
TCGTGATTGGTATTGTGATGTTCTGGGTTTAGCGAACGATGGGGACATCTTATCTGAGCACTTGTATGTAGTACCGATGATTGGTACTGGGGTTATATTGGATAGTAAGTCTTTCAGAAGATAAGGTGTTTAGAGGCTAATCACAGAGATTGAGCATGATCTTTGGTTTAATTTTAAAGACCCTGATGGGACTGTGCACGAGTATGACTATAGAAACGGATACCGTCCTTATAAGGATGGTATCCGTTTCTATTTGGTGAGGCGATATGCAGTCACTTCGTGCTTGCTTCATCGTAATACATGAGTGATTCCTCAGGGTTGAGTCTGTTGAATGTGCTATATATAAATGTTTCGTAAACTTTCGTTTCTGACAACAACGAATAACAACTGTTAAATCGGGCATTTACAAAGGTAATTTAATGAGTAATAATAATCGTATCGAAACACTTTCGAATATTATTTGTTTAGTTTTCGTAAAATACGAAAGTTTTTTTGAGAGTCCTAAAGAATGAATCATGATGAAATTAGGAGGATGAGAAGATGAAACAGAAGAATAACGGATGGAGGTACATGGGGGATAAGGGGCATTTCATGCTGGAAAACCCGGATCATACGAGCTATTTGTATTTTCCCCTTGTGAACGAAGAAGGGATGATGTCAACGATTACGCCTTCCCTACATGGACAGGTAACAAGTGGACACAACACGTTCTTGATGGCTCCTATATCAGTAGAAGACCTACATAATTCGAAAGCTTCCCGAAACTTCTGGGTTCATATTAAGGGGAAAGGGGTGTGGTCGGCGGCGGGTAATTCACCTCAACAGAATGCACAGCGCTTCACAGATGGAGAAGATCGAACTTCACTTGAGGCTGGATTTCTGTGGCACAAGGTTACTAGAGAGAATGCTACACTAGGCATCACAGCAGAAGTAACTGTCTTCGTACCTGTGACGGATGATAAAGTTGAATTGATGAGAGTTACATTAACCAATAGTGGCGAGGATTCGCTTACACTCACGCCTACAGGGGTGATCCCGATGTTTGCACGTTCTGCTGATGACCTTCGGGATCACCGACATGTCACTTCATTGCTACATCGTATCTATACTTCTGATCACGGTATTGAGGTACAGCCAGCACTTTCCTTTGATGAAAGAGGTCATCGAATCAATAAGACATCGTATGGTGTACTAGGAGCGGATCATGAAGGCAATGTACCCACAGGCTTCTTCCCTATCACAGAGTCCTTTATTGGAGAAGGAGGCAGCCTAGAGTGGCCCGAAGCTATTGTGCGGAACTCCCCACCTGAAGCTGCTGCAGGGGAAATATTCGAAGGCTATGAATCCGTTGCTGCACTGCGTTTTGGTGACGTAATTCTTCAGCCTGGAGAATCCACATCCTACGTTTTGGCTCTTATTATCGATGAAGATCGGATCAATACGGAACGTTATGCAACGGAATACTTATGCGCAGGTCGATTTGAGTATCTGTTAGAGCAGAATGAAGCGTACTGGAGAAGTAAGTTGGATGTACTGGATTTCCGTTCAGCTGATACAGACTTTGACCAGTGGATGACATGGGTTACGTTACAGCCGGTACTAAGACGTATGTATGGAAACTCTTTTCTCCCTTATCATGACTATGGCCGTGGAGGCCGCGGTTGGCGAGATTTGTGGCAGGACTGCTTGGCATTAATGGTGATGGAGCCCCACGAAGTTCGGGAGTTGTTGTTCAATAACTTTGCAGGTGTAAGGATCGATGGAAGTAATGCGACGATTATTGGTTCGAAGCCGGGTGAATTCATCGCTGACCGCAACAATATTCCGCGCGTATGGATGGATCATGGGGCTTGGCCCTTCCTGACCACACTTTTATATATCCATCAAAGCGGAGATTTGGAGTTCCTACTGCAAGAGCAAGTTTATTTTAAAGACAATTTCATCAAGCGTTGTAAGGAAAGAGACACGGCATGGAATCCGATAGACGGAAGTCTTCTTGAGACACAAGAAGGAACGACCTATACAGGAAGTATTCTAGAGCATATTATTCTGCAAAATATCGTGCCATTCTTTAACGTAGGAGAACACAATAATTGCCGACTGGAAGGCGCGGATTGGAACGATGGATTAGATATGGGGACCAGCCGAGGCGAAAGTGTGGCCTTCACTGCTTTTTATGCAAGCAATTTGATGGAGATTAGCCAACTGCTCCTAACCCTCAAAGAGCGGATGAAGCAGGAGACCATCGAGATGAATGAGGAAATGCTTATCTTATTTGATTCCCTAACGAACCCACTGGACTATGAAGATCCAGCGGCAAAGCAGGCTCTTCTAAATTCCTATGACGAGCGAGTGAGAACGACCGTTAGTGGTAAAAAGGTTGTTGCTAATGTGGAGGATATTGCAAGGGATCTCGTGCGAAAATCAGAGTGGATGATTCATCACTTGCACAAGAATGAGTGGATCAGCACGATAGAAGGTTACGAATGGTTTAATGGCTATTACAATAATGATGGTGAACAGGTCGAAGGAGATCATCCGAATGGCGTTCGAATGACTCTTACGGGGCAGGTATTCAGCATCATGGGCGGTATCGCAACAGATGAACAAGTCTCTAAAATCACCCATTCAGTAGACCATTATTTGAAGGACTCACGTATCGGGTATCGGCTGAACTCTAATTTCGGTGGCGTTCAACAGAACTTAGGAAGAGCTTTTGGGTTTGCGTTCGGGCACAAAGAGAATGGAGCCATGTTCAGTCATATGACGGTTATGTATGCCAATGCTCTATACAAACGTGGGTTTATTGTTGAGGGTCGTGAAGTGTTGGATTCGGTCTACAATCTGAGCAGTGATTTCGAAGATAGTCGGATGTATCCGGGTATACCAGAGTATATCAACGAGAAAGGCAGAGGGATGTATCCTTATTTAACAGGATCTGCAAGTTGGCTACTCTTGACCTTATTGACGGAAGTATATGGCGTTAGAGGGGAGTTCGGTGACCTCAGACTTGAACCGAAGCTCTTGAAGGATCAGTTCGATGCGGGAAATCAGGTATCGGTCAGAACGATGTTTGCGGATAGAATGCTACATATTGTGTACACGAACTCAGATCAATCTGATTATGGCGATTATGAGATTAAGACATTAGCTGTTAACGGAGAATCGGTAACGGTCCATCATGTTGACGGAGGTTGTCTACTACCAAGAGAACGAATTGAGGCGTTGTCTAGTGAAGGCGTGCATACTATTGAAGTAGTATTGGTCTCTAAGAAGCTGTTGTCCTAAACAGTAACTAATCATTGTCCGTTATCCAGGAGAAGGGTGATTCTGATTAAATATATTCTAGAGAATGATGTACTTGAAATAGAAGTCGCGAACATCGATGACTATCGCGGTTCCCGGTTCGACCGAACGGGTATGATTACGCAGGTACGGTTAAAGGACGGCAATCATACCTTTTGTACCACAGAATCACTACATCACGGGCAAGGTACAGGGGGTATAGGGATTTGTAGTGAATTTGGGTTATTCACGCCAATCGGTTACGATAGTGCAGGAATCGGAGAATGTTTCCCGAAATTGGGTGTAGGATTGCTGACCAAGCAAGATAAGACGCCCTACGATTTCAGGTTACCTTATTCGGTCATGCCCTACGATAGACAGGTAGTAACGGCAATGGAACGCGGGGTTATAGAATTCCACACGGCACCGTTGGTGTGTCAAGGGTTCGCTGCTAGCTTAAAGAAGCGAATCTCATTGAATGGCGGTGGCCTAACCATCAGATATGAACTCTTGAACACAGGGAATAAACGAATTGTTACAGAAGAGTATAGCCACAACTTCATGCGGATCGACGGACATCATTATGGACCTAATTATAGGTTGGCGTTCTCGGTTCCGATAGAGATAGAGAACATAGAGCCAGACTATACACCACAGGTTTTGCAGGTGACAAGCCATGAGGTTCGGATGAAGGATATTCCTAAGCAAGACGTTTATTTCAATCCGTCCGTTCCGACGATGGGTGGTAAGTTCTACTGGGAGTTGATCCACGAGCCCAGTCAAGTAGGTGTTAGGGAGACGTGTACGTTTCCAGTAGAGAAGTTAGCTATATGGGGAGCAGCCCATGTCGTATCACCCGAAGTATTTGCTACCATTGACATCAATCCAGGTGAATCTCAAACATGGCAAAGGACATTCGACTTTTATATAAATCCTTCTAAAGATAGCTAATTACGAAAGTTTTCGTAAGAATAAGTCGTTGAGCAGACATTATTAGGGTAATGATTTAATAGTAGGTATCATGAGGTGATTCACTTCAAATGCTATTATGATATAGTATTATGATTGCGATCTGTGAGGGCAGTATGAAATGAGGAGTGGAGGGGTGCAGCATATGAAAGTCACCATAAAGGCGATTGCCGAAAAGGCAGGAGTATCAATTTCCACTGTTTCGAAAATTCTAAATGATTACGAAGATGTTAGTGCACAGACCAAAGAGCGGGTTATGAAGATTATACAGGAGACAGGTTATAAGATGAAGCAAGAAACCAATATCTCCTTACCTGCGTCTAAGGGTACGAATCTAATTGGTGTATTGTTTGCAGGGAAACTGAATGTCGAACTGAATGATCATTTTTTTGTTGATGTCATTAACTCTTTTAAGAAAAAAATCGGATTTCTTGGGTATGATTTATTACTCTTTTCTAATGAAAAATTTCATGCTTCAGGCAAGGATTACCTAGAGCGGTGCAGATATTATCACGTGGATGGATGTTTGATTATCGCGGGAGACGATGTTGAACCTAGCATTACAGAGCTTGATCGGAGCAATATCCCTTGCATTGGTGTTGATATCACCATGTCTGGGCAAGCGTCAGGCTATATTATGTCCGATAACAGTAAAATTTCACAAAAAGTTGTCGAGCATTTCTACCTCCAAGGGTACAAAGAGGTTGCCTATATCGGAGGTGCTGAAGATAGCTACGTATCCCAGTTGCGTAAAGAATCGTTCCTTACAGCGCTTTCTAACTATGGATTAACGAGTGTCGATGAGTGGGTCATGGATAGTGCGGATTTCTTCGAGGATAGTGGTTACATAGCGATGCAGCATATGATTCATTCGGGTCGGATGCCTAGAGCTGTGTTTGCTGCTTCTGATCAACTGGCTTTCGGTGCGATTAAAGCGCTCAAAGAAAACAATTATCGGGTTCCAGAGGATGTCGCAGTCATTGGTTGTGATGATATTGATGCTTGTAGATATATGGATCCTCCACTTACAACCACGAAGCAAGATAAAGAGAAAATTGGTCGGCTTGCGGCCATGATGCTATATGATCTCATCCATAACCAACTATCTTCATCTTCCGTTCTGGTGGAGCCTGAGCTTGTCGTGAGACAAAGTTGTGGGGCTAATCCAGCATAACGAGAACGTGCAAAAAAAAGCACCCTTTAGGGTGCTTTTATCATTGAAACCAGACTTAATCTTTACTGACGGGATCCATATGAAGATAAGATTGCTCAACATAGTTCAAAGCATCGATATGTTTGATCACGTTATTCGTAAGAGTTGTAAGAACAAATACGAGAATGATGCCAACTAATATGTTCTTTATACGCTTATCTTTAATCTGCATGGTGTATTTAGCACTAAGTAGGAAAAAGGCAAATAGGTAATGACCTGCATACAAATATAAGTCATAGTTAAACGTTGCAAGCCCATAACCAACAACAATATGAAGTGCGAAAGCGAACAGAATGTACATTGCCAATACCCAGTTTTCTCGAGTCTTGACACCTTTAACGAATCCGAGGATAGCCAACACAATGATAGAAAAACCGATAATATGTACATAGAATGGATATGGACGAGCAAGATCTGTGACAAACGCCACAATACCTGGATCAACCAGCGTAATATCCGGTGTTAATATCGGACTAATGACTAGCATATAAATGGCCTTCCAGTGATGGCTGAATGAGAATGCAGACACATAGCTGAATCCACCGGCGTTAACCGTATGTAACCAATTGCTAATCCATGACTTACCATCGAACAAGATGTACTGCAACCAAGTAAATATACCGACAAGTAGGAGAAAGATGAGGAAGATACGTAGAAATTTCTTGAACGTATTCTTATTATTTCTGTCGATGATACTGATGAACAAAGAGCTCATAAAAGTTGCAATATTCGTAGATGTGATGCCGAAATTGAGTAGTGATAAGGTTGATAATGAAGCTACATTGGTTCTAGCTTGAACCCGACTGTATTGTAAATACAGAACGGACAGTATGATGAAGAACTGAGCATAGGCATAGGAATCGGGGATCAGAGCAGTAAATATACTATAAGAACTTATCCCGAAAAAGATTGCAAATAATAACGGAACCATATTACCCGTGTTTTTTGTCCGTAAATAATAAAATATCATGACGATGCTAGTTGCATTCACGGCGGATTGAAAGACTAAGTAAAATAGATGATGACCAAAAGCCTTCGAAATGAAGATAAATGATCCAGACACAAAACTCATGAAAGGATGAATAATCGTAGAATTACTGAAACCATAGTACATAGAGGGATCGAAATTAAAAAGATTGAGTGTAAAAGGCGCTTCATAAAAAGGGCTATGTGTGGAAAGAATATCTGAATTTTCTTTGATATACGTAATAAACGGATAATTCATCCCAAGAAAGAACAGGAGAAAGACAATAAACAAACCCAATGCTTTATAATTGTCTTTCTTGTTGTAGAACAAATAGTTCAGAAAGTTCATGACTATCCTCCATTCCATGTTATTGAAATAATGATTACAAGACTAATAGAATTAATCCCATGATGATCACGAAGACACCCAAGATTTTATGGATACCGATCCGCTCTTTAAATAGCCATTTGGCAAATATTAATGTCCAGATAAATGTCAGTGCATTGGCGGGAACAACAATCGTATAAGGGAGCTGACCCAACAGGTATATATTCAACAATGCTCCCATCCCGTAGAACATCATGCCACTCAATAGATACCATTTCTTCTTGTTCATCGCATAGGCTTTGAATAGAACACTCCCCAAGGAGCCAAATAACGTCATGATTAGGAGTAAAAAGAAAGATAGATTATCGTTCATAGGATGTTAATGTCACTCCTATGCCTAATAGAGCAATGGCTGCCCCTTTTTGTAAGGTGATCGCCTCACCAAGAAAGATGCTTCCATAGACCAAAGCAACAATATAGCTAATCGACATAAGTGGGTAAGCGACAGATAGCTTCTCTAGAGAGAAGGACTTTAACATGAATAAGGCTCCCACACCGTAACATACGAATCCAATACCCATATAGATAAGATTCACATGGCCCCATTTCCAGAATAGCTGCCCCGTCGCGGTTAGAAAGGCAGATAAGATCATGAATAACTTGCCGATATGGCGGTGATTTAGGATCTCCATCTGAGTTCCTCCATATCTGGATTACGCAGGTTAATCAAATATCTGTTTTTTACTAAGTTAAAGATAGGCATATCGCATAAGGAGTCAGAGTAAGCACGGGAATGTTCATAATCAATATGAAAGCCGACGGTTTGTAAATACGCATGAATACGTGCAACCTTTTCTTCACCTTTGCAGTTGTTACCTTGAATATGATTCGTATACTGACCATCCTGCCTCACAAGTTCAGTTCCAATGACTTCGTCTACGAACGGAAGTTTCTTCATATATTTCACGTAAGCATGGGGAGAAGCAGTCACGACGATATTGTGATACCCCTGTTGTTTATTTGACTGTAACTCGGATAACGCTTCTTGATAAAAATGGGGTGATAGCATCGTATTATAAAACTGTTCTAAATCGGACTCCTTCATATGACGAATGGCATAAAAGTACGATGACTTAACACGTTCCACCTGAATCAGCTTGAGCTTGTACAATACGGTATTCCAAAGGATTCGGATGAGATGGAAGATGGTCATCGGCTGTCTCTTGACGCGATACCACACGAACAGAAACATAGAGTCTTTACTAATGATAGTTTTATCGAAATCAAAGATAGCGATTTTCTTCTTCTGCATAATTATTTCCTCTATTTATCCTAATGATAGTTACTCGAAATACGCTAATATACACACTACACTCACGACATATAGAATAACGGTAATAAGAATATGCTTATCCTCAAATAATACTCGGTCAGGAGATCCTCCCTTATTCTCGATGTGAATGAGATATAGGTATCTAAACATGCCATAAATGACAAGCGGAATAGTCCACATGAGATGTACAGTACGTCCAGAAGTGAAAGTGAATAAAGAATAGCTGATGATCGTAGCTGTCGTTACAATCGTATTAAGCTGATCCAATAGGACAAAGGAGTACTTGTCTAATACTTTACGGTGCGAACCTTTGTCGTTCTCTAACAAGAATAATTCATGTCTACGTTTGCCTATGGCAAGAAATAAAGATAATAGCAGGGTACAGATTAGAAACCAAGGTGTAAGTGGCACCCGAATAACAAGTCCACCAGCGATGGCGCGTAATACGAATCCAGCTGCAATGATCATGATATCAATAATAACAACATGTTTAAGCGCGAAGGAATAAGACACATTGAGTACGAAATACACGATTAATAACACGGTAAAAAGAGGATTAAGCTGATAGGAAGCCAGTAGTGAAGTGATCAGCAGAACTCCGCCGAATATTAACGCCAGTTGAGGATGTAAAGCCCCAGAAGCCATTGGGCGATGTTGTTTCTCAGGGTGGTTACGATCTGCCTCACGGTCTACATAATCATTGAGAATATAGACGCACCCAGATACCAGACAAAAGAGTATAAATCCTAATATCGTATGTAACACCGTGTTAGCATTAATCATTTCGAAGGAAAAGAGAAGTGCTGCGAAAATCAAGAAGTTTTTGCTCCACTGTTTGGGTCTTAATTGAATAAATAGAAGCTCTATGACTCTATGTTTTTTTAAGCGAGCGGTTGGATTTGCTAAGTTGACCTTGGTAGATTGCATGGTTATCACCTCCTCAAGAAACATATAGATAATATAAGTCCTAAATTTTAACTTACCATTTACAATATCTAGAGTCAATAATTGTATTTCGTATAGACCCGCAACATTTCCCTGCTCATCCCGTCTGAAGTGACAGGAGGTGTTGTATGTGAAAAAAGCTACGGTACTCATCTTGTTGTCTATCTTCCTTGTATTGTTCATTAGCCCAACAACGACGAATGCGCTGTCTTGTGCTGAAATACCGACCGGTGAGCAGGGTTATGCGGAATATGATGGAGTAATAATCGGTCAGGTGGAAGATGTTGTTCGAGAGAAAGATAACAATGTCATCAAATTGAAGGTTATTAAGAGTTTCAAAAAAATTGACGTTGAACAGATATCCGTGAGAGAAAATATGACGTGGGGATCGCTGTGGGGCCCTAGTGAAGTTGGTAAGGAATATCTCTATTATCTAAAATTAGGCATTATGGGGTGGGAAAATCCACTATGTTCCCCAACGATGCATGTGGTGGATGCTACAGGGGAAATGGCTTTTTTGGAAGATAAAGAAGTTCCAATTAAAGGGGTCTCAGATCCATCAGAATCACCCTCTGAAACCAGCGAGGTTCCAAGGATAAGTGCTGATGATGAGACCAATCAGGTCATTAAGACTAACGAGTCCATACCTAAATCAACTTCTATGAATTGGATGGGGATCGTTGTGGTCGTTGTAGTCTTAGTGGTAGGAGTCTTGTTCGTTCTATGGCGTCTGTTGAGTGCAAGGAGATAGGCTCTTTCGTTTATAAGTGGGACGTTAAGAGGTTTGTATCCATAGTGAATAATAGAACAGTGAGATACGGTGGTGAATACTAGCACTAGTATAATGAAACCGCTTATTTTTAATTGACGTCTATAAACGAAACGATTAGAATGCAAGTTAAAGAACGCGCAATAGGCTATGTGCAACAGGAGTGAATTCGAAGAATGACCACCATTTATGATATTGCTAAGAAGACGGGTTATTCGCCCACCACAGTCTCCAAAGTATTCAATAACTACACGGATGTAAGAGCACAGACACGTCAGACCATTTTGCAAGCAGCCAAAGAAATGGGTTACTTGCCTAATGCGCATGCACGTACATTAACAACGAAGAAATCTTGGACCATTGGTGTATTATTTGTTGAATCCTCAGGCATTGGTATGCAGCATCCTTTCTTCAGTGCAGTCATCGAGAGCTTTAAACAAGTGGCCGTATCCAAAGGGTATGCATTGATGTTTATTTCTAAAGATGTAGGTGGCAAGCAAAGTGGGTATTTGGAGAATTGCAAAATTCGAGGTGTGGACGGAGTAGTCGTTATTTTATCGGATTATGAGGATCCTTATTTCAAAGAACTTCTAGATAGTGACATCCCGTGCGTCATTTTGGATTATGAAACTTCACAAGCGCATACCGTGTACTCAGATAACCTTGAAGGTAGCCTTCTAGCAGTGGAACATTTATATTCCCTAGGACACCGCAAGATAGCTCATATTTCTGGGGGGATGAATACATTTGCTGGCTCTAACCGCGTTCGTGGATATGAATTGGCAATGGCAAGTCTGGATCTAGAAAGACAAGAGTCGTATATCATCGATAGTGCTTATTATTCCATTGAGAGCGGATATACCGCGATGATGAAGCTCTTGAACCTAAAGGATCGGCCTACTGCCGTGTTTGTCGCAGGGGACCATTTAGCATTGGGGGCAATGAGGGCTGCTAAGGAGCGGGGACTCGAAATACCAGAAGATATGTCTATTGTAGGATTTGATAATATTGAGTTATCTCAATATATTACACCTGCTTTAACAACCATTGCACAAGATACAACGCTTATGGGAACTGAGGCTGCAGAGATGCTGATTCAATCTATTGACGACCCGTTGCACATTCTAGAAGCATTGGTGTTACCTGTAAAATTGATGGTTAGAGACTCATGTAGTTCTGTTACTATCGTAGAGTAAGACGAGAGAAAAGACTTATAAAGTTCTTTTTTTTATAAAGTTTCGAAACCGGTGTCGTATACTGTAAAATAAGGAGTTGTCCAAAAATGAAGTATATTAAAATGATCGTAACTGCTAAGGATTCAGGAGAACGTTTAAGTGAAAAAGAGGATCTTTCTTTACTCTCCCGTGCGCTTGGAGAAGTAGCAGATCTGGAGCTTGATCCAAGCATTACGTATCAAAGTATTGTGGGATTTGGAGGCGCATTCACGGAAGCTGCTGCGTATACCTTATCTCGCGTAAGCGATGAGAAACGAGCAGAGGTCATTCGTAGTTATTTCGATCCAATGGAGGGGTTGGGCTATTCCATAGGGAGAGTACATATTCATAGCTGTGATTTCGCCCTTGGTAACTATACCTATGTGGAAGATCACGATACAGAATTAGCAACCTTTGATATATCGCATGATCATCAATGGGTGTTACCACTCATTAAGGATGCCATGAAGGTGAAGGGTGGCGAGTTCACCATGCTGGCTTCTCCTTGGAGTCCTCCAGCTTGGATGAAAACGAACGGGGAAATGAATAACGGTGGCCAATTGAAACCAGAATACGCGGAAGTGTGGGCACGTTATTACACCAAATTCATTGAAGCTTATGGCAAGGAAGGTGTTCCAATCTGGGGGATTACTGTACAGAATGAGCCAGCTGCCGTACAAGTATGGGATTCCTGTATTTATAGTGCTGAAGAAGAACGTGATTTTATTAAGGATCACTTAGGTCCAATCATGCACCAAGAGGGTCATGAAGATGTAAAAATCCTGATCTGGGATCATAACCGTGACATCATCGTAGAGAGAGCAACTATTGTTCTATCTGATCCAGAAGCAGCTAAGTACGTGTGGGGGACAGGTGTGCACTGGTATGTAAGTGAAGAATTTGAGAAGGTGGGACAGGTGCATGAGTTGTTCCCGGATAAACATCTACTATTTACAGAAGGCTGCCAAGAGGGTGGCGTTAAATTGGGTGAGTGGTACACAGGTGAAAGGTACGGTAGGAATATGATTGGTGATTTGAACAACTGGATCGAGGGGTACTTGGATTGGAATATCGTACTGGACGAGACAGGTGGACCTAACCATGTAGGCAACTTTTGCGATGCCCCAATCATAGCAGATACGAAGACGGACACGATTCATTACAATAGCTCTTATTATTATATTGGACATTTCAGTAAGTATATCGCGCCAGGTGCCGTAAGGATTGGACAGAACTCCAAAGTAGACAGCTTACTTTCTACAGCGTTCTTAAATCCAGACAGTACGATCGTGGTAGTTGTTCAGAATGAGAGTGATGAGGTGCAAAAGGCAACGATGGGGCTAGGAGATCATATGTTAGCCGTTGAATTACAACCACATTCCATTGTTACATACATCATTTCTAAATAGATTGAACGAAAAGAATAATATAACTTTTGTTCATTCTATCTAAATAGATTGAACTGCTAGGGGGAATCGCGATGTCTAAATACTATTATGATAAAAATACGTTTGTTATTGAGCAGTTTGACCAAGTTAAACCCTTCTCAAGTTTTCTACCAGGTATGGCAGGATTAAAGGGGATTCCGATGTGGACTTTTTATGTGAATCGCGGCCAAGGGGTGTGTAGCTTCGGAATCCGTGACAAGAATTCAGCCATTATGGAGTTCTCCCCGGCTAGTATTACTTACAAGAATGTTGCAGCCAATGGGTTTCGGACGTTTATCAAAATCCAAGGACAAGATACCATCTATGAGCCTTTTCAATCAGCTCGTCCTGATGCACAAGCTTCTCGCGTGATGAGGATTTCACCCAATGGGCTCACGATCGAAGAGACGCATGTAGCATATGGATTAAAGACCATAGTGAACTACTTCAATCTACCTAATGATGATTATGCGGCTTTGGTCCGTCAGGTCGAAATTATAAATATTGGTGATACACCTATTCAATTAGAATTGCTAGATGGGATGCCAGAAATTCTTCCATATGGCGTGGAGAATGGCGGATTCAAAGAAGTCGGTAACCTGCTACGCAGTTGGATGGAAGTCTATAATTTAGAGAATGGCATTCCATTCTATCATGTACGCTCTAGTACTGCGGATGAGGCGCAAGTTAGCAAAGTTACGAGTGGACATTTCTACTTATCCTTTACTGGAGAAGGAAAGAGAATCGCCCCGATTGTAGATTTCGAAATTGTATTTGGTGGCAATACCTCTCTGATGTATCCGGATAACTTTGCTACGGCTTCACTTGCTGAACTTGTTCAACAGCCGCAATATCCAGTCAATAAAGTGCCATGTGGATTCAGTGGGGTAGCACAACGTATCGCTCCAGGTGAGAGCCTATGTGTTAACACCATTATTGGTCACATAAACGATATTGAGAGAATCAATGAGAAGGCAGATCTCATATGTACGGCAGATTATATTTCTCGTAAGCAAGAAGAAGCGAGTAGCATAATTGAAGAGTTGACATCAGACATTGCGACACATACGTCATCTGAACTATTTGATGCTTATGCGAAGCAGTCTTATATGGATAATTTCCTCCGTGGAGGGTACCCGTTTATTTTTGATAATGAGCATGAAGGCTTTGTTGTACATCTCTATTCCCGTAAGCATGGAGACTTGGAGCGGGATTACAATTTCTTCTCATTGGCTCCGGAATATTACTCGCAAGGCAATGGTAACTTTCGGGATATGAATCAGAACCGTCGTAATGATGTGTTCTTTAATCCGAAGGTTGGTACATTTAATATCAAAATGTTCTTCAGTCTGATGCAAGCGGATGGATATAATCCACTCAGCGTACAGGGATGTAGCTTTAATGTCATTTCAGAGAATGACATTAAGCTTAAAGAATGGCTCAATAGCGCTATTGCTGACCATCATGAGGAATTAAGAGCAATGTGTAGCGGGAAATTCACGCCAGGGAAGATCATCAACTTCCTAGCGGATCATCACGTACAGCTCCATGTAAGCGAAGAACGTTTGCTAGGAGGCATATTGGCTCTTTCGCAGCAGAATATCGAAGCCGGTTTCGGTGAAGGGTTCTGGTCCGACCATTGGACGTACAATATGGACTTAGTGGACAGCTATCTGGATATATTCCCAGACAAGAAGGAAGATCTTCTCTTCGCAGATGAGACTTTTGCTTTTTATGATAGTGCTGCTTATGTTCAACCTCGCTCCAAGAAATATGTCGTGGTAAATGACCAAGTTAGGCAGTATGGTGCCTTGATCGAGGATGAGGAGAAGTTAGAGCGTCTTGGACGGAGAATGAATGATACGAACTGGCTACAGACAGAAGGTGGTACAGGCAAGATTTATCAGACCAATCTTTTTAGTAAAATCGTAACATTAGCGTTAAATAAATTCTCTACATTAGATCCGTATGGGATGGGTGTGGAAATGGAAGCGAACAAGCCAGGATGGAATGATGCGATGAATGGACTTCCTGGGTTATTCGGTTCAGGGATGAGCGAGACATTTGAATTGAAGCGGTTGGTAACTTTCTTGTTAGAAAGTGCGAAGGAATTTAACGAGAAGTCTATTAGCGTACTAGAAGAAGTGGCCGATTTGTTTCATACGGTACATCGAACGGTTGTCCTTTATCAAGAAGGTCACCTAGATTCATTCACCTATTGGGATATCGTAGCTTCTGCCCGTGAAGTTTATCGTGATCGCGTTCGGTATGGCATTACCGGAGTGGAACATAAAGTATTTTTGAAAGAGATCGAGGAAGGATTCTCTGCATTTTTAGTTAAAATAGATGAGGGAATAGCGAGAGCTATAGAATTAGGGGATGGAATCACACCGACGTACTTCCGTTTTGAAGCTACGGAATTTGAAAGAATAGTAGGCGAGAATGGACAACTAGATTTGAATAGGGGTGGGCTTCCTAGAGCTAGAGTAACCCAATTTCAGGTGAGCGCTTTGCCTTACTTCCTCGAAGGTCCGACCCGTTGGATGAAGACGTTGAACGATCCGCAGCAAGCTCAAGATCTATATGATCGGATTAAGAAGACGGAGTTATATGATCAGAAGACCCAAATGTATCAAACATCCGTTAATCTAGAATCGGAAGGTCATGAGATTGGACGTATGCGTGCTTTTACACCAGGTTGGTTAGAAAGAGAATCGAATTTCCTTCACATGACTTATAAATATTTGTTAGGGCTATTGAAATCGGGTCTTTACGAACAGTATTTCGGGGAATTGAAGACATCGCTTGTTCCGTTCTTAGATCCTGATGTGTATGGACGTAGCACGTTAGAGAATTCTTCCTTTATTGCGACGGGTGGAAATCCCGATCCTGCGGTACATGGAAGAGGATTCGTAGCTAGATTGAGTGGATCTACTGCGGAGTTCCTGAGTATGTGGAGAGTGATGATGGCAGGTTCGCACATCTTTACGATGAGTGAGGGAGAGTTGACTCTTACGCTTTCACCAGCATTACCAAGTTGGTTATTTGATGAGTCAGGAAAGGTGTCTTTCACATTCCTTGGAAGTACACAAGTGACCTACAACAATGCGCGCAGAGCAGATACATTTGGTGTAAATGCCGCCAAGATCAGTCGAATGAATCTTCTGAAGCGCGACGGGACTGTCGTTGAGAATGATGGACCTATTATTCAAGGTTCAGAAGCGATGGCTGTACGTAACGGTGAAGTCGCAGCGATAGACGTAATTATGGAATAGTATTAGTCATAAAATAGTTCACTAAGAGACATGGCGGATGAAGGCCAATGTAAAACCTCGGTTCTAATCTTAGTGAACATATGTTTGATGAACAAGGCGACTTTTCGTTCGATTATGAACGGAGGGTCGTCTAGGCTGTTTTATACCCATAAGTAGCGAAGGAAACGAATTGTCCTGAAGAAGCAAAAGAGACAGACCCGAAAAATGAGACCCTAAATACGAAATATGAAGCCTTATGTCTATAAGAAAAAGGACGTACTATTAAAGTAGTAAATGTAAGTGTTTTCAATAGAGAGATAAGAATCAGCATGGAGGTCGAAGTCATGGAAATGAAACCTACTATAAACAGAGAGACGCCAGTAAATGAGCCCTCAACACGACGTAAATGGTTGAAGAAATTATACTCCCAGAGACATCTCCAGACCATGGCTCTACTTGGTGTGGTATGGATGATTATATTCAACTACATTCCAATGTCGAGTGTAATCATTGCATTTAAAGAGTTTGACATTATACGCACGATATCCGAAGCACCTTGGGTGGGGTTAGAGCATTTCAGAGAATTCCTTGAGGATGATATTCTAGTGGACGTCATCAAGAATACGCTGGGAATCAGTTTTTTTAAGTTATTAATTGGCTTCCCACTACCGATTATATTTGCTCTTTTCCTTAATGAAATACGATCCATTAGATTCAAAAAATTTGTTCAGACGATTTCTTATCTGCCTCACTTTCTCTCATGGGTTGTATTAGGAGGCATTCTAGCAACTTGGCTAGCAGACGTTGGAATTATCAATAATATATTACTCACACTTCATGTTATTAAAGAGCCAATTACATATCTGGCTGAACCAAGTTATTTCTGGACGATCATTATTTCATCAGATTTGTGGAAGGAATTAGGGTGGTCTGCGATCATTTATCTGGCAGCGATCTCGAGTGTATCGCCTGAAATGTATGAGGCAGCAACAATTGATGGTGCAGGACGCTTTCAGAAAATGTGGTATATTACACTGCCGTCAATTAAATCTACGATTAGTATTCTATTCATTCTGGCCGTCAGTGGTGTACTTAACACCAATTTCGATCAGGTCCTAGTCTTACGTAACTCTCTTAATGACAGTGCAAGTAATGTTATTGATTACTATGTTTATCAAACGGGAATTCTTTCCGGGCGGTATTCATATTCTACAGCTATTAACTTACTTAAGTCAGTCATTGCACTAATGCTCCTACTTATCACAAATAAAATAACTAAAAAACTCAACGATACGTCGCTGTTTTAGAATAAGGAGGCTCATACACATGTTTAATCTTCAGCGCAAAACGAAAAGTGAGGCCCTATTCGATCTTATCAACACCATCGGTATGCTTCTCATCTGTTTCGTGACCTTATACCCGATATGGTACGTATTGGTCAACGCTTTTAATAATGGTAATGATGCGATGCGTGGTGGAATCTACTGGTGGCCGAGAATGTTCAGCTTAGAGAATTTTAAAGCGGTATTTGATAGTCCAGGTATTATGACGGCCATGGGCATTACAGTAGCTAAGACGTTAATCGGTACTGTAGCGCATGTATTCTTTACGGCAATGGTGGCGTATGCTCTCTCACGCAGGGAACTCATCGGAGGAAAAATATATATTCTGATGGGGACTGTGACCTTATTCTTTGGGGGTGGACTGATTCCAACATTCCTACTGATTAAAGATCTTCATTTACTTGATAACTTTATTGTGTATATTATTCCGTTTATGTTCAGTTTCTTCGATCTTATTATCTTTATGACGTTCTTTCGTGAAATTCCGGAAGCATTGGAGGAGGCTGCTAAAATTGATGGGGCGCATGACTGGTCTATCTTTCTGAGAATCGTTATTCCGGTATCCATGCCTGCTGTTGCGACGATCGCGTTATTTCACGGTGTATTTCAGTGGAATGACTATTTTACAGGAATGATTTATATCAATAACACGGATTTACAACCGATTCAGACGTATTTATACCGAGTCGTTGCGCAATCCAGTTCTAATCAAATGATGACTGCTGTGCAGGGAACTGCGAGCACCAAGACCGTGACATCTCAATCGATCAAACTCGCAACCATGGTTGTCACAACACTTCCGATTGTCTTCGTTTATCCGTTCTTACAAAAGTACTTTGTTAAGGGTATGATGATTGGTTCAGTCAAGGGTTAATGGACAGCTTAAATGAGGTATTCCCTCTTACCGCCTAGGCGATAAGGGTTGTTATATACAATGTGATACACTAACTATCATTGAAAAGGGGTAAGAAAATGAACATGAAGCATGTAAAGCGTAGCTTGTTATCGCTTGTAGCGCTAGTTGTGGTCGTTTCTACAGCGGCTTGTTCCTCTGGTACGAATAACGAGAAGGATAAAGCTGCTAATAACAAAGCCGAAGAAACGCCAGTTGTTAAGTTAACAGCAGATCAACCGGGTTGGAAAGAAGATATTTCCCCCATTACATTTGATTGGTACTTGAACTTTTCTTGGTTTGCGAATAAATGGGGCGTAGATCCTACGTCACAATATATTACGAAGAAAACAGGCGTAGATATTAACTTTATCATTCCAGCAGGTAATGAGAAGGAGAAGTTGAATACATTAATCGCTTCTGGTAATCTTCCCGATTTCATCACGTTAGATAAAGGCGAAGATGCCATCCAAAAAATGATCGATGGTGAAATGGTACTTCCACTAAATAAACTGGCTGATGAGTATGATCCATACTTCTTTACGTCATCTGATGCAGCGAAGTTATCATGGTATACAAAGCCTGATGGTAATGTATATGCATATCCCAACGCTTCATCTTCTCCCAAAGATTATGAACAATATGGAGATGCGTATACTTCTAACCAAACGTTCCTAGTGCGTAAAGACATGTACGAAGCTCTTGGTAAACCAGATATGAGAACACCAGAAGGTTTCTTGAAAGCGCTACAAATGGCTAAAGAGAAATTTGGAACGGTTAACGGACAGCCGTTGATCCCACTTGGTTTACACGAGTTTACAGATACAGGTAACTACTCACTGGAAGGATATATTCAGAATTTGTTAGCCATTCCAAAAGCCAAAGACGGTAAGTATTATGATCGCTCTACAGATCCTGAATACGTGAAATGGCTTAAAACTATCCGTCAAGTGAATGAAGAAGGTCTACTTGCTAAAGACGTATTCATTGACAAACGTCCGCAAATGGAAGAGAAACTTGCACAAGGTCGTTATTTTGCAATGATCTATCAATATAAAGATATGGAAGCACAATTAAGTACGCTTTATGCAAACGATCCGAATTCGGTCTATATCGCTATTGATGGACCAGCTAACAGTAATCTAGATGCACCTACACTTGATGGTCCTGGTATTTCAGGGTGGACGGTAACCTTAATTTCTAAGAATGTGAAAGACAAAGCACGTGCTATTCGGTTCATGAGTTATTTGAATAGTGAAGAAGGAAATAAAGATTTATTCTTAGGTGAAAAGGGTTTCACTTATGATACTATTGATGGAGTAGATCAGTTTAAACCTGAAGCTTTAGCATTGTTGAATTCAGACCGGGCTGCATTCGATAAGCAGTATGGGGGATCACACACGTTCTGGATGCTGATGAATACGAACATGACAGATCAATGGGCACCGAAAGCAGTAGAACCGTTCAAATCTATCCAAGATTGGACGAGAGGGAAGACAGTGAGTGCATCTGAATTCGAATTATTGAATCCAACAGGAAACTCTCCAGAGGGTATCATTAATACGAAGCTTGGACAGCAGTTTGGTAAAACACTTCCTAAATTACTAATGGCAGAATCGGATGCGGAGTTTGATACTATTTGGAATGAGTATCAAGAAAAACGTAAAAAAGACGGTTTAGATCAAGTAACATCATACCAACAAGCTAAATATGAAGAAAACGTAAGTAAACTAGCAGAATTCTTGAAATAATTAAATAGGTAATAGAGCCCCGATAACCATAAATTTATGGGTATCGGGGCTGTTTCAACGAGAATGGAGAGTGCTTGCGATGATGAAGTGGACATCGAAATATCTAGAATCGCTGATGTATTGGTGGGATCGTAGATCATTACAGAGTCGCCTTATATCGGCATATATCATTATTATTTTGGTGCCCAGTTTAATTGTCTCTACTAATTCCTTTGATGCTATCAATGAAACGTATATCAAAGATACCATGAGTAAAAATGCTAATCTGCTTGAAATGGAGAAACTACAGATTCTGAATCAGGTTGAATCGATGGAGCGTTCAGCTCAGCTTGCCATGTCTGATAAAGCTGTCGAGAATTATTTAACGAGCGAAACTGAACCTCAGTTAAAGGACCTCGTGGAGTTTAATACGAATGCGTTTTTTAATCTGACACGTATACAATTTAACAATCCTAATATTGAGCACTTACGTATGTTCTCGGATAGTGAATATGTACATGAAATTTGGCCCATTATTTTTCGGGAAGATAGAATTAAGCAGGAACCATGGTATAAAGAGGCCTATAATCTCGGGACGAAGCAGATGTGGTATTTCCAAGACTATGACCTCGATGTGATGGAAGGCTCTATAGCAGAGAAAAATCCTAAAGTTTCTTTGTTTACAGAAATCAACTTCATCACCGGTGTCCATTCAGGCATTATTCAAGTGGATATGTTGTTATCTAATTTCTCACCTAGGACGTTCTCAAGCATACAGGATGAACAATCGCAATTGTTTCTTATAGATAGTCAAATGCACATATTTACAAGGCAAACGGATTCCTTACTTCAGGATAATAAAGAGATGAATAAGGCTATTCAGGATCGTTTCGCTACTCTTCGACAAGGGGGAGTATGGGACACCCAATACCAGGAGAACGGTAAATCGTTCTTGTTCATCCAAGTCCCTATTGAGCGGATGGATGCCTACTTACTAAATGTCGTCTCTATGGAGAGTGTGTTAAAGGATATATCCGTTATCCGTAATAAAACGATTGGAACAAACATTTTATTTGTCGTGTTATTCACGGTGATCGCGTATATATTAAATGCTATTATTCTGAAGGATTTAGTAAGACTCACGGAGGCGATGAAACAGGCACGTCGTGGCGAACTCTATAAAGGGGTTTCGATTCGCGGGGGTGGAGAGATTGGCGAACTGGCCCATCACTTCAATAAATTGATGTCTAAGATCAATGAACTTGTTGCAGTTGCTGTTCGTAAGCAGGCGCTGACCAAAGAAGCAGAGCTACGTACGTTACATAATCAAATTGATTCACACTTTCTTTATAATACGTTAGAGAATATTAAAATGCTGGCGGAAATAGATAACAATCGAACGATATCTGATGCACTGACATCACTGGGTGGAATGATGCGCTATAACTTCAAATGGTCGGGAGAGTATGTCAAATTAAAGGATGAAATTAGACATATTCAGAACTATATTGAAGTCATGAATATTCGTTTTGAAGAGCCGATTTCGCTAGTTATGGATATTTCAGCTCAATACATGGAATTAGAGGTATTGAAGATGTCACTTCAACCCATCGTAGAGAATTGTGTTAAGCATGGGTGGTCCGATTCAAGTGATGAAGAGACGGACAAGAAAATTCATATTTTAGTTGAGATGGTGAATGATCATTTCTGTATAACCATTATGGACAACGGAGATGGCATGAGAAGTGACCAACTGATTGAGCTTAATAAAAGAATTCAAGGGGATAAATTCAATAATTGGAATGCCTCAGATCGAGACCGACAAGGTGATGTTAGAGCTGTTGTAGGGATAGGATTACACAATGTACATCAGAGGATCCAACTTTTCTATGGAAAGGAATATGGATTGGAGATATCAAGTGTAGAGGGCGTTTTTACCAAGGTACTAATTACTTTACCTAGAGTATTATTGACAGGAGGAAGTACTGATGAAGCGAACACTACTGATCGTAGATGATGAGAAGAATATTCGCTATGGATTGAAGACGATGATTGAGCGAGAATTCCCAGAGATGTATTGTATTCACATGGCGAGTAACGGTCAGACTGCACTGGATCATTATCGGGAGACAGGTGCTGATATCGTGATCACGGATATAAGAATGCCTGTTATGGACGGGATCCGTCTTATTGAAGAATTAGCAACGGGGACGCAAGGCGAAGGAACGGCTGTTGTTATTCTCAGTGGTTTTGATGATTTCGAATATGCGAAGACAGCGATTAAATATAAGGTGAAAGATTACTTGTTGAAGCCTATCCGTCGTGAGGAATTGTTCGATTTATTGAAACGTATTGAGAAGGATTTAACGACACAAGAAGCAATTGATCGGCAACGCGAAGAGATCAGTGAAGTGGTCCACAAGGGAATTCGTTCTAACCGCATACAGCAATTAGCGCTTCATCAGAGTCAATTATCTGAAGATGAGTTGGAGAAATACAGTGGTGAGATTGGATTCCAACATTTCAAGAAGCCATTTACAGTTGCCGTTGTGAATTTTCAATATGATGATGGGTCTAGGATGTCTCTAAGTGAGCTACAGAGTCTAGTAGAACGTCTGTCTGGTTCTTTGGAAGGCAAATTAGAAGCTATGACATCCGACTATGAAGGCAAACTAGTTCTAATTGGGAGTCCGAAAAGTTGGTTTCAAGAGTTAGCACGACAGGCTGAAGACAAGGGCTGGCATGGTTTTCGCATGGGCATTAGCATGGCTTGCGATCAGTTATCGAATATTAGCCAGCAATATGAGGAAGCACTACGAGCTTTACAATATACATTTCTCTATCCACAAACGTATTTCATTGAATATGAAGCCGTTCGGGAGGAACGTCGAAATTTCCCGCTGCCCTCGGAAGAGATCCGTAAATTGGCTAATATGCTAGGTACAGATCGTGAGAGAGAAATGCTACTTCTCTTAGGCTCTATATTTCATATTGAACAGCTGCAACAAATGGATATCTCCTATTTAGAGCGAGTTAGTAGACTTGTGAATGAGCAAGTACTGGATGAGGTATTCCTTGTATACGGAGAGTCTTCTGTAGAAGTACTTAAGTTATACAAGAAGGTAGGTAATATGTTTAACTTCCAGAGCTTCCATGATTACTATCGTAAATTGGAACATTTACTCCGTAGTGTGAGTGACTATGTTGCACAAGTTCGATCGGCCTATACAGAACATGGGGATATGAAAGAAGCCGTTGCCTATATAGAAGAACACTATTTCCGTTCATTGAATATGGCAAGTGTAAGCAATCATGTATCTTTAAGTTACTCTTATTTTAGTGAGGCTTTTAAAGCATATACCGGTGAGAACTTTGTTCTATATTTGAAAAAAGTACGGATTCGAAAAGCTAAGGAGTTATTGCTGAAGAGTCCAATTAAATTAGCCATGATCGGGGAGTCCGTTGGATTTGAGAACAGTAAGCAATTCTCTCGTGTATTTAAAGAACTAGAAGGAGTCTCTCCTCATGAGTATCGTCTAAAGATACAAGCCGACGAGCGATACAGGGATGAGTCTAGCGGTACTAATTAGAGGATCTATGCTCTAATCATACAAATAAAGCCGAGATGAATAGCTCATCTCGGCTTTTTCTTAGAATATAAGAATTTCTGCTTATAAATAGGCTTATATTTCAACGCTAAACGTTTCTTCGCCGCTAAAGGACGGCGAAGAAACGTTTAGGCTTGGTGTACCTTGACAGTAGGCAACACAAGGATTAACATACAACCGGGTACTCTCAAAAGAAATTCAATATATGATTTAACGATTTTCGGAAGAGTCGTAAATAATTTTAACGCCAAGGGAATGGTAGGTTTCTTCTTTATAGTGTCCTTGGGGACAAGTTTTTATCAAGCATATGCTAGTATTCTCGTTGGATAGCAATTCATTACACTTGGGGCATCTGCTTTGAAAAAAGCCCTTCAACTTATCTAGCACATTAACCACCTAATTCACATTAATTTACTTGGTTTTATTATACCTTCACGGTTGCCTGATGTATAGGGGGTAATCAGATTATATTGCGATGCTCCATGGAATTAAGGCGCCATTCATTTGAGCTAGCTGACGTAAGGGTGATTACAATGGATGTTGTTCTTTCAATGATTATGGTTATTCTTGGTTTTGTCGGATCTTTCTTCTCAGGATTATTAGGAATCGGTGGGGCCATCATTAATTACCCCATGTTACTTTTTATTCCTTCAAGCCTTGGTGCCGCTGACTTTACGGCACAAGAGGTATCTGGGATAAGTATGTTTCAAGTATTCTTTGCGTCATTATCAGGTGTTCTAGCCTATAAAGCGAAGAGTAAGAAAAGCAATAATCCTTCATTAATTCATAAAGGACTTGTCCTAAATATGGGGATAAGTATTATGTTGGGTAGTCTAATAGGAGCGCATGTTTCTAGGTTTCTAGTTGGAGATACGATTAATGTCCTCTACGGTGTATTAGCAGTTATTGCTGTTGTGCTTATGGTCATTCCGAATAAAGGCAAACAACAAGAGGATTCGAGTGAAATCATCTTTAATAGAATGATTGCGATCATTGCTGCCTTTTTGACCGGGATCGTATCTGGAATTGTGGGTGCTGGTGGAGGTTTTATTCTCATTCCAATCATGTTAAAGGTTTTAAAAATTCCAACAAGAACAACCATTGCCTCATCTCTAGCTATCGTATTTATTTCCGCCATAGGTGGCGTTGTTGGAAAAATAACGGGAGGGCCTATTCCCATTATGCCGACCCTTTTTACGGTTATAGGTAGTGTATTAGGAGCCCCACTGGGATCGCGTATCAGTGGTAAAATGAATGTGAAGTATTTACGATATGCGTTGGTTATTTTAATATCATTGACGGCTGTGAAAGTATGGATGTCTATTCTATAAGTTATAAAGAGGATTAGGGAAAGGAGAGCTTGTATGAATGACAAACAGGACAACGAACAACTACTTACAAAGAGTGGCTCAACGTATCACGAGGCTGAGCTTGTACTTGAAGGATATACAGAAGTAAGAAACGGTGTAGGTCAAGCCTATGCCATTCCTGTATTAACGGTAGAATCTAAACGCCTTAAAGCTGCTGAAGTCTCACGGAGTGTCAAGTCAGACAGTTCCCTTGTACCTGTTCTTGATGGTTATATATCTGTTGATACATTGAGACAAGCCGGTGTTGGACCTATGGGGCGAACCATACATGGCGCGGTGTTAGATAGACCCTATCAACTCACTCCATTAGAGATTATATCTCGTGGAAGCGAGAGGATGCAGGGAGCATGGAATCGGATCGCATTTCCTGAACTAGATTGGCCCTATGGAGGGACTTATCCTGTTTACGAGCATTTGAAGTTTCTAGCTAAGTGGGGCTTGAACGGTGGGGCTCGGGGTGGAGCTCTCAATTATGCAGAGGAAATACGGTTATTTATGAATGATATGCTAAAGAGTTATCCAGAAACGAAGATTCTTGTGATAGGTAAGAAGGTTTTATTGGACAAGCTAAAAGAGAGTTGGATTCAACTGGATGCTATGTGGCTTACCGCAGGTGGGAAGCAACAGATGTTCCAGGAGATTCTTCAAAGTGGGATCATGATTGCAACGCCTAATGTAGCTAAGCAACACCAGATGCAGACGATGTCGTTTGATATTATCATCATGCTTGAACCCGACGACTTAACGAAGAGTAGCACAACTCAAATATTTAAACAATTGAAGAAAATGAAGTCGCGGCTAAAGCTCGCAATCTATGCGGAAGAAGACTATATTGCACAAGCCTATGTCTCTACGACTCATATGAATTTGCTGAAAATAAATGATTATACCGTCTCTCAATATGTGATCTATCATCCCAAGAATCCTAAAAAAGAATTACCACGGCCCTATAGGAGGATGGTACGGCCTCCAATGGTTGCGGAATCACCATCTCTTCATATGACAGAGATGGAGCTAGAGGGAGAACGTGGAGAGATAGGGACTCCAATACCCCGTAGAGAATTGCGCGAACAATCCGATTCTAAGGGATTCACTCCATCACCATTACCTGAGCAGGATTCATATGATCATGCTATGCAATCACAAGGAACATCATTAGCTCCGAATGGTGAGAGCATCCCTACAAACGGAAGCGCAGGGGACGCCTCTTCAGAGGATAAGCGTCATGCTGAAATAGAGTCTCTTTTTCCACGAGAACCAAGGTCGTCCATTATGAACGTCTCTTCTATAACGACAATTCCCACTTGGGAATCCAATACGTCGTATGAACATCGCTTCACGAAAAGAGCGAAATTGTTTGAGGAGAAAATAGAACCATCCGCTACGTTTGTACCTTTTATGAACTACTGGCCTACGTATGATAGCATGACAGGTTCGCAATCTCGATGGTATTTCTATTGGAGAGGTGAAGTGAGAGAGCAACGGTATCCTGATACAAGTCTTTCGTATATTTTTCTATACGTATATGAATTGATTAACGGAATCGGTTGGAAGGAACCGCTAGAAGGTTATCAACGTATGGTTGATCTGTGGATGGCCTATCGTGAGCGTTATAGTAAACTTACACCTTACATGTTAGATTGGATTACGGATTTTGCTCTAGTGAATCAGTTATCCGTGTCCCTTCATGAAGTATTCCGTCATGCACCTAATGAGCTAACAGGGGACGTATTGGAGTTGGAATTAATGTACCGGTTCCGAACAGAACCATTAGATATTCCGTTTCCTCTATTGATGCAATTATCAGATGTGGATGTGTCGAAGAGCAAGTTCTACATGGAGGGTGGAGATAAGTCTCTTATGGAATATGCCCCCAAAGTGTTTGCACTGGTAGATGCCTATCTGACGAAACAACAAGGGTTACGCCTAATTGAGATGTTCTATCCCGGACCACCAACGGAGAGGGAAAGACCTCTTTTCCAAAGCGCGACGTATGATGATTCCCAATATGGGAGATCCATTCTAATAACGGTATCGAGAATCAGTAAGCATACCCCTCTGAGAGAGTTCTCAACACAATTGCTTCGATTAACGGAGAATAAACTTCGAGAGAAATTAAACTTCAAAGGAAGACTTCGAGGCATTGAACTTGAGCCTGAGATTGAGACACTCATATCTCGCTATATCGATCGTATGTTCAATACAACGCCTGTACAACAACGGACAGGTCCGGCTGTTGTCATCGATGAAGACAGACTAGCACAATTGCAACAAGATTCGGATTTCGTTCGAGATATTCTTACCGTAAATATTGATGAAGAGACCGCTCTTGAAGATAAGGCTGTACACGACGAATATGAGGAAGAACACCAAGTGACTCTCTCATCGCAAGATGACATAGATGATGTAGAAGAACCTGATGATAAGCTAGCCAAGGTCCTCGTAACATGGGATGTCACAGGATTACCTGATGAGTGGGTGGAATTTGTAGGGGCACTGAGTGCACAGATGTTAGAAGCATTATATGTTCTCAAAGAAGGATTAGGTCTGTTGGGACTACAGGATATAGCTAATGAAGCGGGGACCATGCCAGAATTACTGTTAGATGACATTAACGAGATCGCGATGGATACCCTAGGCGACTTAATTATAGATGGTGATCAATTGGTCGAAGAATATATGCCTATGTTGGCGCAATTGACGAAGGTAGTTTCTTGAGAAGAGGAAAGAGGTGATAACCATGAATGAATTGAGAATTCCCAAAAGAATGACGACAGCTCTTGTGAATTCATTAACGGCAGGTGTGGTACCCAGAATTGGACTAGAGCATATTGCTGTAGGGCGTAAATATGAAATTGAAGCTATTCTACGAGATATGGATAATGTCGCTGAGGGTGGAGCAACGTTCAAGCTCATTACAGGACGATATGGTAGCGGTAAAAGCTTTTTGTTACAGATGATACGCAATTATGCTATGGATCGCGAGTTTGTTGTGGCAGACGCAGATCTTTCGCCTGAACGACGATTAGTTGGAACCAAAGGTCAAGGACTAGCGACATACCGTGAGCTTATGACACATCTCTCCACACGAACACGTCCCGATGGAGGAGCGCTTGAAGTTATTCTGCAGAAATGGATTGCGTCCATTCAACAAGCAGCTATGAAGGAGTTAGGTCTCCGACCGAATGATCTCGCTTTGAATCAGGAAGTGGAACTGCGGATTTTTGCGATCACATCTGAGATGCAGAACATGGTGCATGGGTTCGATTTCGCCAAAGTTTTGGCAGCATATTGGAACAGTTATAAGCTAGCAGACGATGATGGGAAACAGGCTGCACTTCGATGGCTACGTGGTGAGTATTCAACAAAGACGGAGGCACGAAGATCGATAGACGTCAGTGTGATTATTGATGATAGCAACTGGTATGACTATATGAAGTTATGGTCAGAATTCGTAGCTCGGATCGGATACAAAGGACTACTCCTGTTTATTGATGAAGGGGTTAACTTGTACAAAATAACCAATAGTATCTCTCGTCAAAGTAACTATGAGAAATTATTGATGATGTTTAACGATACGATGCAAGGTAAAGCAGAACACCTAGGGATATTCTTGGGTGGAACGCCTCAATTTGTGGAAGATCCACGTCGAGGATTGTTCAGCTATGAAGCACTTCGATCACGGTTGGTAGAAGGGCGGTATGGGGCTGAGGGATTGAAGAATTACACAGGTCCTATGCTTCGCTTAAACATGTTGTCACATGAAGAGATTCTAATTTTATTGCAAAAGCTTAGTCACATTCATGCGATGCACTATGGATACGAATCATCTCTGAGTGATCCACAACTCGTACAATTTATGGAGCTTGCCGTGGGTCGATTGGGAGCAGATGAACTACTGACGACACGTGAAATTGTAAGAGACTTCATGGATTTACTTAATACACTCCATCAGAATCCAGAGAAGTCATTCGGGGATCTTCTAGGTGAGCGACATGTGGCACCAGCTGCGGCGGATCCAGACGAAGTGAATGACTTTCTTGCGGAGTTCGAACTATGAGTAATAACCCCTTCTATCGATTAGCTCCGTTTATTCAGGAATTTATATATCGCAAAAGATGGGATGAATTACGTGAAGCCCAAGTAGAAACCTGTCGTGTTCTATTTGATACACAGAATCACTTACTTATTGCCTCGGGGACGGCTTCTGGGAAGACAGAAGCGGTCTTCTTTCCCGCATTGACAGAATTACACGAACGACCTTCTAAATCCGTTGGGATCTTATATATAAGTCCACTGAAAGCGCTGATTAATGATCAGTTTGAACGCTTAAATGAGTTGCTCCAAGAAGCAGGGATACCGGTATGGCATTGGCATGGAGATGTTCCCCAGGCGGAGAAGACTAAGCTCATGAAGAAGCCCTCGGGCGTGCTACAGATTACACCTGAATCGCTCGAAGGACTACTTATGAACAGACCGAATGCCATTCCAGCATTATTCCATGATCTTCGGTACATCATTATTGATGAAGTACATGCCTTCATGGGATCCGACCGTGGCATCCAGGTGTTATGTCAGCTTGCTAGAATTGAGCGGATGGCCTACTGTAAACCGCGTAGAATTGGGTTGTCGGCAACGCTTAGTGACTATGATTCCGCAACGGATTGGATTAGTGCAGGTACGGACAAGCGCACGGAGATCGTATCTCCACAAGGTGGACGGAAACTGAAGCTGAGTGTAGAACACTTCTCGTTCCCTGATGCACGTAATGAAGAAGAAGCTAAAATGTTGGAATATGCGAAACAAGCTTATCATGACTATATTTACGACCATACGCACCATAAGAAAGCACTAGTATTTACGAATAGCCGTTCCGATGCGGAATTAATGACGTTAGAGCTTCGACGGATTGCTTCGAAGCGTCATGAACCTGATGTATTCTACGTGCATCATGGAAGTATATCCGCGATGTTGCGAGAAGAAGCAGAAGCAGCATTACGTACAGGATACGGTCCTGCCGTTGCTGCCGCAACCTTGACGCTAGAACTAGGGATTGATCTTGGAGAACTGGAGCGAGTCGTTCAACTTGGAGCGCCTTACAGTAGTTCGAGCTTCGTACAAAGATTAGGGCGATCAGGACGTCGCGGGAATGCGGCATCAGAAATGCTATTTGTGTGTCCTGAAGAAGAGGATGAAGAAGCGCAACTTCCTGCACGCATGCCGTGGATGCTACTGCGGGCCATTGCTGTCATCGAATTATATGTGCGGGAGAAATGGGTTGAACCATTAGATGTTCGCCAAATGCCAGTGGGTCTGTTATATCATCAAACGATGAGTGCACTGAAGAGCCTTGGTGAAGCGGAGCCGGCTGAACTCGCAAGAGCGGTGCTTACGTTGCCTTCTTTTAAACAGATTCAGCCTGAAGACTATAAGATATTCCTGAACTATTTACTGCAGACAGATCATATTCAACGGACAGAAGAAGGTACTCTTATCATCGGCCTGATGGGTGAGCGAATCGTGAACAATTTCCGGTTCTATGCTGTGTTTAAAGATGATGAAGAACATGTGGTATATAACGGTACGGAAGAGATTGGTTCGATTACAACCGTTCCACCACCGGGCTACTGTTTCACACTTGCAGGGAAGCTATGGAAGGTAGAAGAGGTCGATACGAAACATCAAGCCGTCTATGTGAAATCTTCACGAGGGAAGGTCGATACGCTGTGGCTGGGAGCGGGAGGAGATGTTCATACCCGTGTCTTGCAGAAGATGCGAGAAGTATTGGCGGATGACGTCATATACTCCTATTTAGCACCTAATGCTGTGAATCGTCTCGAACGAGCTCGTCGCCTGGTAAGGGAAAGTGGAATGTTACGTAGCTCGGTCATACCTGCAGGCGGGGACTCTTTCTTCATTATGCCATGGGTAGGTAGCAAGCAATTCCGAACCTTAGAGCGGCTAATTAAGAATAACTTGAAGGATAAGTT
Source organism: Paenibacillus sp. Y568 (assembly GCF_059445545.1). Taxonomy (NCBI): domain Bacteria; kingdom Bacillati; phylum Bacillota; class Bacilli; order Caryophanales; family Paenibacillaceae; genus Paenibacillus; species Paenibacillus sp. Y568. Next base: position 104,698 of record NZ_JCAIUM010000003.1, read on the forward strand.
GGGACTTCGATCTGTTGTCCCGATGGAACCGTATTATATGGTTGTAGCGGGTAAGACCAACGCGGAAAGTCTTCTTGAGCATATCCTAGCGGAGTCTTCCAACTGTGAGGATCCGATCACTCTTTTATCACCCGATGAAGCTCCGTATTTAGGAAAGTATGATGAGTTCGTCCCACCTGAACTGGTGCGCCGTGCCTTCGCGATAGATGGCCTTGATGTGAAGGGACTAGCTAGGGACTTAGGGACTTGTGAAGAAGGAAAAGGATATCGAAATAGTTAATAAGTAGCTGGAGTATCAGATGAGAAATTCTTTATTCACAAAAAGTGTAGAAATAAGGCAGACCAAGTCATCACGGTCTGCCTTATTTGAATATCATAATGTGGCCTCTAAATGCCTTTTTTGTGTAACTATTATGGTGTCCGTTTAGGTAACAATTGAACATATTTATCGGAGAGCTTCATTAGCGACATAATATAATCATAATCTTTACGGTAGGCACTCACATCTTGAACGGGTTGTAGCGTTTTGAGTGACGTGGCTGTTCCATCATCAAAGCCAGCACCTGGAACGAATAAGACATCATTATTAAAGAAAGAACCTGTAGGTAAGTAATAACGCATTCCGAACACATTGTGATCTGTATTCAGAAGATCGTGGCCGAACGTTGTGAACTGTTTCTCTTCCAGAGATATTCCCATAAGATTAGATATAGTAGGCATAATATCTAATTGTCCACCAGCAAGCTCGACAACCTCGCCTTTCGCTTGTTTAGGAACATGAATAAGAAAGGGGATGTTGAATCGGCTAATCTGATTATCATAAGGGACACCTAATTTTGCAGTAATCTCTGCTCCATCTGTTTCCTTGGGGTTAATACCGAAATGATCACCGTATACGACAAGCATCGTGTTATCCCACAAGCCATTCGCCTTCAATTGTTCAATCAATGTACCCAGCGCATGATCTGTATAATGTACAGCTTCCAAATAGTTGCCTAGTTGCGTTCCTTCCATATCCTTTGAAAGTGCTAGCTTCCGTTGATCTTTAGGAATAACAAAGGGAGCATGACTGGATGTCGTTACGAACTGTGCATAGAAAGGCTTACTGTCAGAAGACATCTCCTTAATCTTCTCTATACCAACACGGTACATCTCTTCATCTGAAGCCCCGAAATCATTGAAATGATCATTTTTATAGGCTGGTTTATCATAATATTGTTCGAATCCAAGCCCCGGATATAGCAAATTCCGACTCCAGAATGTGACATCATTAATATGGAACGTTGCTGTTTTATATTGTTGTTTATGTAATAACCGTGGAAGACTTGGCAACTCCCTATTTCCAAAACCCGTTGACATGGCTACAGTTCCGGTTGGGTAGATGGATGTATTCGACATAAATTCAGCATCGGATGTATTCCCTTGACCAATCTGTTGATAAAAGTAAGGGAAATAATAGCTTTCTTTTGCAAGATTGTTAAGTACAGGTGTTATCTCCTGCTGTTCAAGATTCGCATGAATTGGGAAGTTCTGAAAAGCCTCCATTTGCACAATAATGAGGTTCATTCCTTTTGCAGTACCGAAATGAGCAGGTGTTGTTGTGTTGTTGTCCTTATAAGCATAAGTGGACTGAAGTGCCTTTACATCTGCTTTCGTTTCCTGAAGATTCCCTTTGGCGATCATGTCATTCTCTTGTCTATTCTTAAGTGCAGCAGATACTTGGTAATTCAGAAATCCGACATTCTCTGCTTGAATAAGTTCGTTATCAATATGACTAGACCGATGAATAACAAGACTAGAACAACCAACAGTTACGATTAGAACTAGCGCAGCGACCCATCTCCATTTCACTCTTCCGCCCCGACGATAACGAGTTGAGCTCATCATCATCGTACCCATGGTATAGCTATAAGTATTCTGACGACGGCGACGACGGATGAAGCGGATTACTAATAAGAAGAGTCCAATGACCAGATCTACAAAGAATAAGAAATGAGTAGGGTTGATTAAAGATTGAATACTTGAGCGAATTTGTCCTACTTGTCCCATTTCTCCAAGAGTTGTATAGGTGGGGACTGAACCAAAATGTGCTTGATATATCGTTGCAGCAAAAAGGATGACAGAAAAAATAACATTAAAACTCCAAAATGCGACACGTTTGGCTTTAGTAGGCATGATAAGGTCAATTAACGAGATGAATACAAGGACAGATAAGGTATCCGCTACTAATCCATCCCCTGTAATTTCACCGAAAATGAAATATCGGAGAAGGCATAATTTGGCGACTAGTAGTAGAGTAATACTAATCAGTGTGGGTAGGTTGTTTATTTTTTGATTCCTAGACATTTTATTTCACTTCTTTTCATTTATATTATAGACGGTTGTCCAGCTTCCTATCATCTTGTTTAACCTGACAAGACGTAAGAAAAGTAATCTTCAGTGTAACGTAAAAAATGAAAAAAAACAAAGTCAGAAAGTTGTAATTTCTTCTATTTGTATGTCTTTCTAGGTGTGTAATATGGCTTTCTCACACTCCTTTAGAATCTACATCTTATCGTCCAAATACCTATCACAGCAAGGGAAACAGCCGATAGTTCAGTGTACTGGGAGCGTCAGCTTGTTTTTTATTCCATCTCAATTTGAGATCGGTTTGATAATGTGTTATCATTTTAGTAACAGTATGCGAAAGGAGACATGAACTATGATCAGAATACATCCGTTATTTCGCTTCGTCATGATGCTTGGCATGGTTATGGTCTTGTCATTCTCCTTTCCTGTGTCTTCTAATGAAGCACAGTCACATGAGAGTAAGAGTTCTCAAGGAGCTATTGAAGAAGGAATCACCTTGATGAGACCTCATATTCGACAGCATGCTCCAAACATGCTAAAGCCTATGTTGTCTACTCAATTATTATCCTTATTGTTTATGGTTTACCTCTTAGAAAGTCTGCAGTTACCCTCATATTGGCTACCCTTTAAACACTGTATCATGTTATTATTACGTCGTTTATTTCTAGACCCCATTAAGTACACCTCCACTTTCGTGAGCAAAGCTACTTTGTCTGTGCTCTAATTTAATTTACCCTTTTTGATGTTAATAACTCCCATAACACAATTTAATCATGTAATATTATCCCTGAAAAGTAGAGGCGATTACTGTTCTTTTTAAACGAACAATGTAAACGTTCTATTTAAATATATTTAGAATAATTGGAGGTATTTGAATAATGAATGTACGCGAAACAGAATTGCCAGGTATTGGTAAGAAATTCCAAATAACTACACGTAACGGGGATAAGTTGGTTGTCATTATCCATGATGATGGAAGAAGAGAAATGTATCATTTTGAATATGAGGATCCCGATGACAGCATCTCAATGATTTCTATGGATGATGATGAAGCACGTGTCATTGCTGCGATCGTAGGTGGAATGACATACGTTCCTAAGGCGTTAGAGAAAGTAGATATGGCATTCGATGAGCTTATTATAGAATGGTACAAAATGGAAAACAGTTATAAAGCCATTGGCCAAACCATTGGTAAACTTGATGTGCGTCAGAATTCGGGAGCTATGATTATTGCTGTGATTGAGAAGAATCATTCTAAACACGTAAATCCAGGTCCAGAATTCGTCATTCCTGGGGAGGCTACACTTGTTGTAGTGGGCGAACGTGAGCAACAGAAATTATTCAAACAAATTTTACTGAACGGAAGTGGTTAAATAGATGGATCATATCATTTTTGAAATAGGGCTGGCTATTGCCTTAATTGCTGCAGTAGGCCTGTTAGCGACTAAGATTAGACTTTCGGTTATACCTTTCTATATATTAATTGGAATGGCAGTAGGGCCTCATGCAATGAACTTTTGGCATTTTGATTTCAGGTTCATAGAGAGTGCCCCCTTCATTGATCTTTTAGGCCGGATTGGCGTATTGTTTCTATTATTCTACCTAGGAATTGAATTCTCAATTGGCAGGTTGATTAAGTCAGGTAAGTCCATCGTGAAGGGTGGGTCCATCTATATCGGGATCAACTTTGTTCTAGGTCTGATTCTGGGTTGGATCGCAGGATTCCCTATTGAGGAGATTCTTGTTATTGCTGGAATTACGACGATATCATCTAGTGCTATAGTGGCTAAGGTACTAGTGGATTTAAAACGTACGGCTAATGCAGAAACGGAAATGGTTCTAGGAATTACGATGTTTGAAGATGTATTCCTTGCCGTATATTTATCCATACTCTCTGGAATTGTTCTTAGTGATTCTTCAAGCGTATGGGGTGTATTACTGACCGCATCCATAGCACTCGTTTTCATGTTGATGATGATTATTGTTGGGCGGAAGGCGGTCCCACTGTTAAATAAGCTGCTCAATATTCGCTCAAATGAAATATTTGTACTTGTTGTATTTGGTTCATTATTTCTAGTAGCGGGCTTTTCAGAAACGATTCATGTGGCGGAAGCCATAGGAGCGTTACTCTTTGGACTGGTACTCGCAGATACAGAACATGCGAAACGGATTGAGCATCTTATTTTACCCTTTAGGGACTTTTTTGGAGCTATCTTCTTCTTTAGCTTTGGATTATCTATTAACCCACTGGAAATGTTCGGTGCGTTATGGTTATCACTTGCTGCCGTCCTTCTGACTTTGATTGGTAACTTCGTATCAGGGTTATTAGCTGGACGAAGTGCAGGATTGTCTACCAAGGCATCATTTAATATTGGATTCACCATTATGGGACGGGGAGAATTCTCCATTATCATGGCTAACTTAGGAAAAGCAGGGGGACTTATGCCTGTGTTACAATCCTTTACAGCATTATATGTATTAATTATGGCTATTCTAGGACCCTTATTATCTAAGGAGTCTAAACATATTTATAACTTTATGGATAATATATTTAAATTCAAAGATTCCAAGAGAAGGAATAACACGAAGGTGAAACCTGAGCTGCCAGAGGAAAGTGGAACTTAACAATCTTTAAGATCCATACCTAAATTGCTGTCCCGAACCATCTGTCATTATAGGCTGAGTCTATATTCAGAAGAGGAGGATTTGCACTGAAACTACTTAGGGCTTCATTAGAAGCGATGCATTCTTATGAGTGTATTGCCTTTAAACACTGGTTTGTTCACATATTCTTTATCGTTGTAGGAAGTGTATTAGCATCTGTGGGATTAGAATTGTTTTTAATTCCTAATCAGATTATTGTCGGTGGAATGACAGGGGTTTCCGCTATTTTTGCCCATCTAACGGAGATGAGGCTAGGATTATTTCTTTTCTTATTGAATGTGCCATTTATGGTTATGAGCTATAGACATATTCGAAAAGAGTTTGTCATCTTAACGGTATTGGGATTGATCGTATTTTCGTTGAGTGCGATCTTTCTTCATCCGATTCCTGCCTTAATCGAACATGCTTTAACTGCCGCGATGGTAGGGGGGCTATCGTTGGGACTTGGAATAGGTACAGTTATCCGATATGGAGGAGCGCTGGATACCCTTGAACTAGCTGATCGTTCTTTATGGAGAAACGGAGTGCCCGTTCCATTAGATAACATCATCATGCTGATCAACTGTATGGTGCTAACAGGCGCTGGTTTTGTATATGGATGGGATCAAGCGATGTATTCTATTATCGCCTACCTATTAGCTTATGAGATGGTGCACTTAACGATCAGAGGATTTGCCTTATATAGGACTACGTATGTTCAGAGTGCCCGACATGAAGAGATTAAGCAGATGTTATCACGAAGTCTAAGTCTTAAGGATATCTCGATATCGAATGAATGTGATACCCCTCATGTTATAGCTAAACCGTTAGTCTACAAGGTTCATATGGCAGAGAAGGCACGATTTAGAGCTTTAGTCAGGTCCATTGACCCTCAAGCTAACATTTCAAGCCATGCTACAGGAGTAACCTTTTTTGATCGTAATAGAAGATAGTTGTATACAAAAGCCGAAAGCAGGGATATATCCTTGCTTTCGGCTTCTTTTGTGAGATCTACAGTTTATTAAGTTCTCCATGCCACTTATACTAGTGACGCGAGATACATTATTTTTTATTGGCTGCTTTCTGGATCAGCTCTATAACCTGATCTATAGTACTTGCTTGATCATGTTTAGTCATAGTCTCTGTCATTTGATCTCGTCTCGAGATTAATAACTCTAGAGATTGCATAAAGGATTCATCAGTCAGATTCTCTTCCATCAGAACTTCTGCATATCCAGCTTTTCGGAATGATTCCGCATTTAATATTTGGTCTCCCCGGCTTGCTGCTCTGGATAGTGGGATTAACAGCATAGGTTTGTGAAGCGCTAAGAATTCAAAAATTGAGTTAGAGCCTGCTCTTGTCACGACAATGTCAGCAGAAGCGATGACATCTGGGAGTTCATCATGGATATATTCAAATTGTTGATACCCATCGAGATCAATGGATGGATCAATTTGGCCTTTTCCGCAGATATGTACCACTTGGTATTGAGCCAAGAGTTTAGGTAGGTTATTACGAATCGTACCGTTTATTTTTTTGGAACCTAGACTTCCTCCCATGACTAGAATGATGGGTTTATTGTTAGTGAACTGAAGTAATTCTAATCCATTAGAAGCATTACCAGATCGGAGTTCATCTCGAATAATAGCTCCAACATAAGTTGCCTTATCATTCTTGATATGGTCTAACGTCTCAGGAAAAGTTACGCAAATGTTAGTAGCTAAAGGAAGAGAGATTCGATTAGCGAGACCTGGAGTGATATCCGATTCATGAATGATAATGGGTACTTTGTTTAATTTGGCACCAATGACGACGGGAACGGATACGAATCCGCCTTTAGAGAACACGACATCAGGTTTTATTTTGCGAATTAAATTATAAGCCTCAAATACGCCCTTAACGATGCGAAAAGGATCTTTGAAATTCTCGACACTCATATAACGTCGAAGTTTGCCTGTTGAAATACCATAATAATCGACAGAATCGATATTCTTAATGAGGTCAGACTCAATACCTTTAACAGAACCTATATATGATACATCCCATCCTGATTGCACGAATCTTGGAATGAGAGCAACATTAACTGTGACATGACCTGCTGATCCGCCACCTGTAAATAAAATACGTTTGGACATTTGTTAAACCTCACATTATTCTGGTCACTTACGTGCTCCAGTTATTCTAACTTGACGTTTGTAACGAACGATATCTCGATATCTTCTATAGAAGATAAACTATCTTTTATAAGGGAATCACTTGAACCATGGCTTGTTTACCGCTGAGCTGTATCCCGGTTTGTTTACTTCCAACATCCACAAGATCCTTCAGTAATTGCTCTAGCAATTCCTTCGCTTTAGGGCCTTCTTTTCCTTGAATGCGTACCACGAGTAAGACGGCTTTGCCCGATTTCAAAAGCTTATGAGCCTGATTCTTCTTCGTATCGTAATCATGGTCTTCGATTTGAGGAGTTAGTCGAATTTCTTTCACCTTGGTGTTCTGTTCTTGTTTGCCACTCTTTGGTCTGGATTGCTGAACTTCTTGTTTAGCAGCACCAGCCTTCATTAGTTTACAGGGTGGAGGGCTACTTAAGAGAGAGGTACAGATCAGATCAACTTTTAGTTGCTTGGCCATAGATAGAGCTTCAGTAGTTGAGACGACACCCAAGTCTTCACCGTGAACGCCAGTTAGCTGAACCTCGGAGGCTTTAATTTTTTCATTTTTGATCATGTTATATACACCTAGACTTTCGCTTGGGATAATGACCCCATGTTAGCGTGTAGGAGGAGAAATATCAACCTTCCACTGTGGAAAATACGGCTTAGATCATAAATTTATCCTATCGTCCTATCCCATAAGGAAAAGCCCGAGGGAATATCCTTCTCATGCTAGAGAAAAGGAAAGTCTCACGGACACGGACAGTATTCCTAATTGATCTTTGACTCGAGACGTCGAGCGATAATAGAAAGGGTGTAATTGACAATGAAGTACAGGGTAGCTGCGAGTATAAGGGCTGGAATGACATAGTTGAAGTTTTGTCCTCCAAGAATTTGAACATTGTGCATGATCTCAGGGAGGGAAATAATGATTGCAAGTGACGTATCCTTGAGCAAGGAGATGAATTGGCTAACCATAGGTGGTGACATACGGCGTAACCCTTGAGGGAGTACAATGTGCCAGAAGGTCTGCATATAACTGAGTCCTGACGATCGTGCAGCTTCAATCTGTCCTTTATCTATTGAATTCAATCCACTTCTAACAATCTCCGAGATCATGGCTCCTTCAAATAACGTTAACCCCACAACGGTCGACCAGAAAGGGGACATGTTAATCCCTATTTGAGGAAGTACAATCTTCATAAAGAAAATAATGAGTAGTAAAGGTAGATTACGTATGATATCAACGACTATGGCAGTAAGGCGTGCTACCACTGGGAAACGGGTATATCTCACAGTTCCCAATAGAGTCCCTAATAAGAAACTTAAAATAATTGAAATAAAGGCAACTTCCAAGGTGATCAGGAAACCCTTTAGAATAAATGATAGATTTGGAATGGAGTACGCGCCTATAAAATCCATACATTACTCGCTCCCTTTCCGATGGAATAGGCATCATTTGTTGTCAGCAATGTTAAAACGTTTCTCCATATAAAGAACAGCGAAGCTGAGTGGGACCGTGAGCACTAAGTAAAAGAGTGCAACAAATGTATACACCGTTAAGGGTAAGAATGTATCCGAATTGATGAGATCCGCATAATACATGAGATCCATCCCTGCTACGACTGCTAGAATAGACGAATTTTTCACCAAATTAATGAACTGATTACCGATGGCAGGGAGAACAACTTTAATTGCTTGAGGCAGTGTGATATGGATCATCGTTTGAATATAAGATAGACCGGTGGCTCTCGCTGCTTCTGTCTGACCTGTGGGGACAGCTTGGATTCCTGCGCGTATAGCCTCTGCTATGAATGATGCCGTATATACTGTCAATCCCAATGTGCCGGATACGAATCCATCTAATTCAATTCCGAGGGAAGGTAATCCTAGATAGAAAAAGAATACAACGATCAAAAGTGGGATATTTCGTATGACTTCAACATAAGCCGTACCCAACCAATTCAGAGGTTTAACAGGAGCAATTCGGAATATAGCAATGATCGCTCCTAGAATGAAGCTTCCAATGAGAGCAAAGATGCTAATCTGAATGGTATTGATGAATCCTTCGATATAACGATCCCAATGGTCGAATACCAGCATGACATCGAAATTCCCCATGGCTGCTCTTTAGATCCTCCTTTTCCTCCTGTATATGAAAAAGAGGAGAGGCGCGGATAGCCCACTCCTCCAGTCTGTTCAGCTATTCAGGTTTAACACCCATCCATTGCTCATAGAGCTTATCGTAATTGCCGCTATCTTTCATTTCTTTCAGTAACTCGTTCACGGTAGATACAAACGCGGTATCTCCTTTACGTATAGCTATCCCGTACGGCTCATCTGTAAAAGTACCACCGACAAGTACGTAATCAGGGTCTTGTTTCTGCATCCCAAGCAGAATGGCATTGTCTGTTGTAAGAGCATCACCCTTACCTGCTTTAAGAGCCGTAAAGGCATCCTGGTAATTTTCAAATTCAAGCACTTCTGCATCAGGTGCCTTCTCGCGAATGTTAGTGGCAGAGGTGGAACCCTTCACCGCAAGCACTTTGATTCCCTTTGTCAGGCCATCTAAGCCTTGAATGGCACTTCCTTTTTTAACTAGAAGAGACTGGCCCGCTTTAAAATAGACATCACTGAAATCAACCTGTTCTTTACGTTCCTCTGTGACGGTCATTGTGGCAATGATCAGGTCAATCTCTCCATTCTGGAGTAAGGGAATACGAGTCTTGGACGTGACCTCTTTCAGCTCAACTTTCGTCTCATCACCTAATACCTTTTTGGCCAAAGCTTTGGCTATATCGATATCGAAGCCTTCAACATTCCCTGTTGCAGGGTCCTTAAGACCGAATAGTTTCGTATCATATTTAACACCTACTATGACCTTTCCACGATCCTTAATGGCTTCTAATGTAGTATCTTTCTTGTCACTACAACCTGCCAATACGACGGTAACCGCCACCACCATGAGAATAAGAAGTAAATGAGACCTCTTTAGTTTGTTCATTGTTTTCATGTTCCCCTTTCATTTCTATAGAATATTAATGATTGATCAGACGACTTAGAAAAGTACGCGCGCGTTCTTCACGTGGGTTAGAGAAGAACTCTGATGATGTTGCAATCTCTAGAATCTGACCTTCATCCATGAATACAACGACATCTGCAACTTCGCGTGCGAATCCCATTTCATGTGTAACAATAACCATGGTCATGCCCTTATGAGCTAGAGAACGCATGACATCGAGTACTTCACCAATCATTTCAGGGTCGAGAGCGGAGGTAGGTTCATCAAATAACATGATCTTAGGATTCATCGCGAGTCCGCGAGCAATAGCCACACGTTGTTGTTGTCCGCCAGAGAGTTGGGAGGGAAAGCTGTCTGCCTTATCTTCGATACCAACTCGAGTTAGATAGGACATGGCTGTTTTCTTAGCATCTTCTTTAGTAAGCCGTTGAACTTTCATAGGAGCGAGAATAATATTATCGATTACTCTCTTATGGGGATAAAGATTGAAATGTTGAAACACGATACCGATATCACGACGGAAATAATTAATATCAATTTTCTTGTCGTGTAGAGGAACCTCATTGACGACCAATTCACCATCTGATATCGTCTCAAGTCGATTAATACATCGAAGTAGGGTGCTTTTTCCTGAACCGGATGGACCGATGATGACCACAACTTCGCCTTCTTTGATCTGGAGGTCAATGTTCTTAAGTACGTGAAAAGGCCCGAAGTACTTATTTACCTTTTTGAATTCAATCAGTGTTAAGCCCCCTCGCCAATTAGAATTGAAATAAAAGTAGGATAAGCGTGTATTTTCATATTATATGAGGAAGGAAATAATACCATGCCACATTGTTATAAATCAGAATAAAGTGGGTATAATATATAGAGTGAGAGTGAATGCCTCGTTAGTCGCATGCCATTTTTATGCAATATCGAAAAAAAATACCTTGAATTTAGCAAATGCTTTTAGCACAGCCTTGCGTTTAGTATATCCGTGTGGTACACTTATCTCAGTTAGAAAATATTGATGACTTTCACTTATTGAAAAGTTGATTCAACCATAGGTCATTGGAACACTTTTCAATGTGTGAAACTTTTTTATATGTAAGTGTAAAAAAAGATCAGCATTAAATTATATTTTTTGGAGGAATTACAAATGCAAACAGGTACAGTAAAATGGTTTAACGCAGACAAAGGTTTCGGTTTCATCGAAGTTGAAGGTGGAAGCGACGTTTTCGTTCACTTCTCCGCTATCACTGGCGACGGATTCAAAACTTTGGACGAAGGCCAACGCGTACAGTTCAACGTAGTTGAAGGAAACCGTGGACCACAAGCAGAAAACGTAGTAAAACTTTAATTAACACAAGACTGCCCTTAACGTCTGTTAAGGGCAGTTTTTTCTATACTATAAGTTTAGAACGTAAAGGTATGATCTATCTTGCGGATGCCGCTTTTCTAGGTTGGGTATCCGTCTATACTTGTTGGTTTTTAAAGTCTTTTAAGGAGGTTGAGTATGAACTATCGCAAAAAATCGTTAGAGGAAATTCCAGAGGAAAATACTTCGATTTGGTCCTGTACGGATGAGGGCTGTAAGGGATGGATGCGTGATAACTTCGCGTTTGAACATGAACCGACTTGTCGGTTATGCAATGCCCCTATGGTTCGTGCTACCAAGATGCTTCCTATACTTAACAATTCCAATGGTGACTTGAAGGCAATCAAGAAGGGCGTTCAAATTGACTAAGTAATACGTCTAGGGAGACTTCATTAGTGAATGTGACCCTTCTGATATGTAAAGAAAGAGACCGTAATCTTTAAGATTACGGTCTCTTTCTTTTGCGTAATAAGGATGAACTAGAGTTTTCTTCGATTATTTAGGGCTATGATGAGTGCAATTACAGAAAGGATTAAAGCTACAATAGATATGATCATAGTGACAATATTTAAGGTTGGGGAAGTTTCGCTTGATTCGGAATGACCCGATGTATTAGTTGGCTGATTCTCTACAGATGGTGTACCTGTTGAAGTGTCATGATCCCCATGTGCTTCATTATTCACAGCTCCACCTTCAGAGGGTAATGGTGCGGGTGCAGTGGTAATCTGGGTAATAGAATGAGGGGTTGCGGAGTCCTCGGCTCCCGTCCATTCTACAATGCTTCCATCATTATAGTATTGGTAAGCGTCCCAAGCTAAAGATGCATCTTCTTTGGGATTCTGGACTACGAAGTTAAATATTTGGAATTCTCCAGCAGAGATTCCTTCCCCTACCGCCGTCCACGTAATAGAGCTGACTTTATCTGAACTATCTTTCTCTGTACTGACCTGCCAATCAGGTACAGGTTGATATTGCTTGAAGTCTACAACATCCGGGATTTTTAAAGAAACTTTCGTGGTGGGAATGTCTTTTTCAACCGGTACTTTAATCGTATATGTCTCCCAAGCTCCCGGAGTAGATGTGGATGGATTGACGGATACATGAGCACTTGCGATGCCGGAGAAGAGTAATAAGCTTGTAGCGGCTGACATGAATAGGATGGTTAATTTGGACTTTTTAAACAAAGTAATACCTCTTTTCAATGGTGATTTGTATTTTCTTTTGCTAAGCGATGGTTACTTGGTTCCCACCCTGATCTTAAATTCCGTATCCCAACTATCAAGTGTAGAAGTTAAGATATGGACTTGAACATTCCACTGTCCAGCCATGCTGATGAGATCTTCGGCTATAAAGTTGGAATCTGCTTGATGTGGAATAAGGATTTCGTATGGGTTCATGTCCATATCTAAGTTAATTAGAGTAAGTTTAATTTGGTCAATATTAGTAATGTCATAGCCACTAGGATCTTGTACATGGATTTCAAATTGATTATTACCGATTACATTTGGGCTAATTTGTAGTGAAATGGTGTTCCCGTTCTCTAAAGTTTGACTAAGGTCAACGGGACCTGGCGATGACATGGCTGTTGGTATATTGGTAAGGATTGCAGCAAGGACAAGGGTAACCACACCGATACTTAATTCAATCCATACACTCTTACCCAGTAGTTTGTTGCGTCTTCCGCGTAAGGTGTTGTTGGCAGCGAAACCTAGCATGATGAGTACAAGACCACATTTAGTCAGTAGTATTTGCCCATATAACGTATTAAATAAGGAATACATTGTGGGTACATACTTCAGACTGGCATACGTCCCACTAAGTATAAGAATGGCCACAAGGCCGGTTCCCCAGATGGAGAACGTACGAATGACACCAAAGATAGTCCTCTTTCGATCCTCTGGTTCAGAAGGGAGTGAGGCTTCACCTGGAAGAATAGCAGCTATTACAAGTAATGAACCGATCCAGATACATATAGCAGTTAGGTGAAGAAAGTTCATCGTTATAGATAATACTTCGGATTCAGAAGCAGCTGCATGACCAATGAATGACTTCGTTAAGAGAATGCCAAGACCTAGGATTAATGAGATATAGTAATAGATATTTCCAGCATAGCTCTGTTTCTTTGAAGTACGATTAGCTATATACAAGAAGCCACCTAGTACAATCACTATAATGAACTGAATTAACCATATCGTACCAAAGTTTGTATTCATCAATGGAGAGAACCATGGTGTTGACCCTAACTTAGTCCAAGGTAAACGTGCATCAATGGTAGCCTGTAATGGTAGGCTTAGGATAATGCTTGTAGCTATACCACCGTAAGATATCCAACATAACGTACGACTACGTGGTGACAAGGGGGATATCCCCTTTTTGCTCGAATCTGGGCGATACATAAAGAGGTAGAAACAGAGAATACCGATAAACAAAGACATGCTTAAGTACAGTAACCATCGGGTAACAATCAGATCTAGTCCAGGTAATCTATCTGAAGAACTAGCAGGCGGTGCGTTAATGGAGCTGCTGGACTGTCCAATTTGAAAAGAAAAACTTCCATCAATCGGATGGCCATCTCCTGAAATGATGTACCATGAAATAGTGTAGAGCCCATCGGGTAGATTAGGTCTGACGCTACCTTCAAGTGTCTTCGGTTGTTGATCAGGTATATAGCTGTCATCTAGATCCACTCGTTCTCCTGAAGCATTCATGACCTGAATCGAATGGAAAGCAGGCTGAATGGTCTCATTGAACTGAAGGGTAATCTTTGTTGGAGATTGTGTAAGGATATCGTTCGCAGAGGGCGTAGACTGCTGAAGATATGCATGTGCATAACTAAATGAAGGAAATAACATACATACCAATGTTAATGCCAAACCAAGTCCCCATACTCTTTTATAAAAGTGCACTGTTTTCACCTACTCGCTTGATGTATAGATCTATTCTATCGTGCTGTTCATGGAATTGTAATGACTCTAATGGGCTATACAGGTGAAATAAGTTGTTGTAGGTCCCTGTAATGAATGTTATTATAGGCGGCGAACGTCTAAGCTGTGGTTAGAGAAATTCGTTCAATTGACATTTAGGAGTAGAGATATTTGACATCTTTAAGATCGAAGGACACCTATTCTCTGTACAACTTAGCATGGCCAATTATGCTGGAAATGTCTCTGCAATTTATGATTGGGACTGTCGATACAATCATGGTTAGTAAGATATCAGATGAGGCAGTGGCGGCTGTGGGGATATGTAATCAATTTTTTGCGGCTTTGTTTGTATTATTTACGATGATTAGCGGTGGGGCGGGGATATTAGTAGCTCAGAAACTTGGAGCAGGTAATGAACTAGAAGCACGTAAAGCGGCATCTCTAGCGTTCTCCTTTAATGTAGTTATTGGGGTTGGAGTCAGCATCGGACTTCACTTCTATACGGACGCCATACTCACTTTAATGCATGTGCCGATGGAGATCCGTCCTTTGGCTCAACAGTATCTTCAGATTGTGGGTAGTGGTGCAATAATGATGGCGCTTCTTCAGGCGTGTAGTACGATTATCAGGAATACGGGGAATACAAAAGCTACGATGATGATTGCTATAGGCATGAACTTCATTCATATTTTGTTTAATTACATATTTATTTTTGGGAAGCTTGGTTTCCCGGAAATGGGCATGGTAGGAGTAAGTATCTCAACCGTTCTAAGCAGATCGATTGCTACAGCAGTGCTATTCGTAATTCTGCTTAATAGCTTTAGTTCAAGACTGACCTTTGGAGAGTTTGTGAGATGGAATAAGAAAATCGTTAAGGAAATCGCAAAGATTGGTATTCCGCTTTCGCTAAGTGGTGGATCCTATTCGATTACGCAGTTAGTGATCGTATCACTTATTGGGACTATGGGTGCCGTAGAATTAGCAACGCGTTCCTATATGACGACCGTGGAATCCTTTGCCTTTCTACTTGGGATGTCGGTTGCGATGGCAGTGCAGATTCGTACAGCACATTTATATGGATCTGGGAAACGCATGGATGCATACTCAGGTGCATGGAAGGCTCTGAAGTGGGGGGTTATCCTTGTAGAAGTAAACACAATTATTCTCGTTATATTTGGTAAATATATATTGAATTGGTTTACAAGCGATGAATCAATTATAGCTATGGGAGTCTTCCTATTGCTCGTAAATATCGTTCTTCAACCCGGTAAAATGATTAATATGACAATGGGTAATGCTCTGAATGCGATTGGACAGACGAAGTATGTTATGACGACTAGTATTATTTCGATGTGGATTGTGTCGGTAGGATTAGCGTACCTATTAGGAATTGTGCTGGATATGGGACTGTTTGGTGTGTATATTGCCATGATTGTAGATGAATATCTGCGTGGAGTTCTTGTTTCCTTAAGATGGCGAAAATGGAGGGGACATATGAAGGATGTCCAATTGCAAAGTGCAGATGGCGTAGTTATGTAAGGAAGATGGAGCATGAGGGAGGATATCTATGACTCAGTTTGGTCAGGGACTCTCTTCCTTGCTGACCCTGATTTTCAAGTAATGAATCATTTTCAGTAAGTTTTCACTATCCTTGAATGTTCTTTATAATAAAGGGAGAACTTTTAACTGCAAGTTCAAAAACAAGTCTGGAGTGATTTAGTTAATGAACCATGCTATGTTGGAACGTCGAAGTGAAATATTGAAGAAGAATATTCACCAATTGCTCATTCGGGATAACCAGTTCGGTATTAGTAATCAGCAAAATATGTTAATGCAACATATGATTAAAGAGCTTCACCAAACTTCTCATGAAATGAATTCAGAAAAAGCTTGAGATAACAACTGATTACACATTACAATAATAATAACCCGTTGCTCGGAGCTATCCGTACAACGGGTTATTTATTATTTATGAGAGTGAAATCGTTCTTACTTTCAATGTAACCGATGAATAGCTCCGTCAGAACAGGATCGAATTGAGAACCAGCACACATACGAAGTTCTGAGATAGCTTCTGGTATGGTCTTCGTTCTTTGGTATGGTCTTTCGGATGTCATCGCATCAAAGGAATCTATAATGGTTAACATACGGCATAACCAAGGAATCTCCTCATTTTTAAACCCGTGGGGGTAACCTTTACCATCGTAATGCTCATGGTGAAGGTCTGCAAATGGGGCTAAATCTTTGAATTTCTCTTGGCTTAATATGATTTCTTTCCCCCAAGTGACATGGCTTTTAATTTGGTTCCATTCATTTGAAGTGAGTTTCTCCGCTCTGTGAAGCAATTCGCGAGGAATTTCTATTTTGCCAATATCATGAATGAGGGCACCTAATACAAATTTTCTATAAAGGGTGGAATCAAGCTGTAGAATGTCACTCATATCGATGGCATATTGGAACACACGCTTAGAATGAGTATACGTTGTAATATCTTTGTACATAAAAAGACTCAGCTGCTGTTCGATATCTCGTACATCTTGAGAAATATCGATTTCAGTTTTCATTTTCGGTATATTACCATGGATGTGGATGCTGTTCTTACCTTGATTCTTTGCATAGACTAGAGCTTGTACAGCTCGATCAACGAGATCAGATTTATGATGTATATCCATGTGGACAGAGGCGATACCCGCAGAGAAAGAGAGACAATGATGAGGGAGTAACTCAACACCTTCGATATAAATATCGTTTAACTTTTTACGAAGACTGTTGATAAAGAGGAAGGCTCGATGTGAATCATAACCTGGCAAAAGAATGGTGAATTCCTCACCTCCATAACGAGAAGCTATAGCGGAGACGGCGTTACATTCTTTTTTCAGATATTGTCCAACAAAAGCGAGTAACTTATCGCCAATAAGATGCCCGTAATGATTGTTATATATTTTGAAATCATCGATGTCGATCATGGCGATGGAAAGGATTGTATCATTCTTGATGGAATGGGCTAGTTCCTTCTCGAGACTGTCCTCAAAAAAGCTATGGTTATAAAGCCCTGTGCGTTGATCTTGATGGGTTCGTTCCTCTGTTTGAAGATAGAGATTGAACATTTGAATATATGAACGTGAGAGGAGTATACTTAGACCAGTAAATAATAATAGTCCTATAATGCCGTTATGGACAACCAGTACGGTAAGGACGACAGATAGAATCATCGTGCAAGCATATACTTTTAACGATTCTTTAAACAGACTCTTGAGGGTGATCCGAAGATGGATTCCGCGTTGCAGATAATAGTACATACCAATACTCAAAGTGTTTACCGTGAAGTAGATCGTTAGTGAGAGTGCATAAGCAAATAAATGTCGGTTCTCAAAAGCTCCAGTGGTCCCGCCTGCCCAGTAATATACGGACGAAGAACAGATGAGCGTAATAGCGTATATCGAGAAATTAATTAGATGTTTCTTAAGCGTTAATTCTCGTTCGCAGATTGCAAAGAATAATGTATTAACAAGTAACACGGATAAAGCAAATGAAATGTCATACATAAATACACATGCCAAATATACTGCTGAATCCATGGACTGTTTGCTTCCTGTGGGTGGTAATTGAAAAGTGAAGAAATCAAGAACAAAGGTTGTACCCACCATAGATAGTAATAAGACCCAAGTAGATATGGAGTGCTGGAAAGGTGTTGGTCTGTAGGTTGTAATGAATAGATAAATGCTAGCGAGGAATAGTAAACAGGTAAAGATCTGACTCCATGTCATACCTTTAATCCATAAGCGAGGGGTAAACATGGTTAACCTTCTTCCTAATTAAGGTGTCATAATCTTGCAAATGAAATATGACCATAATATATAAATTCGGCAATTAATTGGTAATTCCTGCTATCATAAATGATATTTATGAAAATAATCATCATGGAAGAAAAAAGTGATCGGGCAATCTTATTATACCTATTGAATACCCAAGGGGGGTATGGTATTGTTAAGGGGTAGAAGAAATACAGATATTTTCGAAAGAAGTAGGAGGAAAGCCTATGGAAGATCACAAGTCAGACCGCCTTATAGAAGGACTGAAAACTTCTGAGGCAGGACCTGATGTATGTCATACGGATTCAAATACACGAAAAAGTCATCACTCTGAACAGACAAAGAGTAAGTTGGTCGCGCGATTGAATCGTATTGAAGGTCAGATCCGAGGCGTTAAAGGGATGATCGAGAAAGATATATATTGCGACGACGTGTTAAATCAGATCGCAGCAATTCAGTCAGCTATGAATGGTGTAGGGAAATTGTTGTTAGAAGGACATATGAGAAGTTGTGTAGTGGAACGCATTGAAGCAGGAGATCATGAAGTTATTGATGAATTATTAGTTACCGTGAACAAATTAATGAGATAAAGTCAAAATAAGCTTAACCAATAGGAGGAATATAACATGCAACATGTAACATTAAACGTAGAAGGTATGTCTTGTAATCATTGTTTGAACGCTGTCGAAGGTGCAGTTAAGAGTGTAGGAGCAACAGGCAAGGTAGATCTGCCAACAAAGAAGGTTACCGTTGATTTCGATGAGAACAAGGTTAGTCTAGAAGCAATTAAACAAGCTATTGTTGATCAAGGTTACGACATCGTATAAAAGGATTTCATATTTTTAAATAACGGAATGAAAAGCTATGGTTCACAAGAGCTTCTGTCAGAACGTTAAATGAGGAGCGGGGCAGGGGATAGGTCATTTCCACGCCTCGCATTTTTTTGAAGTAATCGATACCCTACCTGGGTATAGAAAATGATGAATAAACGAAAGGGAGGTGACCATGTTGTCATCTAATACCTCTGGAGAACAGCAAACAACGTTACAGATTACCGGTATGACGTGCTCTGCATGTGCTACACGGATTGAAAAGGGACTATCACGGTTGGAAGGTGTAACCAAGGCCAATGTTAATCTTGCCTTGGAGCAGGCATCTGTTACCTATGACCCAATGCAGATGAATGTGGATACAATTGAACAAAAGATTACATCTCTTGGTTACGGGACAGTGAAACAATCCATGGACTTTGAGATTACAGGAATGACATGTGCCGCTTGTTCTACACGCATTGAAAAAGGGTTAAATAGGTTAGAGGGAATTTCTCATGCAAATGTAAATCTTGCTCTGGAGACAGCTCATGTGGAATATTCTCCAATGCACACGAATGTAAAGGAGATTATTCGAAAAGTAGAGCAACTTGGCTATAAAGCTATACCGAAGCAGGAAGCACAAGATACAGCTGATCTTCGAAAACGAGAAATTGATCGAAAAAAATGGATGTGGGTGATCTCCGCTATTCTTTCTCTGCCCCTTCTATGGGCGATGGTAGGACACTTCTCCTTTACCTCGTGGATTCCTGTTCCAGTTTTGTTTATGAACCCATGGTTTCAACTGATCTTAGCGACGCCAGTACAGTTTATTATTGGGGGACAATTCTACGTTGGAGCCTATAAAGCATTGCGTAATGGTAGCGCCAATATGGATGTGCTGGTCGCGTTAGGAACATCAGCAGCGTATTTTTACAGTGTATATCTCACGATTCAGTCTCTGGGTATGGGTAATATGGAACATACGGTTGAGATGTACTACGAGACAAGTAGCGTATTGATCACATTAATCCTTGTGGGTAAATGGTTTGAGGCTCTGGCAAAAGGGCGTTCGTCAGAAGCTATCAAAAGTTTAATGGGACTACAAGCCAAAACTGCACTTGTCGTGCGTAATGGAGAAGAAGTTAGTATCCCGATGGAAGAGGTCATCGTTGGGGAGATCATTATTGTCAAACCAGGGGAGAAGATCCCTGTGGACGGCCGAGTTCTTGAAGGAATATCTTCTGTAGATGAGTCCATGTTGACAGGGGAGAGTATTCCCATTGAGAAACATGAGGGCGATAAGGTTATTGGGGCAACTCTGAACAAGAATGGTGTTCTTCGTATCGAAGCGACGAAGATTGGTAAAGATACAACATTAGCACAGATTATACAAGTGGTAGAAGCTGCACAAGGATCCAAAGCACCCATTCAACGAATTGCAGATGTGATCTCAGGGATCTTTGTTCCTGTCGTAGTAGGGATTGCTCTCATCACATTCTTAGTATGGTATTTTGGAATAGAACAGGGGCAATTTGCTAGTGCATTGGAAAAAGCTATTGCTGTACTCGTTATTGCGTGTCCTTGTGCACTTGGTCTTGCGACACCTACGTCTATTATGGCAGGGTCAGGTCGTGCCGCTGAATTCGGAATTCTGTTCAAAGGCGGAGAACATTTAGAATCGGCACAGCGAATAGGTGTTGTAGTCTTAGATAAGACAGGTACAGTGACGAACGGTAAGCCAGTATTGACCGATGTTCTTCCGATTGCGCCAATGACGGAAAGTTCATTGTTGCGAATGACAGCTGCTGTTGAGAAGCACTCCGAGCATCCACTAGCAGATGCTATTGTGAGTGAGGCGATTGATCGAAGTAAGGGATTACCCCTTCCTGTTGCGAAACAGTTCGAGAATATACCAGGTTATGGTGTAACAGCTTGGGTAGATGGTAGAAAAATGCTGGTGGGTACACGAAAGCTGATGTCTGAGAATGGACTTGATATTGGTACAGCCCATGAGGACATGAATCAACTTGAGGAATCCGGTAAAACGGCTATGCTTGTTGCTGTTGATGGAAAATATGCAGGAATTGTGGCTGTTGCAGATACCATTAAGGAAACATCTAAAGAAGCCGTTAATCGTTTGATAAATATGGGCATTGACGTCGTTATGATTACAGGAGATAACGAACGCACAGCTAAAGCGATTGCTAAGCAGGCGGGGATCACTACAGTGTTAGCTGAAGTTCTTCCTGAAGGTAAAGCGGAAGAAGTGAAGAAGTTACAGCAATCTGGAAAAGTCATTGCTATGGTAGGTGATGGCATTAATGATGCACCTGCTTTAGCCACTGCAGATATCGGTATGGCGGTTGGAACTGGAACAGATGTTGCTATGGAAGCAGCCGACGTTACTTTGATGAGAGGCGATCTGAACGCTGTTGCGGACGCTGTTATGATGAGTCGAAGAACGATGAGTAACATCAAACAGAATCTATTCTGGGCGCTAGCATACAACGCTATAGGTATTCCAATAGCTGCTTCAGGTTTCTTAGCTCCTTGGGTTGCCGGGGCAGCGATGGCTTTCAGTTCTGTTTCCGTTGTGCTAAACGCCTTACGTCTACAACGGGTGAAGCTATGAGTTTCTTCGAATACTAATCAAAAAATCTAACGAGATATCCAAAAAGATTAGGAGTGGTAGTGCTATGAACAATACAACAAACGAAACCATTTCACTATTAATGAATCATCGATCTGTCCGCTCTTTTAAAGATACACAAGTTAGCGATGATCAGCTTGCTTCAATTATAGCTGCGGGACAAATGGCTTCAACCTCTAGTAATGTGCAAGCTTACAGTGTTATAGCTATAACGGAACCAGAACTCAGAGGAAAGTTAGCTGTACTCGCCGGAAATCAGGCTTACGTAGAACAATGCTCCGTTTTCCTAGTCTGGTGTGCGGATTTATACCGTCTGCAGCAAGTAACTACACCCCATTTGGGGGATCAGCCTTCCTATGAGGATACGATGGAGAACTTCATCGTTGCGACAACAGATGTAGCTCTAGCAGCTCAGAATACAGCGATAGCTGCGGAATCGTTAGGTCTTGGCATTGTATATATTGGTGGCATTCGCAATCGTATTGCAGAGGTCTCCGAACTCCTTGAGTTACCGGAATTAGTCTATCCCGTATTCGGTATGTGTGTTGGATACCCCGATCAGGAGAACGGTCTAAGACCTCGATTACCAATGGAAGCAGTACTCCACAAGAATAGTTACAATAAGGAACAGAGCGTAGAACAAGCTGGAAAGTACGACGTTACGACGAAACAATATATGCTGGAACGAACAGAGGGAAAGAAAGATAACCCATGGTCAGAGATCATGGCTACTCGCTTATCCCAACCTACTCGTCTTCACATGAAGGAGTTTCTAGATCGCAAAGGATTTATGAAAAAGTAATTCATAAAGGTTCATTTAATTCCATAGAATCTTTGAGTATTGTCGTAGATCAATTCACGAGCTTCCTCTACACTCATATGGTGTATTCTACTCCATTCTTCTATCACATCTGAGATCATGCGGGGATGGGTCATCTGTCCAGTAAAGGGTCCTTCAAAAGGCCATGGACCATCCGTCTCCACCATG
The DNA here is from genome assembly GCF_059445545.1 of Paenibacillus sp. Y568. Classification (NCBI taxonomy): domain Bacteria; kingdom Bacillati; phylum Bacillota; class Bacilli; order Caryophanales; family Paenibacillaceae; genus Paenibacillus; species Paenibacillus sp. Y568. Next base: position 127,415 of record NZ_JCAIUM010000003.1, read on the forward strand.
ATCTGATGTGTAGGATAAATACGGGCTAGCTCTTGAATCTCGGCTTCATATAGAAGATCAGGTGTGAAAGAGATATAATATCCATTACGGGCCATTCTTTCAATGGTATCTGGAGAACCCTTAAACCAATGAAAATGTGCACGTGTTACGTGATATTGTTCAAGTAAGTTACATACGATGTTGGCGTCTTGATACACAGCATGGAGTACGATAGGCTTATTATGGATAGCTGCAAAAGAAATAAACTTCTCCAGTAGGTTAATATAAGGTGTTTGGTCAAATGAAAAATCATTCTCTTCTGCCTCAAGTTGAGAGTAATAGGGTAGTCCTACCTCACCAACAGCAACCATGTCTTGAATATGGAGCTCCATCCAGGAGAATAATTGCTGGGTCTCCTCTTCTGTCGGCAAGGGTTGTTCAGGATGATAACCGAAGGCAGGGTGAACGAGTTTGGGATACAATTGTGACAACGCTAGGTTCGTTTTACTCGATGCAAGGTTCATGGATACAGCAATGACTCCCGTTATGCCTTCGCTGGGCAAATGTTCAATGTGCAACGGTGAGTTATAAGTATCAAGATGGATATGGGCATCAATTAGTGGTATGTTTATGGAATTGTTCATAGGTGACGTTTACTCCTATTCTGGATTCGGTAGAACCTTGTACACTTTTTTAGGAAGTATTGAAATGGAGTCGGTTGGGATATATGACAAATATGATAGACCAAGCCATTGAATGGCTTTTGAATTTTACTGGATTGGAAGGTATTTCAATTCTATTTCTTACGACTTTCTTGGCGATTATTCAAGGTATTCTAGGATTCTTTCCATTTGCAACATTAATAGTACTGCACATTTCCACTTTAGGATTAACGGTTGGATTAATAGCTAGCTGGTTTGTAGCAACCGTAGCTTCCATTGTAGTGTTTACCATTTGTAGATATTTCTTTTACGAATGGTTCAATCGAAGATGGGGTAAAAAATTAGAACGTTATGAGAAATGGCAACATGGCATGGACAAATACGGCGCATGGTCGATTATATTTCTACGAACCTTACCCATTATGCCTAATAATCTAATCTCCTTTATGTCTGCTTTATCTCCAATAAAGAATTCAACATATGCATGGGCATCGATTATAGGTACACTATCACACATTTGGTTGTTTGGTATTATAAGTTCGTCCATCATTATGCCGGATATGAACATCAAGGGACTGACAATATCATATATCTTGTTTTGTATTGCTCTTATTGTCATGTTCGGAGCGAGTCAATATAGAGGTTATCGTAAAAGCCACGGCTAAATGGTATATCATTAGCGTCCTTATTTAGCTTGAACTTGGGTTTTGCGCTGTTCTTCTTTCATCCATTCCGATAGTTCACGTCTTAATCTTAAGAAGGTAGGATCCTCCGTTATCTCCTCTTTACGTGGTCGAGGAAAAGGCACATCAATGACCTCTAATACTGAACCAGGCCGGCTTGAGAACACATAGATCCGATTGGAGAGCAGTAATGCTTCTTCAATATTATGTGTGATTAGTAAGATAGAGCGTCGGTTTTCTTCCCAAATATCGAGTAACCAGCGTTGCATATCACTTCTTGTGAGTGTATCTAGTGCACTGAAAGGCTCGTCTAGGCACATCAATTCCTCAGGACTGAGTAGGGCGCGCAGGAAAGCAGCTCGCTGTTGCATCCCACCGGATAACATATGTGGGTAAGCTTGCTCAAATCCAGATAGACCAACTCTAGTGATCCACTCTCGAGCCTCTGCTCGAGCTTCTCTTTTGGACATTCCCTTCACTTCCTGCGCGAGAATCACATTATCCTCAATAGTCCGCCATGGAAACAGTGCCGGTTGTTGAGGCATGAAGCTTATATGACCTCTCTCACCCGTTACTTGTTGTCCATTCATCCATACTTCCCCTGCATCGGGTTGGACTAATCCACCAACAATTTGGAATAGTGTGCTTTTTCCACACCCAGAAGGTCCCACGATCGAGACAAACTCTCCTTGCTCCACCGTGAGTGAGACCCCATCCAGTACAGGTAGACTTTGGCGTCCCCTTTTAAAACTCTTATGAATATCGGTAACCTTTAATACAGGATATGTCGAGGTAACTTCATGTTGAGAGTTACGTTCTTCTTGCTGTATAAGGGATTTCAACAATAGTAACACGCCCTTTATGATGTCATAGGATTATCTTTGTTGCTGTCGATTCCACCGAACAAGCCATTTCTCAATCAGAGCAATGATGGCAAACATGATAAGACTAAGAATAACAATGATGGAAATCGCAATAAACATACGGTCCGTACGATAACTAGCTTTTTGAAGCATCATATAATAACCAATACCTTTATCCGAACCGATCCATTCAGCAATGACGGCACCCATCACGCTATAGGTAGCTGCAATCTTAATTCCTGAGAAGAGTGAGGGTAGGGCATGAGGAAGCTCTAATTTAATAAAAATTTGTCTCTTACTTGCTCCAATCATGTGCATATAGTTAAGCATCATACGGTCCGTCTGTCTGAGTCCTCCCATCATAGCAACAGCTACCGGAAAGAAACAAACAAGGGTAATGACGATGATTTTAGGCAAAAGACCGAAACCGAACCAGATCATAAGGAGTGGTGCAAGAGCTATGGTAGGTATATTTTGACTGAGAATCAGTAGGGGGTACAAGGCCGATTTAAGAAAAGGAATAAGGTGTAACACAACGGCGATCATAAGGCCTACGGAGGTTCCAATGATGAATCCGACACCTGTTAATTCTACTGTAGCCAAAGTATGTTCCCATAATCCAGATGATTGAGCTGAAGCTTCACGAGTAATATCTATCGGAGAGGGTAGAATCCACTTCTCAATCTCAAAAAGTGAAGTACATAGTTGCCATAACCCTAACAAACAGATGACCGCCACAAGGGGCGGCCAGATTTTGTTCCACCCCAATCTCATGGACGATATTTCTCCGTTAACTTATCCATGCTGATCCCGTTTGGATTGTGGGCGATTTTGATCTGAGAAATAACACTTGGACTCCCTGCTTCAACAAGAGCCTTATGCATGTTCTTTACGATGTCTAGTAACTGACTAAGCTCACCTTCCATGGTGGTCTCAAGGGAATGAACCTCGTGTTTCACACCGGATTGTTGGATAACCTCAATAGCACGATCTACATAAGGAATAGAATCCTCATTTCCAGGGGTCTTCGGAATAACTTGAATACTTAATAGTGTGTTTGCCATAATTCATAATTCACCCTTTCAATATTTAATATGGGATTAACGGTTGATATATATCACTCAGCTAAAAAATCATTAGTATATGCTTGCTTCATATCCATTTGTTTATCAAGAAGCTTATGGCTGAACATCCAATCGGCATAACCTTGCCATACTTCTTCCTTTTGTTCACCCCAACGAGGTGCGTCGTCGGTATAGCGGGGACTAAGCCACTTTTGGCTTGCTAGAACTAAACCTTTATCCAGCTCAGGAACTGATTTACTAAGGATCCCAGCAGCTTCTTCAGGGTTATCAATGGCAAGTTGGTATCCTTTGGCTGTAGCTTTAAGGAAAGCTTTTACTAGCTCAGGGTCGTCTTTGATCTGCTGCTCATTGGTCACAATAACAGGTGTGTAATAGTCTAACTCTGGAGCATAATCCTTCACATATAACATATCGAGCGGCTCTTTACGTAGTTCAGCTTCTATACCGGTCCATGCATAGAATATCCATGCGAAATCGATGTCACGCTTAACTGCCGTAAAGTAATCAGCATCACCCATATTGATACTCTTCACTTTCTTAACATCCGAATTTTCTTTCTCCATGATTGAACTCATGATGGCTTCTTCTACAGGAGAACCCCATCCGCCGTATGATTTACCTTCGAAATCCTTCGGTGATGTAATGTTCCGATCTACAGGTGCAGCGAAGCCTGAGGTATTGTGTTGGATCACTGCCGCAATAGACACGAGAGGTACATCCTGCGTTCTTGCTTGCGTTACGCTCTCTTGGTAGCTAATTCCAAAAGGAACTGCGCCTGATGCAACCATCGTATCGGCACCACCCGATCCTGGTTGGACAATATCTACGTTCAGACCCTCTTCTTCATAGTAGCCTTGATCCTTCGCAACGTAGAGCCCGGTATGATTGGTGTTAGGAGTCCAGTCCAGCACAATCTTTACATCTCTTAATTTCTTAGGTTCTGTTGATGATCCGTCATTAGGTGATTCTGTAGACTGATTACTTGCTTGTGTTGTTGGATCATTCTTGTTACCTCCGCAGCCAGCTATTACGATCAATAGTAGGCACATTAGAAGTAGTGTCAGGGGGTGTTTCTTTCTCATCTGATTTCTCTCCTCTGTTGAGCTTGGTATGTTCCAAGTCCCGTTAGTATTCAACAAAAAAGCGCCCCGTAATCGGGACGCATGTGGGCGCAAGATAGATATGATAGATCACATATCGGGTTACGTTCCTACGCTGGCATTACCCAGATCAGGTATAAGGGTCAGTGTCTTGTGGGACACACTCTCAGCCGGCCAATTCCAGCACCCCTGTACATATGAAGTTAGGGTATTTCTACAAGAATTATAATCCAATACGGTATAAGTGTCCAGTAACCTAGAGAATAAATGGATATTGTGAATTGTGTACATGGTTGCGGTTCTTATGTTTAAAAGGTGGGTACAATAAGCATATGTGAGTCTTTTTCATACAACATGAGGAAAGGGAATGATTTTCTATGGAAAGAACCTTAACTGAGCAGGAAATATCGAAAGCACTAGACCATAATAAGATTTGTTCTCTCGCAACAATAGAAGGCAATAAGCCAAAGCAGAGATATATGGTGTTATATAATGAAGGATTGAGTATTCATTTAGCTACCAACAAAAAAACACATAAAGTTGAAGAGTTGAAGGAAAACCCTTACGTTTCATTGCTTATTGGATATGAGATAGGTGGAAGTAAAGAGGTTATTGAAATAGAGGGAACTTGTACCATCTGCACGGACGAAAGTCTAAAAGAGAAAGTATGGAATGATGATTTGAAAAAGTGGTTTGATGGTCCTGAAGATCCTAATTATGTCATTCTTGATATCTTCCCTAAACATATTTATTACACGGATAAGGATGACAAACAAAGACAATGGTTTGCATAGAGGGGAGAGTCGTGTGGTCTGAGACAAGGTCTCAGGCCATTTTTTGTCGATAGCAAGAGTTCGTGATAACAAATGTATCATCTAATAACAGATTAGCGTGGTATAATTAACTCAACATTTTTCGCCAATATATGTAAGGAGGAAATTCATGAGTTGCAGCGGATGTTCTGTCATACGACCAATAGAAGACCAAGGAATTGTACGTATCAAGCCCCTTAATAACTCACTGACACATATGCTACTACAACAAGGAATAGGTGCCGAAGTGATCGCTGATTGTACAGTTGTTCCTTACAACCAGAAAGAAGAGATATTCGACCTGTTGCATGTCTTGAAGACGCTTCCTCAAGAAGAGCGTACGCATATAAAAATCTTCATCACAGGACTGGGAATACATACGGAAGACAAGCATAGCTGGATTCCATTAGTTCAGTTGGAAGCAAGATTAGAGAATCAAAGCGTTGTAGATATGATTAGTCATGATAAATTTGCAAGCCATATGCAACCTATTGTAGATACAAATGAACAGATTATAGGTTTTGAGTTCTTGTTACGATCGGCACCAGGGTATCAATCATTCCAGCCTTATCAGTTATTTGAGGTAGCAAGACAAACGGGGTTACATTCCTTTCTTGATCGCGTAGCACGAATTACCGCTATTGAGACGAGTGCACAGTGGGTCCCTAATGGACTTAAGAGATTTATTAACTTTCTGCCGTCATCTATATACAACCCTAAACATTGTCTTAGTCATACATTTCAGGCGATTGATCGTTTGAATTTAATTCCTGGGGACTTTGTTTTTGAAGTTGTAGAGACGGAGAATATAGAACATTTACCACAGTTATTACATATATTTGATCTGTATCGAGAAAAGGGCATGTCCGTTGCATTAGATGATGTAGGATCAGGGTATTCTACAATTGAACTCATGTCGGAATTAAAGCCTGATTATGTGAAGATCGACCGTAGTTTAGTTGATCACTGTGATCAAGATCCAGTAAAACAGCGGGAAATCAATAGAATAACCGAAGCTGCATTACAGTTCAAAGGTCAAGTATTAGCAGAGGGAATAGAACGATATGAAGACTTCCAATTCTGTAAGGACGTAGGTATTAATCTGGCCCAAGGATACCTGTTTGGTAAACCTGCTGAGCGGCCACCACTTGATATGATGATATAAATTATGTTCTAGAATGATGGAATACCTATATAAGAAAGGGGCTTATCCCACAGGTCAAATGTTGACCTTCTGGGAGAGCCCCTTTGTATAAATATAAGACAATGGTGCCGTCTTTGAGAGAGGACGGCACCCGTTCTATTTGTGTGTAATTACAGACTAACTTTAATGTGACTTAATCCACCAACAGTATAATCATTGCCGTATACATTCACGTTAACAGATGCTTCAGTCTCATTACTAACGGTTACATCGTGTTCACCAACCGTAACTTTAAGACGAGAATTACGGAACATGACTTTGAAGGAGAATGAATTCCAGTGTCCAGGGTTGAATGGGTTCAAGCATAACACGCCATTCTTCACTCGAAGTCCTCCAAATCCGTGTACAACCGACATCCAAGTTCCTGCCATACTCGTTGTGTGACAGCCGTCTTCTGTATCATTGTTATAATTGTCGAGATCTAGACGAGAAGTACGTAGATACATCTCATAAGCTTTCTCTTTATATCCCAATTCACAAGCTAGAATGGAATGGACACATGGTGAAAGGGATGACTCATGTACTGTAAGTGGCTCATAAAAGTCGAAGTTACGCTTAACTGTATCTAGGTCGAACTGATCTCTTAATGTAAATATGCCTTGCAATACATCCGCTTGCTTAATGTAAGCAGAACGAAGGATACGATCCCAGGACCATTGTTGATTCAAAGGTAAGTTGGAAGGATCTAGTTCTTTCACTGGGGTTAGATCTTTATCTAAGAATCCATCTTGTTGTAAGAACACTTGACGTTCTTCATCGTAAGGATAGTACATTTTAGCAATGATATCTTTCCATTTGGATGTTTCTTCTTCCGTAAGATGTAACTTCACGATAAGTTCTTCGTATACACTTGTTTCATTCTTCTGTAGAAGATCAAGTACTTCCAAAGTGTACTTCATAGTCCATACCGCCATACTATTTGTATACCAGTTGTTATTTACGTTGTTCTCGTATTCATTAGGCCCGGTGACACCTAGCATCATATATTGATCTTTGGCAGGAACATAATTAACGCGCTCTTCCCAGAATCGTGAAATTTCTGCGAGAACTTCAAGGCCATATTGACCCAGATAAGCTGAATCCCCTGTATAATTAACATAGTTATAAATGGCATAAGCAATGGCACCGTTACGGTGAATTTCTTCAAACGTAATTTCCCATTCGTTATGACATTCTTCCCCATTCATCGTAACCATTGGATATAATGCGCCTTTGCTAAATCCAAGCTTCTTAGCATTTTCCTTCGCTTTTTCAAGGTGCTTATAACGATAGATTAAGAGGTTGCGTGCAATGGATGCATCCGCTGTACTTAAATAGAAGGGTAGGCAATAGGCCTCTGTATCCCAATAAGTACTTCCGCCGTATTTCTCTCCTGTAAACCCTTTAGGTCCGATATTAAGACGGTCATCCTCACCCGTATAGGTCTGATCAAGTTGGAAAATGTTGAAACGAATCGCCTGTTGTGCGGCTACATCGCCTTCAATGACGATATCACTTTCACGCCATTTCTCAGCCCATGCCGTAACATGTTCTTTAAGTAGCTCTTGGAAACCTAGTTCCATAGCTGATGTAAGAAGTGTACGTCCTGCCGCTAATAATTGCCCAAAACCATGATCACGTGATGTCACATTCGCAACATATTTGTACAGAACAACCTGTTCCTTTTCTTGAACATCAAGTTGGATCTGATGAGCGACATATTTATCCTCATGGATTAATTCAGGTGTTACTGTGACAGGTTCGCCATTCTTAAGCAGCGTGTAAGCCATAACAGATGTAACGTGGAAGTCTAGCTTCTTTGTCTTGATCGTTAGAGCAGCATCTTCAGGAGTAGCTTCTTTCAACACTTCTAACCAGAACTTCTCATCATAGTTGGAATCTTTATTAGATACATCGCCATCCAAGTACGGAGTCAAAGAAATGGAACCACTGAAGTTCAGTGGTGTTACTGCGTATCGAATTGCGCCGATCTCTTTCTGTGCAATGCTGATGAAGCGTAAAGCCTCAATCTTTACTTCTTTACCTTCAGGAGTCTCAGCGATAAAGCTCCGTGAAAGGGTTCCTTCTTTCATATTAAGGACACGTACGAAATCCTTAACCTTGCACACAGCTAGATCAAGTGTTTCACCGTCAATAACAACATCTATACCAATCCAGTTGGTTGAATTCAACACTTTTGCGAAGTATTCTGGGTAACCGTTCTTCCACCAGCCTACACGTGTTTTATCTGGATAATATACACCAGCCATGTAACTACCTTGAAGTGAGCTACCGCTGTATGCTTCTTCGAAATTAGCACGTTGTCCCATATATCCATTACCAATACTGAAAATACTTTCTGATATTTCATGATTATGAGGATCGAATCCTTCTTCAATAATGCTCCACGGATCTAACTTTAAATATTGCTTCACATGAATCGTCTCCTTCAGAAGTTGTGATATAAGTATGATTAATACATTTCTAGAAAAAAAGATAGAATAAGTGTTTAAACGACTATTGTGCTGACATCATACGTTGTAATTTCTCAACAGACATTTCTTTAAGTGAAGATACGACAAGTTCTGCTTGAGTCAGTGTACCAGGAGATCCAATACCAATCGAACGCATTCCTGCACGAACCGCTGCTTCTATACCAGCTTCAGCATCCTCGAATACGACACAATGTTCAGGTGCTACTTGAACAGCTTCTGCACCGAGTAAGAACACTTCGGGATCAGGTTTGGCATTGGATGTCTTGGTTCCATCAATGATGGCATCGAAATAAGGAACGATGTTAGCATTATTCAGTATAGTCATAGCATTTTTGCTAGCAGATCCTAAGGCTACTTTAATTCCGTGTTGCTTCAATTCTTTCAGAAAGGAGAGTGAGCCAGGTAAGATCTCTGATTCATCCATGGATGAAATGTAGTCGACGTACCAAGCATTCTTCTTCTCAGCGAGCGCAATCTTTGTATCATCATCGAGTTGAACGTTACCAACCTCAAGTAGAATGTCTAAGGAAGCCATACGGCTGACGCCTTTTAGTCTTTCATTGTCTTGCTCCGTAAACTCAAATCCTAGCTCATCAGCTAGACGTTTCCATGCTAAAAAGTGATATTTCGCAGTGTCAACAAGCACACCATCTAAGTCGAATAAGCAAGCTTGAATAGGGGAATTTGTAGCGTTCATTATAGGGTTCCTCCTTATTGTGCAAACGTTTGTATCATGAGTAAAAATATAATGAAGCAGTAGCTGCTTCATTTATCTCTAATATGAGGGAATATCTACTTAAAAGTCAATGCAGAAAGACCCATATGTTAGTTTTGATGGCTTTTATCCGTTACGGAGATCATAGAGGATTCCCTTACCATAAGGCGATGCGGGATAATATGTCTCTTCTGAAACTGCTTTTCTCCGTCGTGTTGAATACATTGAATTAAAGCTTGTGAAGCGGTATAGCCTAGATTATAAATACCAATATCGATGCTACTTATCGGTGGTGTTGAGAGTTCAGCAATTGATATATTATTAAAGCTGACGATACTTAGATCATCAGGAACTTTATATCCCAGTTCATGTAAACCACGTAGTACACCAAACGATACAAGATCATCCACCACAACTAAGGCTGTCGGACGCTCAGGCAAGTTCATGAAGAACGACATTGCTCGGTATCCACTTTCTTGTAAGAATTCTCCTTCAACAATCCAGTCCTTGCGCATTTCAAGACCACTTTCTTCAAGAGCTCTTTGGTAACCCTTAAGTCGATCCAATGAAACGACGTGATTCGGAGGTCCACTGACAAATCCAATTCTTCTATGTCCAAAGGAAATCAAATGCTTGGTAGCATCATATGCGGCTTGAGCATTATCATTATCGACGGATAGTAGGTCGGGATATTTCTCACTGCGCCCAATTAAGACAAAGGGGTGATTATTGGAATGTAGAAATTCGACCACAGGATCATCTTTACGCGAATAGAGTAGAATAGCACCGTCGACTCTTTTCCCGTTAATTAAACGAGATACAACATCGACTTCTTCTTGCTCACTACCTCCAGAACTAAGTACAACATCATAGCCGGAACGGTTAGCTTGTGTCACAATCCCACGTACTAACTCCATGAAAAATGAATTCAAGAATAGTTCTTCAGCAGATTTAGGAAGTATAACGCAAATGCTGTTCGTTGTCTTAGACACGAGGCTCTGAGCCATGATATTGGGGTGATATCCCATTTCCTCTAGAATGACCTTTACCTTCCGAGAAGTTTCACGGCTAATTCTTGGGTGATTTGATAGCACTCGGGATACCGTGGAGGGAGATACGCCAGCTTTTTTAGCAACATCTTTAATCGTTACAGACATAATGACCTCCCGGATGATACCGTTTGCGTAAATAAGTTAAATCAAACAAACGAGAAATTCATTTTTACACTTGATATCTTAATCTAATGTCTACGGCTTGTAAATAACAAACCTTTCATAATGATAGTAAGTATACCATAAATAATAGAAAATTAGATCATTCGTGAGAAAAACGGAGAAATAAATAGATCTAATCTGTTTATATTCACTAAGTCAATGAATATAAGGATATATAACGCTACCATCGTTTTGACTTCAGGTGTTCCTCCGTTATGATGGTACCCATAAACGACTATAAAAAGTCAATTAAGGGAGGGATAATTTGAAAGTTATAAAACCAGGAAAGGCAGATATTCGTGTGAAGCATCTAGCTCTTGGATTAATAGGAGTTTCGATGCTAAGTACATTATTGGTAGGCTGTACTTCTAAAGATAACACTCATGTGACACAAACAGAACAGAATAAACAAAATACGACCACATCTACGACAAGTTCACAGAAGAAAGCACCATCTGTTTCGAAATCAAGTCAACTAATTGATGAACAGCACTCAACCGTCTATTACGAGATTTTTGTGCGTTCTTTCTATGATTCAGACGGAGATGGTATTGGTGATATACGTGGCATAATGGAGAAATTGGATTACTTGAATGATGGAAATGAAGCGACGACAAATGATCTGGGTATAGGTGGAATCTGGCTCATGCCCATTCAACCTTCGCCAAGCTATCATGGATATGATGTAACAGATTATAGAAGCGTGAATCCTGATTATGGGACTATGGAAGATATGGAGATGTTGATCGAAGAGGCTCATAAACGTGGTATTAAAATTATTATGGATTTGGTTGTTAATCATTCGAGTAATGAACATCCGTGGTTCATGGAGTCCGCTCAAGATAAGGAGAGTCCTTATCGGGATTGGTACGTATGGGCAGAAGATCACGGAAGAGATACAAGTGGGACTAGTGCCGCATCAGGTGAAAACCCTTGGTATCCAATGAAGGATACTCATTATCTAGGTACATTTTGGGAAGGAATGCCTGATCTTAATTTCGATAATGTAGCGGTGCGAACAGAAATGAAAGATATTGGGCGATTCTGGTTATCCCTAGGAATGGATGGGTTTCGGTTAGATGCAGCCAAACACATATACGAGGATTTACAATCAGATCGTAATAAGGAGACGGAAGATAAGAATATAGCATGGTGGCAGGAATTCCGAAGTGGTATGAATGAGATTAATCCAGAAGCTTATATTGTCGGGGAAGTGTGGGAGAATTCGGCTGCTTCTGTGGCTCCTTATCTGAATAAGGCATTTGACTCTACTTTTAATTTTGGTCTAGCGGAATCCATCATAGGTAGTGTTATGACGGAGAGAGACAACAATATGGCATTTACGCTAGAACGAACCTATAAGTTATTCAATGATAAATCTGAAGGGAATTATGTTGATGCCATATTCTTAACGAATCATGACCAGAATCGGGTGATGAGTCAATTAAATGGCAATGTAGATCATGCGAAGATGGCGGCTTCTATTCTTCTCACGTTACCAGGGAACCCATTCATTTATTACGGAGAAGAGATTGGAATGTTAGGTGCGAAGCCGGATGAACAGATCCGTGAACCTATGATCTGGTATGAAGGTGGAACGCAAGGAACGGGACAGACGACATGGGAAGAACCTACTCTAAATCGTGGAGAAGAGGTAGCGAATGTGGAGGAACAAATCAACAAGCAAGATTCCTTGTTCTCTCATTATCGGGAGTGGGTGAGATGGAGAACTGAAATTGTAGCGCTTCATGATGGGGATATCCAATATTATGATACGGGGATTGCACAAATTTTATCCTATGTTCGTCGTACGCAATCAGAACAAGTGTTGGTTGTACATAATTTATCCGATCAAGTGCAACATGTGGCACTTGAAGGAACGGAGTATGAATACACAAGTATTTTAAAAACAACAAATAAAAATACAAATCTCACTCCGGGTTTATTGGTAATCCACCCATATTCCTCAACAGTTTTGAAGTAAGTGGAAGTAATGGGGAGACATATTGTGAAAATGGAAGATTGAGATAGATTATATTTATAAAACGGTAAAATTTAGGCATAATCTCCATGTGCAAACGTTTTTACAAAACAAATTCTATTGTGTATGATAAACCCATGAATAAAGCGCTTACTTCGCTCCATAACTTCATATAACCAGATATTTACGCATGTAAGCGGCAATTCAACAACTATTATGAAATCGTTTGCGCAATATTCAAGCCTTTATGTCGATTTAACCGGTATACCAATTAGAGAGGGGTTAGTTTAGAAATGAAAATGAACAAAGTAATGACCTTAGTTGCGGCTTTAACGATGGTTACATCGATTACGGCATGTGGTTCCAACAACAATGCGCCACAAAATGCAGAGCCTGCTCCAAGCACCAATACGACGACTGAACCCGCGGCGACACCAGAAGTGGTGGCTGAACCAGGGCTTCAACCGGAAGATGGCGCGACCTTGATCGTATGGGAAAGTAGAGAAGAACGGGCATTCACAGATGAAATTGCGAAGCAATTTGAGGAAAAATATAATGTTACTGTCAAAGTAGAAGAAGTACCTGCTACTGATCAAGTTACCAAATTAACGCAAGATGGACCTTCAGGATTAGGCGCAGATGTGGTTATGTTCCCACATGATAACTTGGGTAGAGCAGTAGCTGCAGGGTTGCTATTACCTAATGATGAGTTCGGGGAAGACACAGTCAAGAATAACACTGAAGCATCGATTCAAGGTGTAACTGCAGATGGCACATTGTACGGATACCCAAGAGCAGCTGAAACGTATGCCCTTTTTTATAACAAGGAATTAGTAAAAGAAGCTCCTAAGTCGTTTGATGATGTTATCGCTTTTAGTAAAACATTCACAGATAAATCTAAGAACAGATACGGAATCATGTGGGAAACAGGTAATATGTATTTCAATTATCCGTTTATCGCAACGGGTGGTGGATACATCTTCGGTGATAATGGCACGAAAAAAGATGATATCGGGATTAATAATGATGGCTCTGTTGCCGGATTACAAACGTACGTGAAACTTAAAGAAGCACTGCCTATTAAGAGTGGTGATATCACACCAGACATTAAACGTAGTTTATTCAATTCGGGTGATGTAGCTATGGATATTAATGGCCCTTGGGAAATTACAGGTTACAAAGAAGCATTAGGAGATAACCTTGGTATTGCTCCAATTCCAACGATTGATGGTAAGCCTGCCATTTCATTCTCGGGGATCAAAGCATTCTATGTAAACTCCTTCACGAAATATCCAAATGCAGCTAAACTATTCGCTAACTTTGCATCTTCGAAGGATGCACAATTGATGCTAAATGAAAAGGTCGGTTCTGTTCCAACGAATTTAGAGGCATTAGAGGCAGATCAGGTTAAGAATGATCCAATGGTAGCTGGATTTGCTTTACAAGTTATTAACTCTAACCCTATGCCTATCCTTCCAGAAATGGGTAACACTTGGACACCTGTTGGTGCAGCCTTGACTGAAATCTGGGATAACAATAAAGACCCTAAAGAAATGATGGATAAAGCAGCGCAACAAATTAAAGATTTGAATAATGGTGTTACGAAATAATCTTTAAAATGTTCGAGGAGTATTGATTAGAAATCACCCGCCGCAGGTTGTGGCGGGTAATTCCTTGGTTTCCTAGGGAGAGGAGAGAGCACTGTGGACAGACATCGAAATAAAGCCACCCTACTGTCAGTTATAATCATGGGACTGGGACAAATATATAACCGCCAGTTTATTAAAGGCTTCATATTTCTGTTGATCGAAGCTTATGGGATTATTTATTTCGGTAGTAATCTGTATAGAGCGGTATGGGGTGTTGTCACATTAGGGGAAACAGTTAGAAACACTGCAGCTAAACCGGTGATTGTCGGGGATAATTCGATTATTATCTTAATTCAAAGTTTGATTATAATGCTATTTTTCGTACTATTTATCCTTCTTTATATTATGAATATCCGTGATGCACGTAAAATTGCAATGAATAGAGAACAGGGAAAAGAACCGAATAGTTTCAAACAAACGATTCGATATACGTTAGATTACAAATTCGCACAAGCATTTTTGACTTTACCTGCTATAGGTATTCTATTCTTCACGGTTCTGCCTATTATTTTCATGATTATGCTTGCCTTCACAAACTATTCTTCGCCGAACCATATTCCACCGGCTAAACTAGTCGATTGGGTTGGTTTTAATACTTTTAAAGAATTGCTAACTCTCAAGACATGGAGTCATACATTCTTTGGGGTTCTCATCTGGACGTTCATCTGGGCGATTCTTTCTACCATAACCACTTATTTTGGAGGATTGCTTGTTGCATTGCTTATTAATCAACAGGGAATTCGATTTAAGGGGTTGTGGAGAACGCTGTTAATTATTCCATACGCTATACCGCAGTTGATTTCGCTACTTGTTATGAGAAATATGTTCAATGGTCAGTTCGGACCCATTAACCAGTATCTCAAGTACTTCGGGCTAGATGGACTTCCGTGGTTAACTGATCCATTCTGGGCAAAAGTTACCGTTATTGTCGTCAATATGTGGGTTGGTATTCCAGTCTCCATGATATTGATTATGGGCGTCTTAACAACGATTCCACGTGATATGTATGAAGCTGCTGAGGTAGACGGCGCAAGTAGTTATCAGAAATTTCGAATTGTGACATTGCCGATGGTACTTTTCTCGACTGCACCTATACTTATCATGCAGTTCGCAGGTAATATTAATAACTTTAACGCTATCTTCCTGCTCACGAATGGAAATCCAGTTGTAGGTGACTACCAGTATGCAGGAGCTACGGATCTACTAGTTACCTGGCTGTACAAATTAACACTGGATCAGAATAAGTACAATATGGCTTCTGCTATAGGTATCATTATTTTCCTAATTATTGCCTCGTTCTCGATTTATAACTATCGTCGAACGAAGTCGTTTAAAGAGGAGGATATGATCCAATGAGTAAACGCAAAGTAAAGAAAATAATTCAATTAACGCTAAGTTACATTACGCTGATTATTATGGTGATTGGTGCTATATATCCAGCCTTGTGGGTCATCATGGGATCTGTTCGGCCAGGAAAGTCACTGTATAGTAAAAATTTGATTCCGGATCAGTTCACGCTAGATCATTATCGCGAGTTATTCACATCTAAAAGTTATCTGTTCGGACAATGGTATATGAATACGTTGAAAATCTCCATTGCATCGATGTTGATAGGGATTGCATTAACCCTATTGACTAGCTACGCAGTGTCACGGTTCCGTTTCCGTGGACGGCAGACCGCGCTCTCGATCGTATTGATTCTAGGGATGTTCCCTGGATTCATGAGTATGATAGCGATCTTCCTATTACTGAAAGAATTCCGTATGCTTGATACACATCTTGCACTGATTATTGTATATGCAGCAGGTGCCCCCTTATTAGGGACCTTTGTTGCTAAGGGATTCTTGGATACGATCCCACGATCCTTGGATGAGGCAGCGAAAATTGATGGAGCAAGTAACTTTAGAATCTTCACCCGTATTATCCTTCCGCTATCTAGGCCGATGATCACCTATATGGCTCTAACTCAATTTGTGGGTCCATGGGTAGACTTTATCTTTGCTAAGATGGTACTTCGCTCTAAGGAACAATGGACGGTGGCTGTTGGATTGTACGAGATGGTAAATTCGAATACAAATAGTAATTTCACGTTATTTGCAGCAGGTGCTGTATTGATTGCTGTTCCAATTACACTTCTATTCATGTTCCTTCAACGCCTTCTCGTGGAAGGCCTAACATCGGGTGCAAGTAAAGGATAGATTCATACAACGAATAACAACTATAATGTAATGTGATAACTGGGTACAAATCTCGCATAAGGTGGAGTTGTACCCAGTTTATTATGTCAACAACATGATGAATGATCGAAAGGATTATTCGTTCTTGGTAGGCCTATCGAATAGATTGGAAGGAATGTCGGAGTCACATAGGAATGACAAAGCGGCCAAGGATGAGATCCTTAGCCGCTTTGTTGTGTGCGAAACAGTGGTCTGAAGTACAGGAATCGATGAATGCTACTCTGCGATCACCTGGAAGATCATATAACTGTAAGGGAGTAGTTCTACATTCAGGACTCCGTTCTTGATCATATATGTCTCTTCAGAGTGAACTTCCTTCAATCTAGATTCTGCTAAGGAAACCGTGATGGGTTGTTTCTTAGGATCGTTATTCATAACGATGATAAATTTATCTTGTTCGTCTTCACGAGCATATGCTAGTGTTGTACCACCTGCTTCAGAAGATAGGAACGTGAATGTACCCGTACGAAGTGCTCGGTGGTTCAGACGTAACTTAATGAGGTCTTGGTAGAACTTAAATAATTCATGATCTTGCTTAGAAGGATCCCATTCCATACACTTCCGGCACTCCGGATCATGCCCACCGGTTAGACCAATTTCATCACCATAATAAATACATGGGGTTCCCGTAAATGTGAGCATAAATACCACGGCAAGCTTCATTTTACGTTGATCGTCTTTACAGAGTGTAATTAGGCGGGCTGTGTCATGGCTATCGAGTAAGTTGAAGGCAACTTCATTCGCTTGACGTGGGTAGCGGGCTACTTGTTTGCCGATGGCATGTGAGAATCCTTCGGCATCGGTTGATCCATCTACAAAGAAATCATGCGTTGCATGGGTAAAAGGATAATTCATGACCGCATCAAATTGATCACCTTGCAGCCAATTGGAGGACTCATGCCATATTTCACCTAGAATATAGGCCTCAGGATTGGCCTTCTTAACCACTTGTCTGAACTCTCTCCAGAACTGATGATCGACTTCGTTAGCTACATCTAGTCTCCATCCATCGATGCCAACTTCTTTAATCCAATATTCAGCGACATGAAGAAGGTAGGACTTAACCTCTGGATTCTCAGTATTTAGTTTTGGCATCAACGGTTCAAAGGCAAAGGTATCATACGTTGGAATCCCATTCTCGATACGGATAGGAAATTCAGAGACGTGGAACCAATCTTTGTATTTAGATGATGCACCATTCTTCTGTACATCAACGAATGGTGCAAATGTTCTTCCGGAATGATTAAATACAGCATCCATAAGGACACGTATTCCCCGTTCATGGCAGAGCTTCACTAACTTTTTCAATAAACTGATATCGCCGAACTGGGGGTCGATCTGTAGATAATCCTCAGTATCATATTTATGGTTAGTCGTTGCGATAAATAAAGGGGTGAAATAGAGTGCATTAATACCTAAATCGCTGAGATGATCTATGTGATCAATGACTCCTTGTAAGTCTCCTCCAAAGAAATTATCTCGTTCTGGTGCTCCACCCCATGGAAGCGTACCTGGGGGATCTATGCTAGGGTCTCCATTTCCGAATCGTTCAGGGAAAATTTGATAGAACACAGCGTCTTTGACCCAATCAGGAGTCATGAATACATCAACCATGTTGATATATGGGAACTCGAATAGTCGATTTGGATCGGCAGGTTGTTCATCCAAGAAAGTATATTCTGTCATCCATAACTTCTGCTCATCTTTGTGGAGCAAGAAGCCATATTTCAAGCGGCGGTAAGGTGGGATAACTTCGCACTCCCAGTAATCAAATAATTCATCTGATGCTAGGATAGTCATGGGAATATACGTTATCGTCTGATCCCAAGCATATTTATCACCTGTCATTGCTTCAACTGAGGTGACATCATTCCTTTTGGTGCGAATTCTAATATGTATCGTGTTCCCATCATAAGCATAACACCAGTTTTGTTTCGGGCGATGATATATAGCTTCTAATAACATCATGATCTCCTCCTGTTTACGCTACACACAAAAAAAGCACAACTCAAGACTAGGAAATAGCCGAGGTTGTACCTTTTTATATAGGGTAGCATTGCCTTTTTGTTATATTATTATGGTCTTTCCATTCGAATATACCATAAAATTCAAGGAGTGTACATTGTTCTTAATCGGTTAACCTAATCAGGGAAACATAACTGCATGCTATAATGACGGTATATGAATGAGAGGATCGATGGGTGCATGAGTGTACAAATTTTATACATAGAAGATGATCGAGATATTGGTAAATGGGCGAGTCAAGACTTGATGGAACGCGGATATGATGTGATATGGCTATTAAATGGAGAGGGTGCCATTGAGAAGGCAGCACTTTGTAGATTAGTTATCTTGGATGTTATGCTCCCGGGTCTCGATGGATTCACAATCGGTCAGCGACTGAAGAAATCCTATCCTGCATTACCTATCCTTATGTTGTCTGCACGAACCTCGATTGATGATAAACTACAAGGCTTAGAATTTGCAGATGATTATGTAACGAAGCCATTCCACCCGGATGAATTAGCTGCACGAATAGAAGTATTGCTTAGACGTTCGGGTGCACATTCATCTGAACCGATGGAAATAAAGCATTTACAGATATACGAGAAAGAGAATCGCATAATGAACCGTGAATCCGGTGAAGAAATCATATTAACAGGTAAACAGTTTCAGATATTCACATACTTGTTGCAGCATGTAGATCATATTCTGACGAAGGAGCAGATTTACGAAGCAGTCTGGGGTGATCCGTATATGGAAGGGGATAAGTCATTAATGGTTCACATTCGTTATCTTCGTGAAAAGATCGAGCGCGACCCGGCTAATCCCGAAATCATTGAAACCGTCCGAGGCCTCGGTTATCGTGTGAAATCATGAAGAATTGGCTTATCTTTCGATTCGGACGTTCATTGTTGTCTAGGTATTTACTAGTTGTACTCATGGCGCTCCTATTTATACCTATCTTATCTATAGTACCTACCTTAGCCTTTATGGTTTTCTCTGAGGCCCCAACAGATAAGTCATCGGATACTTCCCTCTATGAGACTTGGACTGAACTAGAGGAGAATTGGCATCATGAAGCACGAAGTCTGAATGGTGTTTCTAACGTAACGATGGATGCGAGTTTAAAAGAATTAAAAAGGAAGTATCCTGATGCTTCGATGTTCTGGGTAGATGAACAAGGGAATACGCAATTGGAACTTCCACATCAGGAATCCATCCCTACACATTGGAATGCATCGGATGCTGTCATGTTTATGAAGAACAGTATATCATCAGACCCATTTACAGTTGTCTCTTTTATTGGTGGAGGAAAAGAGGATCAAGAACAAGGGTTCATGTGTCTAATGGTTTCTCGATCTTTGCTTAACGAGCCATACGGAGGAATCAATATTTCCTACTATGCGACGTTTAGTGTAATCTGGTTTGTTCTTTTTATTGTCATGTCCTGGATGTTTTTTTCTAGGTTTCGAAAAAGGTTACTTCATTTGCAGTCCTCCATGACTTTGGTAGGAGAAGATGGTATTCCTGAGCCTGTCATGGTTAAGAAACATGATGAGATTGGTCAATTGGAAGAATCATTTAATCACATGGTTGTTCAACTTCGAGATAGTATGCATCGTGAGCGTGAAGAAGAGAATCTGCGCAAGCAATTAATAGCTCATTTATCTCATGATTTGCGCACACCGCTAACGGTTATTCGAAGTCATATTTATTCGTTACAGAAAGAAAGGCTATCTGTCCAAGGGGAGGAATTCCTTCAGCTCATTGATGCTAAAATTCATGATTTATCTGGATTGATTGACAACTTATTATCTTATAACCTGCTAACGAGTGGTCGGTATACTTTAAATACTCAGAACCATGATGTTCTAAGAATAGTTCGAGAAAGTGCTGCGGCTTGGTATCCCCTATGGGAGAGGGAGAATTTCGAAGTCGATGTGAATGTACAAGAGGAGCCTTTATTCTGGAACGTGGATGAGGGATGGTTCAGACGTATTCTTGATAATTTATTTCAAAATGTGGTCCGTCATGCGCGTAATGGACAATTTATCGGAATATATAATGAAGTGCGACATGGTGAGGTAGCCATTGTAATTGCTGACCATGGGGAAGGGATGTCTTCTCCATCAGTTACGAAAGGTGTGGGAATAGGACTGGCCATCGTGGAGTTTCTAACGAAGGAGATGGGTTTAAGATTAGAAACGATTAGTTCACCCGAAGGTACGACCGTATATCTCTATCGAGAATCGGAACCTAATCACCAATCTTAAACAAAACTTAAACGAAATTTAAACAAGAGCGTCGCGTGATTTTAAACTTCAGAATGTATTGTTAGTTCTAGAGGTGATCTTAATGAGCGAACTCGTAATACAGACGAGGAATTTGAATAAGAGATATCGCGGCCGTTCGGCTGTAAGTAATCTGAACCTAGAGATAGCTAAAGGTGAAATCTATGGTTTCTTAGGACCTAATGGAGCGGGCAAAACGACAACCATTCGTATGTTACTGGGGTTAATTCGTCCGACAGAAGGATCCGTTCAAATATTCGGTAAAGATTTAAAAAAGGAGAAGCTAAGTATTCTCCGACGTGTCGGTTCATTAGTAGAATACCCCTCCTATTATGGGCATTTAACAGCTGTTCAGAATTTGGAGACGGTTCGACGCATTCTAGATGTTCCCAAATCAAGGATTGATGAAGTTCTGGACATCGTCGCTCTGACGAAAGAATCTAAGCGTGCCGTGAAAGGCTATTCTTTAGGCATGAAGCAACGACTAGGTATTGCTAGTGCTCTCTTAGGTAATCCTGAATTACTGATTCTAGATGAACCTACCAATGGCCTTGACCCCGCAGGTATTCAGGAGATACGTGAATTGATTAGAGAGATGCCCCAGCGGCATGGAATCACAGTGCTAGTATCGAGCCACTTATTGAGTGAAGTTGAGCAAACGGCCAGTAGAGTGGGAATCATCCGTGAAGGTGAGATGGTATTTCAAAATACAATTCAAAACCTGAAGGATCAAGCATCTGAAGGGATACGGATTGTCGTATCTGATCCGGAGGAAGCCATTCGTCTGGCGAATGGACAAGGGTATGAAGGAACACTGCAACAAGGCATGTTACATTTTCCTAAGCTCAATGATGATATTCAAGTGGCATTGTTGGTGAAGAGGTTAGTGGATCATCATCATGCTATTTATCGCGTTGAGGAGAAGAAGAAGTCACTGGAGGATATTTTCCTACAGGTGATTGGAGAGGGTGGCGTCTCATGATGATGGGGCGTGTACTATCTACAGACTTCATGAAGATACGCAAAAAAGGGATTTGGTTCCTCGTGTTCTTGGGCCCTCTTGGTCTTACAGCGATGCAGGCACTTAACTTCGGGCTGCGTTATGATTACCTGATGAAGTTATACAAGGAAGATGTGTGGGGAGGACTTATTGATAACTTTCTGGATTTCGTTCCCCTGACAATTCTTCTAGGAATAACCTTAATATGTTCACTTATGGCGAATGTGGAGCATCAGGTGAGTTCGTGGAAGCAATTGCTTGCACTGCCTGTTTCGAGGACGACGGTCTTTAGCGCGAAGTTCTGCCTTACGGGTATTGTATTGTTAGTGTCCTGTGTGTTACTTGTACTCGGAATAATAGGCTTAGGACTTGCCTTAAAGTTCGATGCGGACATACCTTACCTTCATATTGTACAAATATGTTTGCTTCCCTTTATAGGGACGCTACCGATATTAGCGCTACAACTCTGGTTATCATTAACCTATTCGAATCAAGCGATTTCTGTCTCGATCGGCATAACGATAGCGATTGGATCTCTATTTGCAGGTAAATACGCTGAATGGGTGCCTTTGAAATGGCCTAACATGGCTTTAGATGGACCGAACCAAATGGAAGCCATAGGAGCGTCTCTATGCGTTGGTTTGGTTATCCTACTACTCGGAATGGCTCACTTCGGTAGAAAGGACGTGGTATAAATGAAGGGATATCTAAGATTACTATCAGCTGAACGAGTGAAAATAGCTAATATTCAAATCTGGCTTCTTGTCCTACTCAGTCCAATCCTTGCAGTACTGATCGGCTTCGATGTCGATCTGTCGGGCAATATCGAACTTTGGGAGAGGTTACAACTCGAAATGGGCATGGTTCACGGTTCGTTTTTCCTACCGATCTTAAGTGGATTGTTCGCGGCCTTTATATGTCGCTACGAGCATAGCGGAGGAGGTTGGAAGCAACTATTAGTGATGCCTGTAACTCGTTCGAGTGTATACATGGCTAAGTTTACGGTTATCACAGCTCTGCTTGCTATAACACAATTGCTATTCTTAGTAGGCGTGTTCTTCGTTGGGTGGATGCAGGGCGTTGGGACACCTATTCCTTGGGAATTCTTGATGAAGAGCATCTTGGGAGGATGGGTAGCTTGCTTGCCACTTGCTGCACTCCAGCTTGCTGTCTCTGTCATGTGGAACAGCTTTGCCGCACCGCTTGCCCTTAATGTTGTGTTTACCATTCCGAATATGCTGGTTATTAATTCTGTTAAAATTGGCCCCTATTATCCATGGGCACAACCCCTGCTGTCGATGCTTCCTAATTCTAAGGATTTTGGAGCATTTAATCTGCCGATAGCTAACATCATGATTGTTGTTTTAGGCAGTTTCATCGTGTTTTTTGTCGCAGGATGGCTTGTGTTCAGGATGAAAGAAGTTTGATCCTTATGTCATTAGGTTAATTGAAGTTAAGGCGTCTCCAGTTATGGAGGCGTCTTTCTTGTTTTGTCGGAATAGAAAAAAAGGGTTAAGCGTTAGCTAACCCCATAATGTTGGTGCGTATAATATCGCAAGAAGCATTAAATAATGACGTTTCCTCATCACTTAAGTTTAGTTCGATAATTTCTTGGATTCCCGCACTTCCAATAATAGCGGGAACACCGATACATATATCCGATTGTCCATATTCCCCGTCGAGTACGGCAGATACAGCAATAATTTTGCGGTCGTCGTTAAGAATGGAATGAGTGATGAAGGCGAGGGCGCTACCAATACCGAAATGAGTAGAACCTTTACGAGTGAATATTTCCCAGCCAGCATCTTTCGTCTTGCGAGCGATGTCGGCAAGATCTAAGTCCTTAAATCTTTCTCTATGTTGAGAAAGAATGTGTAGAATGGGCTTGCCTCCAATTGTAACATGGGACCAAGCTACGAATTGAGAATCACCATGTTCGCCCATAGCGTACCCATTGACACTCCGAGGATCGATAGAGAACACATCTGATAATAGCGTCTTGAGGCGCGAGGAATCAATGGAAGTTCCAGTACCAATAACCTTGTGTCGAGGGAAGCCCGATATTTGGCATACCATATAAGTGACGATATCTACTGGATTAGCGGCAATGACAAAGATACCGTCGAATCCGCTGTTAATAATCGGTGTGACAATTTCTTTGGTGATGGCTGCAGCTTCTTCTAATACATCTAGCCGACTTTGACCCGCTTTAGGGTTAGCCCCTGCCGTAAGGATGATGACATCCATAGAACCACAGTCTTCATAAGATCCTGCGTATACTTTGGTACGAGTATGCGAGAAGTCCATACAGTGTGACAGATCAAGTGCTTGTGCTAAAGCACGATCATAGGTCCGATCTACCATCATAATCTCATCACATATGGATTGGTTAATCATAGAATAGGCGCAGCTTGAGCCTACCATACCGGATCCAATGATGGCTACTTTTCTTGATTTTAATTTCATAGTTGGTGCTCCTTTTAACGTTGATTATTATATATAATATGGGGATTTGACCTCTATGTTACTTAAAATAACATATCACAGCAATAATGTTGTAATTTGTGGTAGATAAAATAACGCGATAAACCGCCCAACAGATGATCTGGACGGTTATTTACGCAAACATATTCGATTACAAGTTATCATTCAATCGAATGATACGGTTGTATTCTTTGTACATGAATACGCGCCAATGAACGATCATCCCGAAAGCTAATAGGAAGAATAAAGCACCCGTCTGTCCAATGGAGACATACTGCTCAATCACTTGGTGAAGGAGCATACGAACCGCAAGTAGTGCAAACAAGATCACAATGAAGCTTTTAGAGCGTTCGGCGAACACTTGACCTTCAATGACTTTGAAATGAGTACTACGGATAAGTGGGTATGAGAATACAAACCAACCGATTACAAAGGATACTAAAGCCCACCATAGTGGGATATGCGTAATTGGGGCTACGAACATGAAGAATCCCGTTGACATACCTAAGGGTGGAATGATGATTTTCTTAATTGTAACAGGGGAACTACTTGCCTTGAGCCTAATAAATATGGTGAGTAAAGCCATAATAATAGCACCGATCGTTGTTCCAATTTGAAGATATGAGGGACTGATATGAGACAATTCAAGTACCCCTCTCTATTTTTTTATAATCTGTTACATTTATTATAGCACATGGTTTATGACATTCAATTTCAGTATGTTTCTTTACTAGTCTTTACCTTACACGAGAATGATTATACTTGAGATTATGCCACAATAGAGATGGGGGACAAGACCTATATATGGAGATACGGTTCATTTTAAGACAAGGTAAAATGGATGATAAACAAGTATATAAAAAAAGCGTTTTTAAAAATGGGATTTCATACTATAATGATAAATGTAAACCCTTTCATATGTCTAATCTGTATGGGGCCCTTTCAATCGAAGGGGCTCACTTTTTGTTCATTTAAGCGTGATTCTTCTAGTAGATAAGCGCTAAACTTGACATTTAAAAACTGTTATGTATATAATTACAGATGAGAGGGAGCGATGAAATGAATAGTGAGTTTAATATTGCCGTCCATTGTTTAACCCTTCTTAGCTTAAAGAAAGACCATATGGCTAATAGTGATGAAATTGCTAAGAGTGTATGTACACATCCTGCACGTGTTCGTAAGGTATTGGGATTACTTCGGAAACAAGGTTATGTAACCACGAAGGAAGGTGTCGGTGGCGGGTATCTACTGAATGTAGATAGTGCGAAATTGACATTAGGCGACTTATATCGTCTGCTTGCACGTGGTTCGTTACAACCGAGTTGGTGTTCTGGAGGCGGAGAGTCAACATGTGTCGTATCCGGACATATACAAGAGGTTATGGAACGGATTTATAAAGGTGGAGAATTGGCACTTGAACTTCATTACGATACCATCACATTATTAGATGTTACTCGTGATATCCAGTCAGAGAACCATCATTAAAAATGAACTTAGCTTGATTAACTACTAAATTGGACGAGTCCTGCATAATACGCAGGACTATTTTTGTATAGGGATAAAGAATACATATGGAGAACTTAAAGTAGCGTTATGAGGAGAATTTACGGCAATTGTGATGTAAAAGCTTAGTAAATGGGTAATGATGTAGAGACAGTTATAAGGAGGGAGTATCTTCATGAATACTCAAAACGAAACGATCTTTTACACAGGAACACAAACAGAGGAAACAGAAAACGGTATTTTTCGATGCTCTCTTAACCAATTGGACGGATCAATGCGGGTTGTGAGTAGTATCGGTGGTATAGAGAATTCATCATATCTAGCTGTGAACTCAGTAGGTGATCGATTATATGCGGTTAGTGAAAAGTCAGAGGGCGAAGTCTTTGTCTATGCTATTGATAAGGAGACTGAAGAATTGCACTTATTGGATCGCGTGCCTACAGATGGAGCCGATCCATGTTATATAAGCTTATCCTTAGATGATCAATATGTATTCGTATCGAATTATTCAGGTGGGAATGTCAATGTATTCAGAATTGGCGATAATGGGACATTAAGTGAGCAGACAAGTATGGTAACCCATAAGGGCAGTGGTACTCATTCAGAAAGGCAGGATGCCGCGCATCCCCATTCTGTCTTCTCCGATTCATCGGGGGATTACGTCATGGTGTGTGATCTGGGTTTGGACCAGATCGTAATCTATCGTCTCAAAGAGGGGGAATTAGTAACCCATCGTGAAGTGGATCTACCACCAGCATCAGGACCACGCCATTTTGACTTTCACCCAACGAATAAATGGGCATATGGGCTAAATGAGCTAAGTAATGATATCACGGTGTTCAATTATGATGTGCGCACAGCTGATCTTCAGATCATACAGTGTATTTCAACACTTCCTGATGATTATCATGAAGAGAATACATCGGCTGATATTCACGTATCACCTTGTGGACGGTTCTTATATGCTTCCAATCGAGGGCATGACAGTATCGTATTATATTCGATAGATCAGGACACGGGTAAATTAACCGCGGAGGAGTGGATTACGACCTATGGGGTCTGTCCGCGCAACTTCTCCCTTCTGGATAGTGGATACCTTCTTGTTGCGAATCAAGAGAGTGGAAATATTATTTCTTACTTTATGGATCCTGACACGGGTCGCCTAACTGGAACAGGATTTCTATTAGAGGTTCCCAAACCAATGTGCATTCAACCTCTAGCAGCTATTGAAGAGTAAAAATAAGTTGAAGTAGACCTGATGCAGAATGTTTGCATCAGGTCTTTTTTATGCATTTTATCAATCGTGAAGAATGACTAGAAGTTGTTCGATATCTCGTTGACAAACAGGCATAACGTCGTTATATTCATAATATAATTATAAATGTATTACAAATATATTAATAAATATATTAATGAATGTCATGTGAAAGGATGTTAATCTATGAGCGCACAACTTCGGGCAAAAATGGTCATCGACAAAGATTTTCAAATTGGACGTGTGGATAAACGTATCTATGGATCTTTTATTGAACATTTAGGACGAGCGGTATATGGGGGATTATATGAACCAGACCACCCACTTGCGAATGAGCAGGGGTTCCGCAAAGATGTCATTGCGTTAGTACAAGAACTTCAAGTACCTATCATCCGATATCCGGGTGGGAATATGGTGTCTGCATACAACTGGGAAGATGGCGTGGGCCCGAAGAGTGAGCGTCCTAGACGGCTTGAACTAGCATGGCGGACAATTGAGAATAACCAAGTGGGTACGAACGAATTTATGGATTGGGGCAAAGCGGTCGGGGCTGACGTTATGATGGCGGTCAATCTGGGCACTAGAGGTATTGATGATGCACGTAACCTAATTGAATATTGCAATCATCCAAGTGGTTCGTATTATAGCGATTTGCGACGTAAACATGGGTATGAGCTACCGCATAAGATTAAGACTTGGTGTCTAGGTAATGAAATGGATGGTCCATGGCAGATTGGACATAAGACAGCAGAAGAATATGGTCGTCTAGCAGTAGAGACAGCGAAAGCTATGCGGTTAGTAGACCCTTCTATAGAACTTGTTTCATGTGGTAGTTCGAATACGATGATGCCGACGTTCCCCGAGTGGGAAGCAACGACGTTGACACATACTTATGATGCCGTAGATTTTGTGTCTCTTCACCAATACCATGGGAATGCAGAGAATGATTCCGCTAACTTTTTGGCAAAGAGTATGGAGACGGACCATTTCATTCGGACAATTATATCTACATGCGATTATATTAAGGCTAAGAAACGTAGTAAAAAAACAATGTATCTAAGCTTCGATGAGTGGAATGTATGGTATCACTCCCACGATTCCGATTCAAAGATAGACCCATGGACCGTGGCGCCACCGCAGCTGGAAGATGTGTATAATTTCGAGGATGCGTTACTTGTTGGAAGTATGTTAATTACGTTTCTTAAGTTCGCTGATCGTGTCAAAATGGCGTGCTTAGCACAACTTGTGAATGTTATTGCACCGATCATGACGGAGAATGGTGGCCGTTCATGGAAACAGACGATCTTCTATCCATATATGCACACATCTGTATTTGGACGTGGAATCTCGTTACATACCGTTAATTCTTCTCCGAAATATGACAGTAAAGACTACACAGATGTCCCTTATTTAGATGCAACAGCAGTATATAACGATGAAGAAGATCAGGTGACGGTATTTGCAGTCAATCGCCATTTAGAACAATCACTGACTCTATGTGCAGACGTACGTAGCTTCGAGGGATATGTCATCGTAGAACATATTGTGCTTGAGAATGATGGTGACCTTAAGGCTGTGAACACAGCGGATCATGAAGCGGTTATACCACATCATCATGGTCAATCGAAGATCGATAATGGGTCGTTAGAAGCCATCTTACCGAAAGCTTCATGGAATGTGATCCGCTTAGCAAAAGCTTAATTTCATTTCATGAACTATTTATGTCTTGAACAATACAAAAAGGGCTGTCCCAAATGTCATGAAGATGACTAGGGAAGGCCCTTTTTATTGTAGGAAAAGGTTGGGGAGAACTGGAGACTACTAGAGACTACGCTTCTATCTCTTTTGTGTGATGTGTTTCTTGGGTGTAGAAGAGCTTGAATATAATGTCCTGATTGTAGTTGCCGAACCCTGTGCCGAATAAGGTTAGGCCACCAATGTGTTGAGCGTCATCCAGAACGGCAATGCGGAACGTCCATTGTTTGTCTTCTATGGATAGCTGATCTAATCTCACATTGGAAATAAGATGACCATCCATGAAGGTACCTTCATCTGTAATTCGGATGCGCTTTAAGAGACCGTATTGGTTCACAATACTTGGCCACCAGGCAGGCGTGTGTTTCCCTCGCTTATCGCCGAAATCTCCTGGGCTAGTCCATGTTCCAAGGTGGATGTTATTTATATAAAAAGAAAGATCAGAAGGCCAATTATCATTCGTGAAAGGGGCCTCAGATGCTATTTCTAGTGAAATTTCAAGTTCTTGTGCCTTTTGACTCGAGAGTAGAAAATTAGGCACTTTGTATTCAATGAAGCCTTGTCCGAACCATAATATTTTGGCTTGAACCCGTTTCGAATCCAAGAAATAGCGAGGTTCGTCAAATTCGCCAATGACATGATCGATTGTAGCAAGACCACAGGTAGGTGTAATCTTGAAGTCTGTGTAATGTCCAACAGATACTTCCATCTGATGAAATTCACGAACTTCATCTAATGCACTGGGCATCATTATTTCTATTTTATCAGCGGCAAGGGAACAAATTTTTTGTACGCCACCTTTACCAGGAACCATACGGGTTGTGATCAGTTTTGCCTTTTCCAGCTTCTTGACATGCATCGTCATAATGGCACTACTGAGTCCTAGTGCTTCTGCTAATTCGCGAATGTTCATATGTTGTTTGGCTAATAGTTGAATCATATTTAATCTGACCTGACTTGCTAAAGCTTCATAGACAGGTAGGGAATGCTCCGATATGTCTAATTCCATGTGAAACGCTAACCTCCACTAATAGAATATAATTGATTAACAAATATATAAAGATTATACACTGATCTATGGATTGATAACAACGACATCGACAAGTAGTAGGTCTAATATATAATATATTTATCCTGCTTTAACAAAAAAAAGGTTTGACACTTTCCTACATGCTTATTACAATATCATTATACCTCACTAAACGGGTAGGAATAATTAAATATATTTCTTACCGTACAGACGGAGGAAGTCACGCGCATGCATTGCAGACACAGTTCTTTGAGAGCTGGTTTGACAGCAGCGATAGGGTGATTTTCCTGCGTCTGTTTTGCGTTCCTTTAGTCATAGGTGAGTAGAACAATTAGGAGTGATAATGATTATGAAAAAGGTGTTGAAGCAAGGGGTTCTCGTAGGTTGTGCATTACTAATGACAGCGGTGATAGCTGCATGTGGAAATAAAACGACAGAGAAAGAGAATGCGGCTCCAGCTACTACCGATACAAAGGTGACAGAAAAACTGAAGGATGTTGAAATTCTGAACGTATCCTATGACCCGACACGTGAGCTGTACGAAAATTACAATAAAGCGTTCGCTGCCTACTGGGAGAAAGAAAAGGGACAAAAGGTTACGATTAAGCAATCCCATGGGGGTTCAGGCAAACAGAGTAGATCGGTTATTGATGGATTAGAGGCAGATGTAGTCACATTGGCACTTGGATATGATATTGATGCACTTCAAGAGGATGGCCTCATTAACGAAGGTTGGGAAAGCAAATATGAGCTTAATAGCTCGCCCTACACATCAACGATCGTATTCTTAGTGAAGAAGGGAAATCCTAAGAACATTAAAGAGTGGTCTGATCTAATCAAGGATGATGTGGAAGTCATCACACCTAATCCAAAGACTTCGGGAGGGGCACGTTGGAACTACCTTGCAGCTTGGGGATATGCTTTGAAAGAGAACGGAAATGATGAGGCAAAAGCTCAAGAGTTCGTTAAGAATCTATTCACACATGTGCCTGTTTTAGATACAGGTGCACGTGGTGCGACAACGACTTTTGTAGAGCGTGGTATTGGTGATGTTCTGATCGCTTGGGAGAATGAAGCGATCCTATCCGTGAAGGAATTAGGTCCTGATAAGTTCGATATTGTGTATCCATCGGTAAGTATTCTTGCGGAGCCTCCAGTAGCTGTCGTGGATAAAGTGGTAGATAAGCGGGGAACACGTGAAGTATCCGAAGCTTATCTGAAGTATTTGTACTCAGAAGAAGGCCAGACCATTGCTGCTGAGAACTTTTACCGTCCAACACTCGACAGTGTGAAAGAGAAATTTAAAGATTCCTTCCCAAGTATTGAATTATTTACTTTAAAAGATGTGTTCGGCACATGGAAAGATACACAAGCGAAGCATTTCAATGATGGCGGCATATTTGATCAAATATATGTACCTGGTAAATAGATAGATCGCTATTAGCTGATCGACTCGTTGAGGTCGAAGGCAAGGAAAGGACACAAGGCTATGAGTCAAGTTAGAACGGTCCAGCGTAAAGTCATACCCGGGTTTGGACTTACGATGGGGTTTAGTGTTTTTTATCTAAGTGTGGTTGTTCTCATTCCTTTAGCTGCGTTGCTCTTTAACTCTACAGGATTAACTTGGGATAAGTTCTGGCAAGTAGCTACAGATCCACGTGTGTTAGCTTCTTATCGTATTAGCTTCATGACTGCGGCAGTAGCAGCATTGCTAGATACTGTGTTGGGACTCCTTCTTGCATGGGTACTAGTACGATATAACTTTCCTGGTAAAGCATTGTTTGATGCTTTGATTGATCTACCCTTTGCGTTGCCTACTGCCGTTGCGGGTGTATCATTAACGGCTCTGTACTCGCAAAATGGTTGGATAGGTTCCTTGTTGGAACCTCTTGGAATTAAAGTAGCCTTTACACCCTTAGGTATAACTTTAGCACTGATGTTTATCGGTATTCCTTTCGTAGTTCGAACTGTGCAACCAGTACTAGAGGATATGGAAAGAGATGCGGAAGAAGCGGCAGCTACTTTGGGAGCAGGACGCTTACGTACATTTTGCAAAATCATATTGCCTGCTATGCTGCCACCACTTCTAACTGGATTTGCTCTAGCTTTTGCAAGGGGGATTGGGGAGTACGGTTCTGTTGTATTTATCTCTGGTAATATGCCAATGAGAACCGAGATCGCCCCACTATTGATTATGTCGAAGCTCGAACAGTTCGATTACGCAGGTGCCACAGCTGTCGCTATTCTTTTATTGCTAATATCTTTCTTATTATTACTGATGATTAATTCACTACAACGCTGGGTGCGCCGAACCTCCCGTTAACCAAGGGATTCATTGCAACCACTTTGGGTAAAAGGGGGGGAAGGACAGATGGCGGAAACTGAGCATATCATAGCTTCACCAATTGGAAAAGGAGTCGTCTCTCCAGCAACAACCGAAGCGGGATGGGTGAAATGGCTACTCATCGGTACAGCGGCTGTGGTGTTACTGTGGTTGATTGTACTTCCACTCGTCATTGTATTAACAGAAGCTTTGAAAAAAGGTTGGTCGGTGTATGCCGCCGCACTAAGTGATCCGGATGCCATGTCCGCCTTAAAGCTAACGTTACTTGTTGCACTTATCACGGTTCCGTTGAATACTGTGTTTGGTGTAATCGCTGCATGGGCAGTCACGAAATTTAAATTCCGTGGTAAAGGATTATTAATTACCTTAATTGATCTTCCCTTCGCAGTCTCACCCGTAATTGGAGGATTGATTTATGTCTTGGTATTTGGAGCTCATGGTTGGTTCGGCCCTTGGCTCGACGCTCATAATATCAAGATTATATTCGCCGTACCTGGTATTGTGATCGCTACATTATTTATAACGTTCCCCTTCGTAGCCAGAGAACTTATTCCATTGATGGAGGATCAGGGCGTACAAGAGGAGGAGGCTGCGGTAACTTTAGGTGCTCGGGGTTGGACCATCTTTTTCAAAGTGACATTGCCTAATATTAAATGGGGCTTACTTTACGGGATTATTCTATGTAACGCTAGAGCGATGGGGGAGTTCGGAGCGGTATCTGTTGTATCGGGTCATATTCGAGGAGAGACAAATACGTTGCCACTTCATGTCGAGATTCTATATAACGAATATCAGTTTTCAGCCTCCTTTGCAGTCGCCTCTCTATTGCTTCTATTAGCGATGGTAACGTTGCTTTTAAAGAGCTGGTTCACAAGGAAAAATGCCCATTGACATCTCTTTCCAGTTCGTGCTAAGGTTAATTCATACTAATCAGGTTGGATAAGGTTGCTTTAAAATGAAACTTAATATAAGTCCAGTCTTGAGACATAATCATTATCCTGGCGAAGGAGGCGATACTGTGGCAAAACCACTTCAAGTGGATGAAGTATGGTTGGGGCGAATTGCAGAGCTCTTGAATAATATGGAATTTGGCTCACTTCAAATCGTGGTACACGAAGGACAGATCGTTCAGATGGAACGAACAGAGCGGAAGCGATTTGAGAATAAGCCCTCAGGAGTCGCCAAGGCCAGTTCTGCTCCTCGCTCAGGCACACGACATTTTAGAGAATCAAGTTCTCATTAGACGATGAGTTAAAAAGAATAGCCCCGCTGTTTAGAACGAACGTTTCCTTCATGATAGAAGCGTTCGTACGGCAGCGGGGCTATTTCGATTAGAGAATCAATGTGTCTTCTAGACATCATTATTTATTGTGCTTTCGTCTGGAACGTGTTGGTAATTTTGATAATTCTGGTTCCTGAGTGGACGAAGGATAGAATAACGTCTCTTCTTCTATCAACGAGGATTTATCGGGCATAAGATCACGACCTGCATAAGGGCGTTCACGACGTGTGCGTTTTGTAGTGAGGCTGAATCCCGCTATATAAAGAAGTACCTGAACACCGATAATATAAAGTGCCACATTTAATCCTAACCCATGGAATACGGCGACAGCCGAGATCAATACATACAGAGTTGTATGAATAAGATGATGTAGAAATCGGTGAGTGTACATAAAGACGAGGTAAAGTGAACCCGTTGCGAACATACAAGAGATAAAGCGAGCCCATGCATTCACAATCCCCCACGGAGAAGAAGCGAAGCTTGGTAGTTCTATAAGAGTCTGATATAGCTGTAAACTCCATACAAGAATTGCAACGACGGCCATAAAGGGTAGAGCTGGTTTCAATAATACCCAGAAGCTAACCCCCCAGTTAGGGCGATCCCATTTGCGCAAAAGGGTGCTTTGCTCCCCAATCCTTTGATTAACCTCATATACCCAAGACTTATAGAGTATCGACAAACGAGATTGATCTCGTTCTCTTATATAAGCATCAATCTGTTCATGAAGACCTCTTGTTAGTAGGGGTGCGGCCTTGCATTCCTCCAGAAGCGTAATAAGTTGACTTACTTCCTCTGGGCTATGGCCCTCATGTTCCATCATTTCACCAAGGGGAGCCGTTACACGACTATATAGTCTTAAAGAATGCTGTAGACGTTTTAATTGTTCCTTGCCGGTACTTTGGAGTTGCAGAGCTGTGCGTATGTACATCCATATAAACAATACAACCGCTAGACCAGCCATGATAAATCTTTCTATTGTAGAGAGCGTGTTGATGAAATCAGTCACGGTAAGGAGCAACCTTGATCCCCCCTTCATTATTCTACTTTCACTATTGCACAAGGACATTAATATATCAAGGAGATGAAGGCATGGGACAACTCCCAACCCATTTCCTACGGTAGAGGCTCGATCTCTCAAGAGGAAGACAATAGCAATGACATGCAAGATCAGAGCAAGATCTAGCGGTGACTAGCCGTGAGGGAGAATGTACGTCCCACTATAAGTGGATTAGCGAAGAAGGCTTCAGTGCAAACGTGATCCATTTTAAAAGCTTAGATATAGTTTGCATTTAATGGAACCAACCGTTTCATTCTTTATTGAATAGGGGATTCTAAGCTAATCAGCTTATATAATCATTCCGTTGATATTACCTCCCTAATGTAATTATATGATTGACGTATAATTATATATATATAACCCAGTCTTTACTTTTTAGGAACAGATATGCATATTAGGGGTGTAACGATGAGCTCAAGGTGGTAAGATAACAGGACGAATTAACATAACTTATGGCTTGTAAGCCTGAATATATAGAAAGAAGGAATAGAAATGTTGGATGTTAAAATGGTATTGTTCGGTGCAAATGGAAGGATAGGACAACTTATTATGAAAGAGGCTTTAGATCGAGGGTATCAAGTCACTGCTGTGGTGCGTGATCTGACCCGTATGCAAGAGCAATATGAGAATCTGAATGTGGTGGAAGCCAATGTCATGAACGTAGACGATGTAGCTTCCATTTGTGAAGGGCATCAACTCATCATCAGCGCAGTAGGTGCATCCCTTGGAGCAGAAGAGGAATTACTGACTGTAGCTCATTCACTCGTTGAGGGCGCGCGTCGTTCAGGCGTATCTCGTCTTATGGTGGTGGGTGACGCTGGAAGTCTTGAAGCGGCACCAGGAGTCCTATGGATGGATACGGATGAATATCCTCTAGAGAATAAACCAGTTGCTGTAGCCCATGCCAAAGCGTATGAGATCATTAGTCAATCTGACTTGGAGTGGACATATTGTAGTCCACCAGCGGAAGTCATTTTTGGACGACGTTCGGGTCATTTCCGTATTGGAACGGACAAGCTTATTCTAGATGAGAGTGACAGAAGTGCTATTTCAGCAGAGGACTATGCTGCTGCGATTATTGATGAAGTGGAAGATCCATACTTCGTACGCGCTCGATTCACGGTGGCATACTAGCTTTAATACCTTGTGTAGGTAAAGGAGAGATGCTTGATGTATGTAGTCACATCAGAACAGATGAGAGAGCTAGATCACGATACGATATGTTCGGTTGGCATTCCTGCTGTTGCGCTAATGGAGAATGCAGGTAGAGCCATTGCGGAGGAAGTTATCGCTTGGTGTCGTCATCGACATCAGCAGGATCATGGATATCAAGGGCATCATCAACAGGCACCTACACTGACTTCCAATAATCATATGATTTCGGCTGATGAGTCACTCTATCTAGAAAATGCGAAGAGGGAGCATTGGTTCATTATCATTGGCAAAGGGAACAACGGTGGTGATGGATTGGTAGCGGCCCGTCATCTTCATGAATCTGGATTCAAGGTCACCCTAATCTATGCAGATCATCCTGATCGGTTACAAGCAGAAGCAGCTATACAACGCGATGCGGCAACTGCAATGGGGCTATCTTCCCGTATCTTCGGAGTAGATGAGGTCGATTTCAGCGATTGCACGGGCATCGTAGATGCATTGCTAGGTACAGGTTCAAAAGGTGCGCCCCGTGCGCATTACGCGGAGTTGATTCATGCGGCTAATCAGAGTGGAAAAGACATTGTAGCGGCAGATATTCCAAGTGGATTGAACGTCAATACGGGCGAACTCTATGATCCGTGTATGAGAGTGGTTAGAACGGTTTGTCTTGCTTTTCTAAAGCGCGGACTTGTGCAGTATCCCGGTGCTGAGGCAGCCGGGGACATCGCTGTCCGCTCGATTGGTATTCCTTCGGATTTATGTAGGAAGCAAGGGATTGCTACCTACTTATTAACGAAGGAAGTTCTGCGTGATGTCCTGCAAGTGGACATCACGCGGAGACGCACGCCCGATGCCCATAAGGGCACATTTGGGCATGTGCTTCTTGCCGCAGGCAGCCTGCCGATGAGCGGAGCAGGCTTGCTGTCCGCTCGCGCCGTCCTTCGGTCTGGCGGCGCGTTGGTCACTTGGGCGCTACCCGGGAGCGTGCTCCCGCATATGGTGGGCGCCGCCCCAGAAGTGATGCTGGCTGAAGCCGCATCAACTGAGTGGGATGAAGCATCAGCTAGAAACGTGCTGAAGCTTGCAAGTAGTCGTGATGTATTGGCTGTAGGTCCTGGGCTGGGTCGTTTCAATGGGGACTTCAATTGGCTACGCACACTATGGGAAGAGGCGACTTGTCCTATGGTGGTGGACGCAGATGCACTAAATATGCTTGCAGCAGCTACGGATGTCCCATTCTGGAAGCCTCGAAGTACGAGTACGGTACTCACACCTCATCCCGGAGAAATGGCCCGCTTAGTGGGCAAATCTACGAAAGAGATACAGAATGATCGAATCGAGGTTGCCGTGAACTATGCGGTATTGCATGGCGTTACGCTCGTCCTTAAAGGGGCGAGAACCGTCATTGCTACACCTGATGGCAATGCCTACATCAATACAACAGGACATGCCGGTATGGCAACAGGTGGAGCTGGAGACGTACTTACAGGTATTATAGCCGGATTACTCGCACAAGGATTTAATGGTCCACAGGCAGCCGCATTTGGGGTATATTTGCATGGACTTGCAGGTGAGATCGTATCAAGTCAACGAGGGAATCAAGCTTCTCTGATCGCAAGTGATCTGATTGAAGCATTATGATAGGGGTTTACATCTCAAATATTATCTCAAATATCTTTTCTAAGGGTTCAATACATCTGTGGTTCTCATTACACAAATAGCCATAAACATACGATAGGGAGTAGCCACGCTAACATGACTGAGGTGAAATAGCGCTCCCGCAATATCGTTCTACCATAGTAGAACAAGAGAAGGATTCCTATTCCTAGTACACCACTGAACCATAAGCTTCCGCTTCCATACACGGTGGAGAAGGAACCTATAACATATCCCCAAATAGACAACAAAAAAAGGGATTTCGTTCTGTTGAGTGGAGGAATTAGAGCATATACGGCATCCCAAGTAACGGATGCTATCATAATTATGCTATAGATCCATTGTTCAAGAGAGATTGAAATGATCCGAGTTGTGATGTAATCATCCGTTACGGTCGCTATAAGATTCAATAATAGAAAGGCAATCGCTCCACAAGCAAGCTTATTGATCACGTAAAACCCAATGCGTATGCGCCACATCATAGGTGTGTAATTTTTGGTTTGCATCATGTCATCCTCTCTACATACGTACAATAATATAAGTATCAATTCCTTCCCAATAGTATAGTCATCTGCCCATCTTAAGGTTCTAGGCGTATGCCCAGATACAAGCCATGTTTAGAGCATAGAAGAGTAACCTTTTAGACACATATTAAGCGCTTACATAGTTAACAATGGCGTGTATCTGTGTTATCATGAAAGCGTAAACAAAATTGTATAGCAAGCAAGACCTTGCTGTATTCCTTCAGTGACTGAGGATGGATTCATAACGGCAGGGCGAGGCTTGCAACCATTCAGGAGGTTGAAGGATATGTATGAAGGATTTATTGAAATGCAACATGTGGTAACACGGGTTCAGTATTTAAGAAATGAAGGTCAAGGATTGGATGAATATCATAGAATTGAATTTGGATATGAACGTAACAATCTTCACACACCAGAACTTTTAGGATCCAGAGAAGATTCCGAAGTGTCTAACGAAACAACTAAAGCAAAAAAATGGTGGCAGCATTAATCTGTACCATTCATCATCATAGATTGCTAAATTTGAATGCTCACGAAATGTTAAGCTAGTGGGATCATTTTGGAACAATATTTATATAAAAAGGGGAAATACGGAGAAAGGCTATTTACCATGAATGACGTGGTAGATAGCCTTTTTGGTTCGATCATTATTATTTATGAATATATGGATGGTTAATCATATTAATGAATGTTAAAGTCTCCTAGACCTAAGAAATGGCTAGAGATACCTTCCGTGAAATTAATAGGGGTAGCTTTATTCGAATGTATTACCCTGTGGTGAGATTAATCGTTCCATTCCTCCCATATAAGGGCGTAGTGCCTTGGGAATATAGATAGATCCATCCTCTTGTTGATGATTCTCAAGCAAAGGAATTAGAATACGTGGTGAGGCAACGGCCGTATTGTTTAGCGTATGGCAGAATTGAAGCTTACCCTCAGCATCTCGGTATCTAATATTAGAACGTCGAGCTTGGAAATCTAGGACATTAGAAGACGAATGTGTCTCACCATATGCCTGTCGGCTAGGCATCCATGTCTCGATATCATATTGTTTGTACGTTTTTTGAGACATATCTCCTGTACATACCGACATCAGACGATAGGGAAGCTCTAATAGTTGAAGGATCTCCTCTGCATGTCCTGTAATTTCCTGCAGTATTGCCTCTGATACCTCCGCATTATTCTTACAAAGAACCACTTGTTCGACTTTGGCGAACTGATGAACTCGGTATAGACCTCGCACATCCCGTCCAGCCGATCCAATTTCTTTACGGAAACAGGCAGACATGCCAGCTAATTTAATGGGTTCGGATACGTCAATGATTTCATCGCTGTAATACGATACTAACGATACCTCTGATGTACCAACTAACCATTTATCTTCACCCGTTATTTCAAAAGTCTGATCGGCTCCCGTTGGGAAAAATCCCGTTCTTGTGAGTGCTTCCGGACGGACCATAACCGGAACATCCATGGCGGTAAATCCATAGCTAGTAAGTAAATCCAGTGCTAAGCGTTGAACCGCTAGATGTAAATATAGACCAGATCCCTTGAGAAAATAGTTTCGACTTCCGGCAGCCTTGACGCCACGGGGAATATCAATAAGATCATGGAGTTCACCTAGTTGCACATGATCTAACGTCTCAAAGGCGAACACTGGGGGAGTCCCAACTCGTCTAATCTCGACATTGTCATCATCATCTCTTCCTACAGGGGTGTCAGGAGATACAATGTTAGGGGCCAATATCATCCTTTGTTCATATTGATCATTTGCTTGCGTTAAAGCCGATTCCTGAATCGTTAGTTGTTGATTAATCTGTTTGACTTGTGCTTTAAGAGGTTCTGAATCTGCGGGATTTCCTTCATGAATGATTGTAGCGATGGTAGTTGTCATGCGATTACGCTCGGCTCTTAAATCCTCTATCTGTTTCAAAAGGTCGCGTCTTTGCTGATCCCAGTAGAGTAAATCCGTTACCGAGAGTGTTATCTTTTTCTGTTCGGCAGTTCTTTGTACCAAGTCTGGATGGTTACGAATAAATTGAATATCTAACATATCTCACGAGCTCCTTTGTCTAAAAAAATACAAAAAACGCCCTCATCCTTTGGGACGAGGAGCGTCTGCTCGCGGTGCCACCCAACTTGATTCAAGCTGTTTATACAGTCTTGAATCCTCTTGGTTCCGTTATAACGGTCGGATGCCGGTTAACTTAGGGAGAGGGAACACCTTCTCCGGTCGCAAACGCCTCCCAGTTGGATTCTGATCATAGGCGTAATATCACTGTTCAATTCGTTGTCGTTCAGTATAGCTTATACAAAACATAAATTCAACAACCAGTTCAAAGAGCGTTCAAAGAGAAAGAAATCACTTACGATATAACCCGGTACATATAAGATTAAATGTAATAAATTAGTGTTTTAAAAAGGAGCACTTATGAAAAAAGTGTTATTATTCGGCCTATTATCTGTAATTATTTTTTTCGCACCTAGTTATGTGCAAGCTTCTGCCATTGTGACTGCGGATGAGCAGGATTTCGTCACTCAACTTGGCGCAGAGCAGATACAACAATTTGAAGACCTCTACATAAACAATAATAATAACCATAACCAATCACTGAATTCAGCTGATAAGCGACCTAGCGTTGGGGCTATTGTGATCGCTACTGATTCGGAAGAGTTGAGACTGATTACCGAACATATCGCTTTGATGAAACATTATGATATATATATGTATCCGGATCTTCCGAAGGAACATCCATATGAGGATGTATTAATCATTGGTAATGTGAATGTCGTTGGACAGAAATATGTAAAGAGATATGTAACCGAACAAGAAATACGAGATTTATATAATGAATTGCTACCTTCTCCTGACTTATACGTGTATGTGGAGAGTAAGGAGTATCGTAACGAAGTACTGTATATGGCGGTACTCGCAAAGGAAGGCTCATTTTTGATTTAGGAGAGATTCCAAATCATAAGACCTATTTGGCATGGTTCGTCACTCCGAAGCAATTTAGTGGGGAGAAGTATGCTGCGATGTTCCATAGATTTGACCAGGTACGTGGGATAGGTGTTCTGATGGCTTCCACACCAGGTGAAGTCAATTTGCTACTGAATAGATCCTTTTATTATGATGATCTGCAGGTTAACAAACTTTTATATCGTTATAGTGATTCCAATTGGGTAGACACGAATACCGAGAAGGAAGGAGATTGGATTCGAATTACTCAAGGCGAAAGGGCAGGCATAGATCTTCATTG
Source organism: Paenibacillus sp. Y568 (assembly GCF_059445545.1). Classification (NCBI taxonomy): domain Bacteria; kingdom Bacillati; phylum Bacillota; class Bacilli; order Caryophanales; family Paenibacillaceae; genus Paenibacillus; species Paenibacillus sp. Y568. Next base: position 168,673 of record NZ_JCAIUM010000003.1, read on the forward strand.
GCTCGAGAAGGCCTCGTATATCAACATTTTTGCGCATGGTGCTCCATCGGGTTTAAAGAGGGGAATCTCATATTGAGCACCCGTTACAGTGTTAAAGGAGTCATTTATAAATTCATATCCACGTCGGTGGATTATGTACAGGTTGGTATTTCGCAAGTCATAGAAAACATATTATTCATAGGTGGGTTGTTGGTCTTGCTCACTCCTTTTATGATCGAATGGTATAGGTACGGAGCAGGTATCAAGATTGGCATGTATTGTCTCTTCATAGGATGCTATATCTGGCACTAGAGAATGTGATGTTTGGTTTACCGATTATTTCTTGGAAGAGGTTAATCATATATAGTATAACGCTGTTCTTATTCAACACTTCGCGCCGTGGGGTCACTTTTAAATCAATCTATATGCTTTTTCGGTCGTATTGTGTGGATTGATGGTATTCATTGTATTGGTTGTAACCCTGTTGTACTATTCATTGTTGTTCGTAGTTCAGTACTTTATTTATAGATATATAGGTCCACGGCTAGGCATCCAAAAAGTGCACTCTGAGATGGAGAACTTAAGGTAGAGGGCCTTTACCCTCGAATAATTGACAATAGGTACATGGATTGGTACGATCATTTAAGCATAGTGATTATATCGGAATTGGAATATCTTTAGGTTTAAATCGTTATAAATATTATAAATAGAGCATGATATCTATATGGAAAAGGAGAATGAAATCATGGCTAAAATTGTTATCATAAATGGAAATCCAAGTCTGACTTCAAGACTTACGGCAATCATTGAATATGTAGAGAAAATTCTCGAAACATCAGGATTCGAGGTAAGTCGTATTGATGTGGCTAAGCTTCCGCCAGAGGATCTTATTCATACAAAGTTTGAAAGTGAATATATCGTCAAAGCGAATGGGCTCGTAGCCGAAGCAGATGCGGTTATTATTGCAAGTCCAGTGTATAAGGCATCTTTTACGGGCGTCCTTAAGACATTCTTGGACCTTATTCCTGAAAAGGGTCTAGCAGGTAAGATTATGTTACCTTTGTTTATCGGTGGGAGTCTTGCACACTTACTTGCCATTGATTATTCCTTAAAGCCTGTACTCTCCGCGCTTGGCGGCCGTCACATTCTTGGTGGGGTCTACACGGTAGATTCCCAAGTGGTACGTACAGAAGATGGGGGTATGGACATCGCTGAAGAATTACGCTCACGTCTGCACGATGCGTTAGAGGAATTGGTAAAGGAAACAAGTTTAAGAAGCGAGTATAAACATACAGAGAACGAATACAAGTTGTAAAAAATAATTGCTGCCCGTGCTGTTAGAATGAGGCGGAGTTGGGACTGGTAACAGTTCTGCTCCGTCTTTTTTTAAAATATAAGAATTTATAAGTGTTTCTGCTTATAAATAGTCTTATATTTCAACGCTAAACGTGATTCAGGTTCCTGCTATTGAAAAGGAAAATACTACGGTCGAGCAGGAGATTCAAGATATACTGAAGGAACAAGAAGAGTATAAGCCATTCTTAACAGAAAAAGGTTATGAAGCATTCGCAGTAAATAGGCAAAACGCCATAGCCACAATATACGCAGTTAAGAATAAGGTGAATATGAAGATAAATAAAATTGATTTTGAAAATATGAACCAAGCAAACATGGAAAAGGACACTTTTTCTTTTAGATACAGTATAGATATCGAACTAAGTCCTTCAGAACTGACTTCCTCTAGAGGAACAAGTGTTGTAACCAAGACAGGAAACATGACAGTGGTTAAAGAGAATGATGTATGGAAAGTACTCAAGGATAATGATAAAGGGTTTTTGGGCGAAGAATGACAGGAGATATATGAGAACCATGAATGGTGGTTCCTACATGTGTTTGGCCGCCATCATGTTACGCGACTCCGCGCTGGGAGTTAATGAAGAAGGGGAATATGAATAAAGGAGTGGGATGATGAAAAAGAGAACTTACTTAGCTATTGGATTGGGATTATCCATTTTTATAGGAATGGCAAACGGAGGTATCCAGGCCGTTGAAGCATCATAAAAACTAAAAGGGAGGTAGCCTATAAGAACAGGCTACCTCCCTTTTTTAACGTTACCCATGAAATTAAGAATTACAAATCATCAAACCCGTTATCGTCTCCGACCTTACCGTAGTTACGGGACTTCGCTTCGAAGAAATCCGTCTTCGTTGAATTCAAAGCATCGTCTGAGAAAGGCTTAATCCAAGGCATACAGTTTACATCCACACCTTGATAAGCTTTGTCCATTCCCATTAATGTAAGACGTTTGTTCGCTGTATATTTGATATAATCCTCAAGCTCATTTAGATCGATACCAGCTACGTTAACGAGTGTGTAATGTGCCCAATTGGTCTCTAATTGAACAGCTTCATCAATAGTCTTGTAGACGTAGTCCATGTTTTCTTTGGTGTTGAGCTCTGGGAAATCAACGAGCAGCTGTTTGAACACCTCTGCGAAGAAATAGCAGTGTTGATTCTCATCGCGTTGAATATAGGAGATCATCTGGCTTGTACCCATCATTTTCTGATCACGTGCCAAGTTGTAGAAGAAGGCAAATGTACTGTAAAAGAAAATACCTTCAAGAATCAAATCCGCTACCATAGCATGGAAAAATGTCTGTGGCGTCTGTTCATTGCGGAAGCTTTGATAAATATCTGAAATGAAACGATTGCGTTCAAGAAGAACCGGATCATGTTTCCAATATTCAAAAATTTCTTTCTGCTCTTGATCCGACACAATGGATGAAAGGACATAGGAATACGATTGATTATGGACAACTTCTTGTTGACCAATAATAGCCGAAATGGCTTCTAAAGATGAGTCCGTGAAATAACGTTTCACATCTCCTACAAACATCGTCTGCATAGAATCTAACACAGCAAGTAGTGAAATATTAATCTTGAAGACGCGTTGCTCTTCAGGATCCAATCTTGCGAATTGCTGTGCATCCTTGGACATCGGAATTTCATCTGCAATCCAGTGATTCAATAATAGTACCTTATAAAGTTTATACATATGAGGCATACGGATATCGTTCCAGTTCAGAATACCTGAACATTCACCTTCGATAATCCGTGTAGATTGATTGGGTGCTTCCGTATTGAAAATTTGTTGCAATTTCATATCTATATACTCCTTCATAAATATTTCTGGGTTGACCCCTTTCCGCATTTGCGAAGCAAACAGGAGGGATGGAGCTAAGTGTTAACGCTATAGGCTCGCTCTTATCTGTGTGATTTCCCGCATTTGCGGAGCAAACAGGAGGGGTTTAATCACTTCCCGCATTTGCGGAGCAAACAGGACCTGTAGCTCGAGGATGCCGAGAGCTACTCACTCTCTTCTCGCATTAGAGCGGGTCCCCGCTAACGCATTCGCGAAGCGAACAGGGGGACCAAACGCTCCTACCACGAAACGATCCTCACACAATGCTCCTAATTCTCTCGTTCCACCAAAAATTTTCAGGTGTCCAGAGGGCAGAGCCCTTGGGGCCCTCCCTTGGCAAGGGAGGGTTTGGGAGGGATCGAAAGGGGTTGGTCAAGGGAGCCAATCCCTTACGATGAGCAACTCTCACAATCATCAATCGTCAACGCCCGGCTTCTTACATAATAAGTTGATTTCATTCCTGCTTTCCAAGCATGAATATGCAAGGATAGGAAGTCCGTTGCCTTAATATCTGGACGAACATATAGATTGAAGCTTTGTCCTTGATCGACATGACGCTGGCGTGCAGAAGCCATGTTGATGGACCAATGTTGGTCTATATTAAATGCTGTTTTGTAGTACCACATCGTCTTATCAGATAGGTCTGGTGCAGGATTAGCAATCTTGTACGTTGTTTTCTCTTCATAAGATAGCAACTCATACAATGGATCAATGCTGGCTGTAGAGCCGGCAATAATAGAAGTAGAACCATTCGGTGCAATCGCGAACATCCAGGCATTACGTACACCATTCTGTTGTACTTCTTGTTGTAGATCTTGCCATTGGGAAGTCGTTACGAACTGACCTTCATGTTGTCCGTCTGTGTAACCACGTTGTGTGAAATAGTGACCACTTTCCCAATCAGAACCTTTGAATTTCGGATAATGACCCTTTTCTTTAGACAATTCCATGCTGGAACGAACAAGTAAATAGTTGATTTTCTCATAAAGATTATCGTTATAAGTGACAGCTTCATCGGATTCCCAACGAATACCTTCGAGTGCAAGTAAATGATGAAGCCCGAAAGTTCCTAGACCAATGGCGCGATATTGACTGTTTGTATATTGCGCTTGAAGGACTTCAATATTATTGATGTCGATGACATTATCAAGCATACGTACTTGAATAGGAACGAGTCGATCCAATACACCAGCTGGAACAGCACGTGCCAAGTGAATGGAGTTCAGATTACAAACGACGAAATCACCAGGGATTTTGGAGATAATAATCCGAGTCTGGCCGTCTTTCGTAACCAATTCCTCCTTTTCCACAACCGTAGCGGATTGATTCTGCATAATTTCTGTACATAGGTTGGAGGAATAGACCATACCATGTGCACGATTGGGGTTAGCCCGGTTAACGGTATCACGGTAGAACATATATGGCGTACCAGTCTCAAGCTGCGATTTCATGACACGTTTCATAATATCGATGGCAGGGACGGTAATACGAGACAATAAAGGATGATTCACAGCTTCTTCATATTTATCACTGAACGAACCTTGTCCAAGACTTTCATCATAGAAATCTTCAAGGCCAAGAGGGCGACCGTTGTTGTCTGTCCAACCCATCACTTTCTTAACTTCATGAGGACAGAATAGGTTCCACATTCCGCGATTCTCTACAGCACTCATGAACAAGTCAGGAATACAAATACCGTGGAATACATCGTGCGCTCTCATACGCTCGTCCCCGTTATTTAATTTGAGGTCAAGGAATGCCAGGATATCTTTATGGAACACATCGATATAGACGGCGATTGCACCTTTACGTGTACCTAACTGATCTACACTAACAGCCGTATTGTTTAATTGGCGTATCCAAGGAATAATTCCTGAACTTGTGTTCTTATGTCCGCGAATATCTGAACCACGTGCTCTAACTTTACCAAGGTAGACACCGATCCCACCGCCCATTTTGCTAAGACGAGCTGTATCTGTGTTAGAATCGAAGATTCCCTCTAAAGAGTCATCTACCGTATCAATGAAACAACTGGATAGTTGTCCAGCTACTTTTTTACCTGCATTCGACATGGTTGGTGTGGCAGCAGTCATATAGAGATTGCTCATAGCCCAATAAGATTCTTTGACAAGCTCCATACGTCTCTCAGCAGGCTCTTTGTGCATAAGGAACATCGCAATGATCATGTATCTTTCCTGCGGAAGTTCCATCACATGTCCATCAAAGTCTGTTGTAAGGTAACGTTCTGTTAATGTTAAGAGTCCAATATAATCGAATAGAAGATCGCGCTTGTAGTCAATAAGTTCAGCAAGTTCTTCGATCTGTTCTTTTGTATAGTATTCAAGCAATTCTTCGCGGTATATGCCTTTTTGTACTAAATCTGTGATCAACGGGTAAAGTGCGCCGTATGGCTCATCTGCATATGATTTATAGCGACGATGATGTGCAGCTTTTTTATATAAAGAAGTAAGTAGGGAACGAGCCGCAGCAAACTTCCAATTCGGTTCTTCTTTGGTGACAAGCTCTAAGGATGACATCGTAAAAGCATTGCTAATGTCTTCTCCTGTCACTTCATCACGGCGTAGCTTAGATAGTACCCCTCGGATTAATTGTTCCTTATTAAGCATGTCCAATCCTTCTAGCAGGCGATCTGCATAGACGGAGAGACGTTGCTCATCAAAGGCAAGTTGGCGATTATTTGGTTTAACGACGGATTGTGGCATAGGTAGGGGTCTTCCTTTCAATATATGTTTTTCAATTTTGAATATTTAAAATTACAACTGCATAGCATCTTCGTGGCTCAAATTTGCCTGAATATCTATAATACGCTGATTTGAACTTCCACGATAGGGGAGAGTGATATTTTTTAAAGATTCTATATAAGGACCATCGATGACGACTTGGCATTTCCGAAGTAGACGGTATTCTGCTGATTCAGGTTGTGCTATAAGATCCTCATATATATAGCCTGTATAGATCCACACAGAGAAGTTAGGAAGAGACTCCCGAACTTTATCGATAAAATGAGCAGCCTCATCAGCAGAGAAGAAAGGATCTCCTCCAGCTAATGTCATGCCTTCAAGTAACGGATTATTAACCATTTCAGTAATGATCTCTTGTTGACGTTGTTCCGTAAAAGGTTCTCCGTAGTTGAAATTCCACGTTTCCGGATTGAAGCAACCTGCACATCGATGACGACACCCACTTAGAAAGATGACGGTGCGTAGGCCATCACCTTCATTAATGGACTCAGGATAGTAGCCACAAATATTCATTGGTGTTTGACCCGATCTTGTACTTCGGCTTGCTTAGCTGCGTTAAAACGAGTCTGATAGTCACCCGTTAGGTAGCCGGTTACCCGGCGTAAGCGATACATAGGGATGTCTGATTCATGAGTTCCACATTGCGGACAAGTATCTCCGATGATGCCTTCATAGTGGCATGATCCGCAACGATCAATTGGATGATTAATACTGAAGTAGCTGATATTCTGTTGTAATGCATATTGCACTATTTTGAGAAAAGCACTCGGGTTGCTGCGTACATTTCCATCTAATTCAACATAAGAGATGGCACCTGCATTGCATAATTCATGAAAAGGAGCTTCAAGTGAAATTTTACGTGCAGCCGGTAGCTTATAATACACCGGAACATGAAAAGAATTCGTATAATATTCACGATCCGTTACACCCGGAATGGAACCAAATACTTCTCGATCCTTTTTAGTGAATTTACCTGACAATCCTTCAGCTGGAGTGGCCATCAAAGTGATGTTAAGGTCATATTCCTCACTCTTATCATCACAATAACGACGCATCGAAGAGATCAGAGCTAACGCCTTAGCATACACTTCATCGCTCTCAGCATGATGTTTACCATACATAGATTTCATACATTCGGCCAGACCAATGAATCCTATGGACAAGCTACCATGTTTCAAGCAATTTTCCACGGTATCGTCAGGATTAAGCTGTTCTCCACCTTCCCAGACTCCTTCACGCATCATGAAGTCGGAGGCTTTGGCAGGTTGTCGAGATTGAATCTTGTAGCGGTGTAGAAGACCATCAAGAGCAATATTTAAGAAATGATATAAATCTTGATAGAACCCTTCTTCATTAGGTGTTGTGCGGCCATTGACCATACCGTGTTGAATGCCTAATTTAACAAGATTAATCGTATTAAAGGAAAGATTGCCCTTACCTGCCAAGTGATTACGCCCATGTCGATCTGCAAGAACGCGAGTGCGACAACCCATTGTAGCAAATTCGGTGTTAGGATCAGTCGGATCATAATACTGCAAGTTGAAAGGAGCATCAATGTTAGCGAAATTAGGATACAAACGTTTCGTTGAACATTCGATTGCCTTTAAGAAAAGATGATAGTTTGGATCTTCTAGCGATTGATTAATACCCCGTTTACATTTGAAAATTTGAATAGGGAATACAGGTGTTTCTCCATTACCGAGTCCGTTCATTGTTGCGCTGAGTAAGCTGTCAATAATCATGTGTCCCTCAGGGGAGGTGCAGGTGCCATAATTGATACTAGTGAATGGAATCTGCCCACCAGCACGACTAGACATCGTATTTAGATTATGAATTAAACTCTCAGCAGCTTGGAGGCATTCTGTCTTCGTCTCTTGCATGGCAAAAGCGTAAGAATGGGGGTGAGAAACGGATAACGTTATATTATCTATAGTGATGTCTTGTTCTTCTATGGAATGATTCTCATTGAAGTATTGTACCCCTTTATTAAAATGCTTCGCAAATGACATGGCGACATATGGAGCCAAATCATGATCCAATTTGCTCCCTGAAACTCCACCATATTGAGAATTCTGCTGACATTGAAATATTATCGCAACTAAGGCCATAGCGGTTGAGATCGACTTCGGGGAACGGACGCTGCCGCTTCCTGTACTAAAGCCTCGCGCTAGGAGTTTGTCGAATGGGATGAAGATACAATTCGTACTTCCTACCGCATATTGATCAAGGTCGTGCACATATAGATCATTATGATCCACAGCAGCCATGAGTTGTTCAGGTAATATGTAATATCTGGCGTACCATTTAGCATATTCGCTACCGAATTTACCTATTTTCCCTGAAAAGCTTTCTCCATTCAGGTTGGCGTTCTCACGTAGCATCTCTACATTAAGACTCTCTGAAATATCGTGCCCAAGACTTGCTACCTCTCGTAACATTACCTCTGCTTCAGAGGTGCGATTTCTTGATTCCATAAGTACCATTGAACTGATTCCACCCTTCGGTTAAGAAATGCCATGATTGTCGCGTCATGTTGTATTCCATCTGACAATCCATCAGACAAAAAAAGCACTCCTAGGAGGTTGCTCAGGACATGCTACTATATTCTCCTGGTTACAAAACCGAAGTGAAAAGTAACAATTCCTATGTCCTCGTAGGATTTGTTGAATTATGTCGAACAGGCAGGTCTCCTGACTCTCTCAAGTAAACGACCCTTGTCCATTTAGGAGGTAATCGTTTAAGCGACACTAGCGCCTTCCCATAAGTTTGTGCTCACAGTGGCAATTGCCGTGTCTATTGGTCTGCAATATGCAGGTCAATTCTTGAGTTACAGTGGCGGGACCGTGATGGATTTGCACCATTCTTCCCTTTTAAGATCCGTATGTGATGTACCAACCGGATCACCTGTTTTTACTATATTTAGTATTGTTATATAAATCTAACTCAATATATTGTGTTTGTAAACAGTCGATTATGAAATAATATCTATAAAAAAGTGTGAAACTTTTCCCAAGCCCGCTACCACTAACCTTTGGAGTGTTTTGATTTGTGATATGAAATTTTTGTGTCTTCATTTTGCTAAATATTTGCGAGTTGGCTAGAATAAGAACATATAAATAATTATAAATAGCTTTGGAGGTATGATGAGATGGCAATAGCTGAAGTTACTATTATTCCGATTGGAACGCAGACGACAAGCCTAAGTGCTTACGTTGCGGATATGCAACGGGTTCTAAAGGAACAGCAAGGTATAACGTATGAACTAACATCCATGAGTACAATTATTGAGGGGCCTCTTGAATTAGTATGGAAAGCTATAGCTACATTACATGAATCTCCATTCCTAGCGGGAGCAGAGCGGGTCTCAACTTCGGTGAAATTGGATGATCGTCGTGATAAATTTTCTTCTAGTGCACAGAAATTACAGTCTGTTCAGGATAAGTTAAAGTAGGATCTATCTACCAGAGCATATAATGTGAATTAGCAGTACAATAATCATTGTGTAAAGGCAAGTTAGGTTCTTAGGCTGGTGTAGCTCAGGGGTAGAGCAACGCACTCGTAACGCGTAGGCCGGGGGTTCAATTCCCTTCACCAGCATTTTTGAGAAGGCTTACGGGGCGCGGTTTTCCGGTTGTGCGGAGATCGCGTTTTATTTATGTCTTTTTATAATGTCCCTATAAGGAGTTTGGAGACTACAGCAATTGGATAAATGAACAACCCTTTTCTGACTAATATTAAACACTCTTTCCCCGCCTCTAGTCCAGTAATTTACTAGTCCACAGACCGGTGTTATTAATTACCTAATATTGTATAATAATGACAACGTAACATCGTGAGACTGAAATGCAGGACTATCAAATGAAGGAGCGATTATTTAATATGGGGATCCATTATAAGCCAATGCTGATTGCAGCATTCGTATTCGTAGGTTTGTTGTCTGGCTGTACGAATAATACCGAAACGATTCAGAGCGGAATTGGTGAAGCAGTAGAAGGGATTAGGGATAAAGTACAAGATACAGCCTTAGATTTGAGTGATGAGTTGAAGAGGAATGGCATTCACCAAGAGATTTCATACACACAAGAGGTGGATAATTCAGTATCGGCACTTCAGGTGGACCATGAGGTAGGTAACATTGTGGTGAAAGGAACTTCTGGTGATAAGATTAACGTGACTGCTACAATTTGGTCTCTAGACAAATCATCCCGTGATGATAAATATCAAGAGATCATGGATCACGCGGAAATTGCTGTCGTTGTAAATGGAGATCAGTTAGAGGTCGTTACACATCCTAAGGGGAATGAGAAGCTTAATATGTGGAAGTGGGCAAAGAAAGAGTATGGATTCTCAAACTTCAGTATTGATTATGTGATAGAGATACCAGATCGGGTTAAAAATTATGACATCTTCAGTGAAGTTGGTGAGATTAATTTAAGTAACCTGAGAGGTGTATATGATGTTCATAATAACGTGGGTTCAGTAAGTATCGAAGGAGCTCACATTGAAGGGAAATCTAGTATAGTATCCGAAACGGGTAGTCTTCAACTGGGTATTGATCAAATGAAAGAAGATAGTAGTCTCAAAGTGAAGACAGAAGTAGGTGCCATTGTTGCGAACCTGGCTGAATCCCTTCAATGTAGTCTGGAGACGAAGACTGAGGTGGGTAGCATCACAGGAGTTTCTAAAGGGAAAAGCGACATCAATGGCGGCGGTCCACTGTTGTCACTAACGTCCTCTGTCGGTTCAATTACGGTGAATTAGGCGTTTAAATCGATATTCATTAAAGGATATATCAATAAAGACATATAAATATATTGACAAAGTCATCCATTTGGATGGCTTTGTTCGTTTTTGAGAATAAGTAATTACAATAATTGCGTAATATTGAGATATAGAGAGCATGAATGAGCAAGGAGTTGATTGTTATTTTTGTAACCGTTACCATCAACCTAAATGCTTCTTATTTCCTTCTAGGTGGGGTTCAAGTCACCTTTACACTCATTTGGAGCGGGTGTATGATTCATAACGAAATATAAATTGTTATTATTTTCAATTCATAATTTCGCTGAATTTCCACTCTATCGTGGGAAGCGGGGGAACCAAATGTAGTCAACTTTTTTCGGTGTGAGAGTCGAAATTAGATGCTACAGGGGTGAATCCTGGTCAAGGCATTTCATGTCTTTACTAGGTAGAGCGACTCTCACCGCTCGAATCCGACAGCTAACCTCGTAAGCTTAAGTCTGAGAGAGGAATGATGAAGCTTGTGATCGCAACTACCGATCATAGGGTACGTATGTTACTCTGTGATTTTTAAATGTGATGGATTGTCAATCAAGTGTGGTAGGAAACGATAATCCGTTATATAAAAGTAATTTGATCCATTGTCTTGAACGCTGAATTCTGTGTAATTCAGAAACGGGGGAACCAATCGGAGATGTCTGCTGCGTAAACGCCGGATATTTCCATGGGGTGAATTTTTCGGTTATGTATCGACATGCCGAGAATAGGGCGACTCTCTCGCCCGAATCCGACAGCTAACTTCGTAAGCGTGCAGGGAGAGGCAGCAAACCGCCTTCTGGCTGGTTCATGACTTTATTTTGTCATGGAATCCTAAAGAAGCTCTGGGAAAGCTACTTTTTCGCTGAGCTTCTTTTTTGTTGTCTTTAAACGTATAGGAGGACCTGATTAATGGAAGATGGAGTCACCTTGGTTATCGCTCCTAATGAGGACGGGCGGAAATTTATAAACCAATTAATTTATAGTAAAAAGTCATTTGCGGTACTGACGAATAGCCGTACGGAAGAACTGGATTATCTAAAAATGGGTGCAAAACATGTGGTTCGTATTGATACAAGTATGACTAGAAAGTGGATTGTCCCGCAGGTAGCGGTAGGTAGAATCTATATTTTTGAAAGTAGTCTTAACTTAAGTTGTCGCTATCTCCAGATCTGTCGCCCATGGACGACACATGAGATTTACATTATCACTCGATATTCTAGCCCACGTGGAGTTTACAGAGGAATGGGTGCAAACCATGTCATCTATACGAAGAATGGGGACGTTGGATTTCTACTCGATAAATAGCATGAAGATGAATCATCAAAAAATCTACATGAGAGGGGCATTCCCATAATGACGGATGTCTATATGATCATCACGTTAGTAGTTGGATTTGGATTATTGTTATTGTTCACGCATTGGTGCGGAACGTTGGTAGATAGAGGGGGCGGGGAACAATGATCGTTATACTTGCATTGACCTTAGTCATCTTCATTTACCTGATCTATGCATTAATCAATCCAGAGAGATTCTAGTTAACATACCAATTAAGAATTCATCCCTATAAGGAGGATATAAAGTATGGACTTACTGCAAATAGGAATTGTGATTGTCGTACTACTGTTGCTGGTGAAGCCACTGGGTACCTATATGTTTCATGTATTCTCCAATGAACCCAACCGAACGGATAAGATTTTTGGTTCAACGGAAAATGTGATCTACAAACTGATCGGATTAAGAAATCGTAATAGTATGAACTGGAAGAAGTATGTACTAAGTTTTATTGCGACGAATGCGGTATTACTAGTAATTAGTTACGTACTCCTACGTCTTCAAGGATCACTACCAGGGAATCCGAGTGGGAACGAGAATATGGAGGCTTCCCTCGCCTTTAATACGATCATCAGTTTTATGACAAATACCAATCTGCAGCATTATAGCGGCGAGAGTGGTGTGACGTATTTAACACAAATGGCGTTTGTTACGATGATGATGTTTACTTCGGCAGCGTCAGGCTTATCGATTGCGATTGCCTTTATTCGCGGAATTACTCGACGTGGTGAAGGATTAGGTAACTTTTTTCAAGATTTCACCAAAGCCATTATTCGTATCTTCTTACCTCTAGCATTTATCGTTACGATCGTATTAGTCGGTTTAAAAGTACCCCAAACGTTCGATCCAACGGCTGCAGTAACAACGTTTGAAGGTGTGGAACAACAGATAACGATGGGTCCTATCGCTTCATTGGAATCCATTAAACATCTCGGAACGAATGGTGGTGGATTCTTTGGGGCCAACTCGGCACATCCATTTGAGAACCCAAGTCCATTAACCAATGTTATTGAAATATTAAGTATGTGGATGCTTGCTGCTGCACTACCTTATACGTTTGGGCTATTTGCGAAAAACAAGAAGCAAGGATGGGTCATATTCTCAAGCATGATGATTCTATTCTTAATATTCCTTACGCTTAGTTATACGTCAGAGAAAGCTGGGAACCCGGTAATCAATACGTTAGGTATTGAATCTTCTCAAGGAAGTATGGAAGGAAAAGAGGTTCGATTCGGTATTGCACAATCCACACTCTTCTCTACTGTCACGACGGCTGCGACAACGGGATCCGTCAACAATATGCATGATACATTAACACCTCTTGGAGGAATGGCAGCACTTGGTGAAATGATGCTGAATGTCGTCTTTGGAGGTAAAGGTGTCGGGCTGGTTAACATGTTGATGTACGCCATACTAGGTGTCTTTATTTGCGGACTTATGGTTGGACGAACGCCTGAGTTCTTAGGACGCAAGATTGAAGCCAGGGAAATGAAGTTAATTGCACTCGTTATTCTGGTACATCCATTTATTATCTTAGTGCCTACGGCGCTCTCATTTATAACATCGATGGGTTTTGATTCATTAAGTAATCCGGGATTCCATGGTTTAACCCAGTCCTTATATGAATACACTTCATCCGCTGCCAACAACGGATCTGGTTTCGAAGGACTAGGAGATAATACGGTATTCTGGAACGTTTCAACAGGACTGGTCATGTTCTTTGGTCGTTACATGTCGATCATCGCGATGCTTGCGGTGGCAGGTTCGCTTAGTACTAAGAAACCTGTTGCTGAAACAATCGGTACATTCCGTACAGATAACAAGCTATTTATTGGAATATTGATCGGTGTTGTCTTATTGATCGGTGCGTTAACGTTTCTTCCGGTCATTGTTTTAGGCCCTGTGGCCGAATTTTTAACACTCCATTAGAATGAGGTGCTTGAACGATGAATGATAAAGGCAAGAGCATGTTCGATGGTGAAATAGCCAAACATGCTGTTAAAGAAAGCTTTATTAAATTGAACCCGATATTTATGATGAAGAACCCCGTGATGTTTGTTGTTGAGATGGGAACGTTTGTAGTACTTATGATGATTCTATTCCCAACCTATTTCGGAACGAATGATCAGATGGGGTTTAATATTACGGTGTTCTTGATATTGTTATTTACGGTCTTGTTCGCTAACTTTGCTGAATCATTAGCAGAAGGGCGGGGGAAGGCGCAAGCTGACTCTTTGAAGAGAAGTAAGCAGGAGATCAAAGCTAATAAACGCGTAGGATCCGAGATTAAAGTAGTTAATTCTACGGAGTTGCGTAAAGGTGATATCATCATTGTCACAAGTGGTGAGATGATTCCGGGAGATGGCGAAGTCATTGAAGGATTGGCATCCGTCGATGAATCGGCCATTACCGGTGAGTCTGCTCCCGTGATCAAAGAAGCTGGGGGAGATTTCAACTCCGTTACTGGTGGAACTCGGGTAGTCAGTGATGAGATCACAGTGCGTATTACGGCGGATCCGGGCGAGTCTTTTATCGATAAGATGATCTCACTCGTAGAGGGTGCACAGAGACAGAAGACTCCTAATGAAATAGCACTGAATACATTACTTACTTGCTTGACGTTAATATTCCTAATCGTAGTGGTTACCTTGGCTCCTATAGCCAAATATTTCGATATTGATCTTCCGATTCCAGTTCTGATCTCATTGTTAGTGTGTCTAATACCAACAACCATTGGTGGGTTATTATCCGCTATTGGTATTGCAGGTATGGACCGTGTGACGCAATTCAACGTGTTGGCGATGTCCGGGAAAGCCGTTGAGGCCTCGGGTGATATCAACACGATGATTCTTGATAAGACAGGAACGATCACATTCGGTAATCGGATGGCAAGTGAATTTATCCCTGTAGGTAAAATGACTAAGAAAGAGTTGGGTTATTGGGCAGCCATAAGTTCCTTGAAGGATGAGACACCTGAAGGAAGATCTGTTCTTGAACTTATGAGGAAACTTGATTATTCCATAGAGGATCAGCTTGCAGTAGGTGGCGAATTCATTGAATTCACAGCACAGACACGTATGAGCGGTATCGATCTTAAAGATGGACGCCATGTACGTAAAGGAGCCGTTGACTCTGTAAGACAATGGGTTCAATCCCAAGGGGGACTTGTTCCTGCAGATTTAGAGGATAAGGCGAATATGATTGCTTCTGATGGAGGTACGCCTCTTGCAGTTGCAGTCGACGGTGTTATCTATGGATTGATTTATTTAAAAGATACAGTAAAACCAGGTATGAAAGAGCGGTTTGACCAGTTGAGACAGATGGGGATCAAGACCATCATGTGTACGGGCGATAATCCGTTAACTGCAGCGACCATTGCTTGCGAAGCAGGCGTTGATAGCTTCATTGCGGAAAGTACGCCAGAAGATAAGATTGAAGTTATTCGTCGTGAACAAAGCGAAGGTAAACTGGTTGCCATGACAGGTGATGGTACCAATGATGCTCCGGCACTCGCTCAAGCTGATGTGGGCTTAGCCATGAATAGCGGAACGTCAGCTGCGAAGGAAGCAGCTAATATGGTCGATTTGGACTCCGATCCTTCCAAGATCATTGAGATAGTTGCGATCGGTAAACAGTTATTGATGACACGAGGTGCACTAACGACCTTTAGTATTGCGAATGACGTAGCCAAATATTTTGCTATTATCCCAGCCATGTTTATGGTCGCTATTCCAGAGATGAATGTGCTTAACGTGATGAGTTTAGGGTCACCGCTCTCGGCAATACTCTCAGCACTCATCTTTAATGCTGTGATTATTCCCCTGCTCATTCCGCTTGCCATGAAAGGTGTCAAATACAAACCTATGGGTGCGAGTAAGTTACTCAGTCGGAATTTACTTATCTATGGCGTGGGTGGGGTTATTGCTCCCTTTCTCGGGATTAAAGTGATTGACCTAATTGTACACTTGTGGATTTAAGTGCGAAGGAATAAGATGGCATGCGTTATGTGCCGTAGACTATAATAGGGAAAGGAAGGAAATACCAATGAATAATGTAGAGTCATCCAATAAAAGTTCAGTGATAGGAGTTGCCGCACGCATCAGTATCGTGATGATTGTGATTTGCGGTTTAATATATCCATTGGTTAGTACCGGGATAGCCCAGTTCATTTTCCCACAACAAGCGAATGGAAGTATGGTGAAAGATGGGGAGGGTAAGGTCGTAGGTTCAGAGCTGATAGGACAGACCTTTACTAATCCTGCATTCTTCCAAGGGCGTGTTTCAAGTATTGAGAATAATGGAGCAGGTTCTGGATCCATGAACTATGCGCCCTCTAACCCAGATTTGGTGAAACGGATCCAAGAATCCATGGTTGCGTGGGAAGCAGCTAATCCTGATGTCCCTTTAGAGAAGTTGCCCATTGATCTAGTAACGAACTCTGGTTCAGGATTAGATCCAGATATTTCACCAGCCTCAGCTACAGCCCAGATTCCACGAATCAGCAATTTAACGGGATTAGATCAGGCTGAACTACAGAAGTTAGTGAACAACCATACCAAAGAACGTGACTTAGGCGTATTCGGGGATCCAAGAGTCAACGTATTACTGCTGAACCTCGCTTTAGGAGAAATGATAAAATAAAAAAAATGCGATCCATTCACTCACAAAAAGCCAAGGCATTTCGGATTTAATCCGCTTGTTTTTGGCTTCTTTTTTAATTCTTGACGTCTAGCAAAGGATGGAAGAACGATGGAAACTTTCAAAAGAAAAACGCCTGAAGAAATACTCATGTCGATTTACAAGTTGCATCGAGGACGATTAAAGATTCTCATCGGAGCTGTAAGTGGTTCAGGAAAGACATATCATATGCTCAGAGAAGGGCAACTTCTTAAGGAGCAAGGAATCGATGTCGTGATCTGTGCCGTTACCACATCTCAGCGGTCTGAAACGGTGGAACAACTTGCCGATTTGGAACGTGTGCCCAGTATTCATTGGACTAAGAATGGGATGGAACAGAAGGATTTGAATGTAGATATGCTGTTGGAGAGGAATCCAGAAGTTGTTCTTGTAGATGCCATTGCTCACCGAAATAGACCGGGTGCACCCTTTCACACAAGGCTTGAAGATATTCAATTTTTGCTCAGCCGTGGGATAAGTGTCATCACCACAGTTAACATATATGATCTAGAAGGTGTTAGGGAAGTCGCTAGTCGAATGACGGGTGTTGAAGTGGATGAAACAGTCCCTGCCAATACGCTTGCGTTAGCGGATGAAGTTCGACTTATTGATGTGACACCAGAAACGTTATTGAGCCGTATTGCCACGGGGAAACTGCAGTTAAGCCGAGCAGAGACAGATACTGTTTTTAAAAGAGGAAATTTAGCGATATTACGTGAATTGGCACTACGACATGTTGCTGAAGGTGTTAATGATTCCTTGGAGAAGCATAATGAGGAGATGGGGAACTACGGTCCGACAGGCGTAACCGAGAAAATTCTTGTGTCCGCACAATATCATTGGAACAGTTCCATTTATGTTCGGCGTGGTCAGCAAATTGCGAAAAGACTAAATGGGGATCTGTGTGTGATCACCTTTAGGAATCCCCACAAAAAAATGAGCAGAGAAGCGGAGACATTTAAACGTTCACTCGTGAAATTAGTTAAAAAGGTAAATGGTGAATTTGAGGAACTTTCTTTTAGCTCTAGACGGTCGCTACCTAACGTATTAGTTAAATATGCTATGGAACATCGAGCGACACGAATTGTGTTGGGTCATTCGAAGCAAACACGTTGGCAGGAATTCTGGCAAGGGTCAATTATCCATGACATCTTAAAAAAGATACAGAACATAGATGTATTTGTTATTGCTGACCGTGCAGAACATGAGGGAGAACGTATTATACCCACAAAAGTAGAAGGTCCAAGAGCAAGCTCGATGTATCGGCGCTTGAGCTCTGAAGAGGTAGATAAGCAGATTGAAAGAATCAGAAGAGGACAATTCAAGGTATATATTGGAGCCGCACCAGGTGTAGGTAAAACCTATACGATGCTTCGAGAGGGAAATGATCTACAACGTATAGGGACGAATGTGTTGATCGGACTTTTAGAAACACATGGTCGAAAAGAAACTGCAGCGCAGGTAGGCGCACTTGGAACGATTCCGAGAGCAGTCATAGATTATCGTGGCGCAAGGCTAGAAGAGATGGATACCAAAGAAATTATTAGGCAGGCACCTGATGTGATCTTGGTTGATGAATTAGCACATACCAATGTTCCTGGGAGTAAGAATAAAAAGAGGTATGAAGATGTTATTGAAATTCTGAATGCAGGTATCTCTGTGATTACGACCATGAATGTGCAACATTTAGAAAGTCTTAATGATGCCGTTGCGCAAATAACAGGCGTCCGTGTTAGAGAAACTGTACCTGATCACATCTTAAGGTTAGCTGATGAAGTTCAATTAATAGATGTAGCACCTCAGTCGTTGCAACAGAGATTAAGAGATGGGAAAGTGTATGCACTCAATAAGGTGGAACAATCGTTAGGTCACTTCTTTAAGACAGGTAATTTAATAGCATTGCGTGAGCTGGCTCTAAGAGAAATTGCAGACGATGTAGACGAACGATTGGAAGCTTGGGAGCGAACAAGTTCTTTAAGAGGACCTTGGCGGAGACAAGAAGTGATATATGTATGTGTAGAATTAACAGCTCATGCGGAAAGTTTAATACGAAGGGGATTCCGAATCGCGCATCGCCTCAAAGCAATCTGGTATGTGACATATGTTCAGCTTGAGAAATCAGGATGTACGGAACAAGATAGGTTACGGATGGGGACGTTAAAAAAGTTAACAGAACAGTTGGGTGGTCAGTTTAACATACAACACGCGAGATGTCGTAGTGACATTGCAAAGGTGCTTATTACTCAAGCCAATGAGCATACGGCCACCCAAATTATTGTGGGTCAGTCCAAGCTTCCGCTATTTGAAGTATTATGGAAAGGATCTGTTGTGAAACGACTACTCCGTGCAGGGCGGCATGTAGATGTACTTGTTGTTGCGAGATTCTAAACTTTATAGATACTAGCAAATATATTAAAATATGCTCCTATTAAACAATAATAGGGGGAAGAAGGAGACATGCTCCTTCTTCCAAAGAATATAAGTTCTACGAACTAACAGTCTCTGTGATGACGACGACGTCTTTTTGCTTCAACTAGTACCTTTTGGCCTGGTCTAAGAACGATAACATCAACGCGTCTGTCATGTCTTTCGTGTCTTTCGTGTCTGTCGTGTCTGTGGTGTCTACGGTGTTTACAGTGTTTGCGGTGCTTACGGTGTTTATCACATTTATCACACATGGAGTTTCACCTCCTTTTCTAGTACAATATATTAATCATTTTGTTATCAGGTGTGGGTTTCTAGAGAAAATGGGGAGATGGATTAGCTGACCGGACCTGGTTTTACAATGTTCGATTTTAAGGGATTAACAGAAGTCTCTTCTGTGACGGCGACGGCTCTTTCTAGTTGCTACAACCAAAACCTTTCTGCCTGGTCTAATGCGAATAACAATCGTTCTTTTGTGGTCTTCCCGGTGTCTATTGCTCATGGAATATCACCTCTCTTTCTAGTCTCACTATATTAATCAATCGATGTTCTAGTGTGGGTTTATCATAAAAATGAGAATTCTGCCCTTTTTAGGCTTGATAGGAAACTATTTTCTCTATCCGAAAACATAAAAAACCACCGATTATCTAAGCCTGAAGTGGCTATGATGATCGGTGGTTTTTTGATGATTATTTATAAATTTAAATTTTAGAATCCTTTGTATTGAGGTTCTTCGTTCTCTAACTGTTGTACACGAGATTCTACTTGTTGAACGATCTGTTGAGCTTGTTCTGCGGCATTTGTAAATGTTGTTTTGGCTTCTTGATTCTGTGTTTCTAGAGCGAATTGTTCAAGATTGGCTTGAGCACCTTTCAACGATGCTAGGCATGTTTTTACTTGAGAAGCAACGGTCATCTGTTTCACCTCCTTAATTATTTGGAGTCTGATAAGGAAGTAACGAAAGATATCTTATCCTATTTTTGATAAACCCATACATCAAATGTGGAACAAGAAATAAAGCCGACGCTGGTTAAAACAATAAGTTAGAGGACATCTTATGTGTAATCACTTTAAAAAAAACGAACAGGAAAGAGGTATACCAATATGCAGGATTGGTTAGTTGTTGCTCTACGTACCATCTTAACTATTGTTGTTCTTTTCTTTTTGACCAAACTTCTCGGTAAAAGGCAAGTATCCCAGCTGTCCTTATTTGAGTACATAACGGGTATTACGATCGGAAGCCTAGCAGCAACGATTCCTATTGAAATGGATGGTACTTGGCATTTAGGTCTCATATCGTTAGTCGTATGGGTGTTATGTTCCTTAATAATTGAATTCTCAACAATAAAGAGTAAAAAGGCGAGAAATCTCCTAGATGGTAAATCCACCATTCTCATTAAAGACGGAAAGATACTCGAGGAAAATCTGAAAAAAGAGCGACTTACGACAGATGAACTAATGGAACAGCTAAGAAGTAAAAATGTATTTAGAGTTGCAGATGTGGAATTTGCTCTGATGGAGTCCAGTGGTGAAGTTAATGTGCTGTTAACCAAAGAAAATCAACCTCTAACCTCAAGCCATCTGGGTATACAAGTCGCGCCAGAGCAAGAACCACAAGCTGTCATCATGGATGGAGAGATTATGGATGAACCCTTAGCTACCATTGGCTTGAACCGAAGATGGTTAAATACAGAGTTGGAGAAAATAGGGGTTGCGATCGAGAACGTCTTCCTTGGTCAGGTTGATTCATATGGGCAATTATTTGTTGATCTGTTCGATGATCAGATTATTGTTCCGAAACCCCAGAATAAAGCGGCGTTATTTGCAACATTGAAGAAATGCCAAGCTGATCTAGAAATGTTCAGTTTGTCGACGGATAATCAAGAAGGAAAGCAAATGTATGAGGAATGCTCAAAAAACTTGGATCAAATCATTAAAGACGTTAGACCTTCGCTTACTCGTTAATTTGAAAAAGGATGGAGGCCATGCTCATGGCAAATAACAAGAAGAAAAATTTAACCCCCACACAACAAGAATATCAGGAACTAGCCAAGCGAAATGAACCGCCAAGACCTGTTCTCAAAAATTGTCTTCGGGCTTTTATCGCGGGTGGCATACTGTGCTTAATAGGACAAGCGGTTCAAGAAATGTTTGTTCATTGGGCTGGATTTACGGAAAAGACAGCTGCCGACCCAACGGTTGCCGTCATGATCCTAATCTCTGTTATTTTGACCAGTTTTGGAGTATACGATAAATTGGCTCAATGGTCAGGAGCGGGTACGGCCGTCCCAGTTACTGGATTTGCAAACTCCATGGCTTCCGCGGCAATCGAGCACCGAAGTGAAGGCATTGTGCTAGGTATAGGTGGACAAATGTTTAAAATTGCTGGTCCAGTCATTGTGTTCGGTACCGTTGCCGCTTTTATCGTTGGTATACTGACGTGGATATTTCAAGGTGGAGGAGGTTCATGACATGTTAAAGGGACATCAAAGTTGGGTGTTTGAGAATAAGCCGGTGATTCTTGGAAAGGCAACGGTTGTAGGACCTTTCGAAGGAAGAGGGCCGCTAGCCGAGGACTTTGACATTATCCATGGAGATTCCATGTTGGAAGAGAAAAGTTGGGAGAAGGCCGAGAAGGTATTGATTGAAGAGGCGTCTAAACTTGCGATAGAAAATGCAGGGCTGACAAAAGAACAGGTCCAGTTCTATGTTGGTGGGGACCTCATGAACCAGATCATTAGTAGCAGCTTCGCGGCACGCACCTTATCTATCCCGTATCTTGGTGTATTTGGTGCTTGTTCGACTTCTATGGAGAGTTTGGCTCTCGCTTCCATGATCGTCAATTCCGGATCTGCTCATTATGCATTAGCAGGTACTTGTAGTCATAATGCAAGTGTGGAGAAACAATTTCGCTACCCAACGGAGTATGGATCACAGAAACCACCAACCGCTCAATATACCGTAACTGGAGCAGGTGCAGCCATAGTGTCAGATAAAGGGGAAGGGCCCGTTGTAACCTCAGCTACGATCGGAAGAGTTATCGATATGGGGATCACGGATCCATTTAATATGGGTGCGGCTATGGCTCCAGCTGCTGTTGATACTATAGAGGCTCATTTTCGTGATTTAGAAATTCAGCCCAGTTATTACGATTTAATCGTAACAGGAGACCTATCGAAGATTGGATACGAAATTGCTTGTGAATTGTTGAAGAAGCATAACATTCCGATGCAACAAACCGAATACAGCGACTGCGGAATGATGATATATGACTATGACACACAGATGGTGCAATCAGGTGCAAGTGGATGTGGATGTTCTGCCGTCGTGACCTATGGTCATTTACTTAATCGCATGCAACGTGGGGAACTTAATCGAATTCTTGTTGTTGCAACGGGGGCTCTTTTATCCCCACTTAGCTTTCAACAAGGAGAAACGATTCCTTGTATCGCTCATGCCGTATCTATTGAAGCAGGGAGGAACATTTCGTGATATTCTTATGGGCATTTTTAGTTGGTGGAGCTATATGTGTTTTTGGACAAATATGTTTCGATGTATTTAAGCTAGATCCTGCACATACAATGACCTTGCTTGTGGTGATAGGTGCGGCTTTAGATGGTTTAGGGTGGTATGAACCATTGATTGAATTTGCGGGTGCTGGGGCTTCTGTTCCCATTACGAGTTTTGGTAATGCACTAGTGCATGGTGCTATAACTGAATTAAACAAAAATGGATGGATTGGGATTATTACTGGGATCTTTAAAGTAACAAGTGCGGGGATATCATCAGCGATTATATTCTCATTCTTGGCTGCTTTATTTGTGAAGCCCAAGGGATAAACCATTCCTATTAGGCTGTGATTAAGGATGATTCATGTCCTTGGATCACAGCATTTTTTTAAATTATACGGATCCTTTGTAAAAGGGGCATTGCCGGGTCTACTTGTAATTAGTGCTTAAACGTGCAAATACTTGTCGCAAGACCCCCTGAAACAATTGAAATAACCGAGTAGAAGAAGGTTTCCCAAGAAATAAGAAGTCCACCCATTCCGATGATAAGCCCATCAATTAAGAATATAATTACCCCTACGTTCAAATGAACATATTTGGATATTAATTTAGCGAGTAAGTCTGTTCCGCCGGTACTTGTCTCAAATCGCAACATCAAGCCAAGTCCAGTTCCGAGCAGAAATCCACCTAACATAGAGCTCGTAAGGGGTCCTATTTCAATATAATAGAGGAAGTAGTACTGAAAGGGTGCTACTAACTCAATAAAGAGTGATGAGACAAGCATTCCAGTTAAGCTATTATAAAAAATGTCGCGATCTTGCTTCCATGCAACGATGAAGATTGGAATGCTGAACAATAGGATAACTAGTCCGATTCTGTAGGAGAACATGTAATTGATGATTAGTGCTATACCGATGACTCCACCATCTAATACTTTATAGGGGACGAGGTAGAAGTCTGTGCCTATAGCGATAAGTAAACATCCAAATATAATAATCGCGTATTTACGAAATGAATTCATGTTCACAGCTCCCCAAAAAGCTTCCCGATAACTTGTCTAATATATATGCTAGTTATAGCTAATACATGATATGTAGTGGATACCTCTTTTTGGTATGTAGAATTTGAATTAGTACACGGAAGCCGCACTTCTCGGTAGACTTGTCAGAGTACTGTCACGTGGAAATGGTTTACTAGTATTAATTAGGACTATTATAATGTTATTCGTCATGTGCATCTGGGGTAAATGTATTGTATGATAAATAAATCAAATACTAAATATAGATCAAGTGAGTATATTAAAAATGCAACTGAGAAGTTGAGAGAGGAAGTGGAGTTGTGCAAGGGAATGCTGCATTACTTAAAGATGCGAAGAAAGTATTAGGTCAGACTAGCCGGACATTTATTATCCCCATAAGTCATCTAGGATCAGGCCTTCAAGAAGCTGTTACGGCAGGATATCTGAGTATGAGAGCTATTGATGAAATTGAAGATCACGAGACACTTCCTAAGGAAGATAAAATTTTTCTATTACAGTCGATTTCTACTTTATTAAAAGAGAACTATACAAATGAAGATTTCGTATCTTTATTTGAATCGTATAACAATTATTTACCTGAGGTTACTCTGCGAATAACAGATTGGCTCAAGCTAGCGCCCTTGAAGACAGTAGATTTGGTGTGTCATTATACATCGGTTATGGCACAGGGAATGGCTGATTGGGTGGTTAAGAACTGGAATATTCAGAATAAAGAGGATTTAGATGATTATACTTATTATGTTGCGGGATTAGTAGGAATCATGTTGTCTGACTTATGGGCTATGTACGGCGAGAGTAACGTAAACAAAGATCAAAGTGTTGCCTTTGGCCGAGGATTACAACTGGTGAATATTATTAGTAATCGTTCTATAGATTCAGAGCGTGGAGTGAACTTCCATCCACCAGGTTGGAGTTTTGATGAAATGCTTGATTATGCTCGTCAGAACTTGAAGATCGCGGAATCTTATACAAGTCGGATTAAGCTTGACCCCATTTATAATTTCTGCAAAATACCCCTTGCACTAGCCAACGGAACACTAGATGCTATCGTTTCTGGGAAATCTAAACTCAACCGTATTTCTGTACTTAAAATTGTGAGTGGAGCGGTTAGATAATTTATAAGCATGATACAGATGTGTTTAAGGTCGAATAGTTACACGTGTATTTATAGGGACTAAGGAAGACAGAGCAAGGACATCGCTATTGTACATTCGAATACAACCATGGGATACGTCTCTTCCAATGGAGGAAGGATCATCCGTACCATGAATACCATAGTGAGGTTTGGAGAGACCCATCCAAAAGGCACCAAATGGTCCTCCTGGGTTCGGTTGTTTATTTATAATCGTGAATTCACCTGTTGGTGTTCTGGTTAGCATCTTTCCAATGGCTATGGGGAAAGACCTAACAACACGATTAGCATCAAGTAAATATAAATTTCGATCTGAGAGATCTACAATAATTCGATAATTGGGCATATACATGATCACTCCTTTCATTTAAGGATATGTAATCAGGTGTCTGGGTGTGAATAGATAAATGAAGTGCAAAAACGGCTGTGCCATCCTTCAAAGAGGATAGTACAGCCGTTTCTTTTTGAATTGAAAAAGCACCCGAAATATGTATTCAGGGTGCTTTGGCTTGCAGCATGACAAGCTATATATTTAATCCCTGTGAGCCATTTGTGTTACGGCTACAGCTGGTCCCTTTAGCAGTTGGGTTACAGAATAAATGACTTCTAACACAACAAAAGCCCTACCTCTCTTTTGTCCTTACGGCTCCAATGACCGCGCCAGTGTGAATCAGATACGTCTTTAAAAATCTACTTGATTTGGGTTTAATAAAATAGAAATTTCAACTTCATTTGGTGAAGGGTTATTCTAATTGCGAGGAACGCTAGGGGATTAAAATATTTAAACACTTTAAATATCATATCACATATAAGTTCAGATATCAACCTATTTTCGCAACATGGATCATTTCAACAGATTTATAGGTATGTGAATGGTAATGTGATAATCGGTTATACCCACAGATCGGGATAACAGGAGTCATAATAGTACAATTTTGAAGGAATTTAGGAATTTTACTAAATCACCGCTCAATTTGGACATGAATTATATCAAAATTTTCCGGATTCATTTGTGATAAAAATCATGTTTTGAATTAATATTGACGTATTTTAGCTGTAAATTGATCGTTCTATGACAATCGTAAAAAAGTACCAATATTATGTAATTTTCGTTGATGCATTTCCAGAAGATAGGTATAATTAAAGCGTCTAAGATTTAGACAATTAAAATATAAGGGAGTTTAACCATGAAACGCGGAGACCTGCTGATCATTGTTGTTATTGCTGCTGTGGCATTATTTTTTCTGGTTCCCAGATGGTTGCCTGAGAATGAAAGTGAAAAAAATCACAATGAAATCCTTACAGTCGATATTACTTTGAATGGAAAGTTGTATAAAACGGTTGAATTAACTAAAGAGGAACAAATTATCGAGATTAAGTCGATGCGCGGATCCAATGTAATCAAAGTACATGACTATGGAGTTGAAATGTACGATACAGATTGTCCTGATAAAGTATGTCTTACTTTTGGCTTTATTACGAAACCGAAACAGACCATTATTTGTTTGCCTCACCGCGTTATGGTTGAAATCAATGGATTGCAGGATGTAGGAGATGAGCCAGATGCTATTGTCAACTGAACAATCTACACGATTGTTGAAGAAAACAGTTATTATTGCAATCTTTGCTGCCGTAGCCGTTGTTCTAAGTATTGTGGAATCCATTATTCCTGTTAATTTACAAATACCAGGTGCCAAATTAGGGCTTGCGAACATTATGATTCTAACCTGTCTCTATTTCTTACGAGGTCGAGATGCCTTGATGTTAGTAGTATTAAAGACCATTATTACAGCATTTATCTTCGGGACGTTCTCAAGTATGCTGTTCAGCCTATTTGGGTCATTGTTTAGCTTCATCGTGATGTATCTAGTGATGAAATTAGGTCGCAATCAAGTTAGTTTGATTGGTGTGAGTATCATCGGGGGAGTAGGACACAACTTCGGTCAAATCACGGCAGCATCGATTGTCTTCCAAAGCTCTAATATTTATTATTATATGCCATTGCTCTTAGTAACAGGTCTAGTAACGGGTATCCTCGTTGGAATTGCTGTCAAATACTTAGTACCTTCTTTAACGAAGTTATCCTTATTTGAAGAGTTTCAGTCACAGGTTAAGGATGCGAGGGACAACAGGCAGCAGCGCGATGAGGAGATACCTCCTGTTCTGGATCCAGGTGAGTATGACTCAGCGATTGAACTTGTCGGAGTTGCTTATACCTATGATAAGGAACATCCAGTGATCGATAATATATCCGTAAATATTCTACAAGGACAATGGGTGACATTGGTCGGTGCAAATGGTTGTGGTAAGTCAACTCTCGTGAAGCTTGTTAATGGCCTGCTTCCGAAAAGTGCAGGTTCAATTAGGGTGAAGGGCATAGAGTTACAACCCAATACTATAGGGAAGATTAGGCAGACGATCGGCATGGTGTTTCAGAATCCAGACAATCAATTTATTGGAACGACGGTTGAGGATGACATCGTATTTGGTCTTGAGGGACAATGCCTTCCGATAGATGTAATGGAGGATAGAGTTAGGACGTATGCATCTAAGCTTGGCATCTCAGATCTACTACATAAGCATCCAAGCGAGTTGTCCGGAGGACAGAAACAGCGAGTAGCGATTGCATCCATTCTGAGCATGGAACCAGAAGTCGTTATTTTTGATGAAGCTTCATCTATGTTGGATGAGAAGACGCGTAATGACCTTCAAGTTATTCTGTCAGACATGCATCAGAGTAGAAAGTACACAATTCTGTCTATTACACATGATGCACAAGAGATTGCAGCTTCAGAGCGAGTCCTCGTGTTACATGAAGGCAAGTTCATTGCGGATCTAACACCAACGGAACTGTTCCAGGATGAAGAACTTCTTGAAATGACTCATCTGACTGCGCCGTTTGCTTATCAGCTTACGAGAGAGTTGCATAAGCATGGTTTGGATATTTCGATTCCCAAATGCGAGAAGGAATTTACGGAGGCACTATGGCCATTACATTTGATCAAGTGAATTATGAGTATGACGCGAACAGCATGTGGAGACAATCAGCGCTTCAAGGGGTAGATTTACAATTGGATTCCGGGATACTGGTAGGTATAGCTGGGGCCACCGGCTCTGGTAAGTCTACATTATTACAGATGTTCAATGGGATATTAAAGCCAACTTCAGGCACAGTTCAGGTACTCGACGTTACGATAAGAGGGGGAGAGAAGGCGCCCAAGCTTCAGCAATTACGCAAAAGAGTCGGACTCGTCTTCCAGTTTCCTGAGCAGCAGTTATTTGAAGATACAGTAGAGAAAGATCTATGTTTCGGACCGATGAACTTCGGGGCTAGCCTAGAGGAAGCTAAAGAACGTGCGCGTACGGCCATGGAGAAGATGGGGTTAGACCTAAGCTTACTTTCTCGTAATCCATTTCAACTTAGCGGTGGACAAATGCGAAAGGTAGCCATTGCATCCGTGTTAGCTATGGATCCTGAAGTGCTGGTGCTTGATGAACCGACGGCAACACTAGATCCAGTAAGTAGGGCAGAATTAATTCAATTATTACATCGTCTATGTCTAGAGGAAGGCAGAACAGTCATTATCGTAACACATCGCATGGATGAGCTCCTTCCTTTTGCTAACCAGTGGATTGTTCTACACGAAGGAAGTACTGTATTTCAAGGTTCAGTTAAATCCTTAGTTGAGCAAGCAGATCAAATGGAAGCTTACGGTATTGCGATTCCACAATCGATACGTTATTGGCGAGCTCTATCCAAGAAATTCGGGTTGAGTAACGAAGAGCCCTGTTTGAGTGCCGAAGCGATGTCTAATCGAATTGCACAAATTGTCAATGCAGAGGAATTCATGGAGAAGAGGGATCATCATGAGCAATAAATTTCTGATCGGTCGAACGATTGATACAGGTTCATGGATACATCGTCTGGATCCTCGTGCAAAGATGGTAGCGATGATGTTGTATGTAGTGATTATTATTATGTCCAATACATGGTTAGAAATGGCTTGTGTCGTTGGATTTTCCTTAGCCATTATTGCGTTAACACGTATTCATATCAAGTATTTCATTCGGGCTGCTAAGCCGTTATGGGTATTAATGCTCTTTATATTTATTGTTCAAATTATAAAAGTAGATGACAAGAATGGTCCCATCCTCTTGAGTATGGGTTCTTGGAATCTTTATGTTGAAGGATTCAAGATTGGATTATTCTCCGTGTTACGAATGGCGTTTCTTGTATCCTTTACAGCCATTCTAACTTTTACAACGACGCCGGGTCGCCTTAATCAAGGGCTAGAGGGGGTTCTGAAGCCACTTAAGCTTATCCGAGTATCGCCGGATCGGTTCACGCTGATGGTCAGTATTGCGCTTCGGTTTATACCCTCAATTCTAGAAGAGACTCAGATTATTATGAAAGCTCAAGCATCTAGGGGAGCCGATGTAAGAGAACTCCCATGGAAAGAGAAGGGAAAGATGCTTGTATCTTTGCTTGTTCCTGTTACGGTGGGGGCTTTTCGAAGGGCAGAGGATCTGGTCCATTCCATGGAATCTCGGGGATTCCGGATGGGAGAGTCCCGAACAAAGTTTCACCGTCTCATCTGGAATAAGAGAGACACAGTATTTATTACCTTTTTTATTGTCATGCTCATGGCTATGGTGTGGATGTCGGGTTATGGAACGGGAGAACTGTGGACGCTTTAAAGAATTCATTACTTCTTGGTGGAGGGGACTATCATGGCACGTTTTTTTAATGGGAAAGAAATCGAACTACTTGCACCTGTCGGTACATTTGAAATTTTTAAGGAAGTAATTCAGGCACCTTGTGATGCTGTTTACCTGGGTGGACCAAGTCTAAATATGCGTATGATGCGCAAAGGATACAATTTCACACTTGAAGAGATTGTTGAAGCAACAGCAATAGCTCATGCATTACATAAAAAAGTCTATGTCACAGTGAATAACTTGCTGAGTGAGGAAGATGTTGAAGAGGCAAAAGAATACCTGCGTTTCCTTGAAGGAGCGCATGTTGATGCATTGATCGTTCAAGACTATGCCGTAATCATGTTGATCCAGGAAATGAATCTTCATCTCAACGTCCATGCCTCAGTCATGATGAATGTCCATAATCTAGAGACGGTTCGCATGTTACAAGAACTTGGTGTGACTCGTGTTGTGACATCTAGAGAAATGGATCTACAGACAGCGCGACATATTTGGACTAAGAGTGGAATGGAATTAGAGTATTTCATTCATGGTGATATGTGTGTTGCTCATGGTGCTAACTGTCATTTCAGTTCTACGGTTTTTGGAATGAGTGGAAGTCGTGGTAAATGTATGAAGCCATGTCGATGGGAGTATCGTGTGAAGAAAGATGGGAATGTCTATCCAGCGGATTATCCCCTTGCGGTGAAAGATATGTATAT
This sequence comes from Paenibacillus sp. Y568, assembly GCF_059445545.1. Taxonomy (NCBI): domain Bacteria; kingdom Bacillati; phylum Bacillota; class Bacilli; order Caryophanales; family Paenibacillaceae; genus Paenibacillus; species Paenibacillus sp. Y568. The sequence goes on from NZ_JCAIUM010000003.1 coordinate 198,928, forward strand.
GTATGAGAACATTCCGGAGCTTATAGAGTCTGGTATTTGTTCGTTCAAAATTGAAGGCCGGATGAGAGATGTCAACTTTATTCTTTTATTGATTAACAGTTATGGAGATGCCATAGATCGATATATTGAAGATCCGGTCGGGTACGATCGTACATTGGATAGTGGCAAATTGTATGAGAATCGAAAAAGAGACTTCTCCACAGCTTATGCCTTCGGTAAACCAGGATTATCTAATATGAATCGACGGTATGAAGGTACAGGGAAGTTCTATAGTACAGGTAAGGTATTCAGCACACCAACGGCTGAACGTTCAATGACGAAAGCGCGTGTGACTGAGCTACAGGAGCAACTAGCACAAGTGCAACAGACGAATTCATCTTCTCGCCCAGGCTTAAGTGTTCGTGTGAATAATATGGAACAAGCTCGTATGGCGATAGAAGAAGGTGTTGATGATGTATATCTTTCAGGTGATGTGTATTTGCCAGATGTCCCGTTCACGAAGAATAATATGATGGAACTAAGCAGTATAAAAGGTGCAACCAAGCTGTATCTTGGATTGCCTCGGATGATGACGGAGTTACACTTTGAACAGTACAGTGAGTTACTTTCCCGAGATCCATTAGGTATTGATGGACTTGTAGTAACGAATATCGGTGCTATTCATGCATTTGCCGATAAAGGGTATCCGATGGTTGGAGATACCAGCTTGAATATATACAACCACTTAGCAGCTGAGATGTATGCTGATCTAGGTATAGAGAGAATGACAATATCCCCAGAGATGACAGCAGGACATTTCACAGAGTTACTTAAGAGATCTACAGTACCTCTAGAAGCTGTGGTACATGGGTCTCCAACGGTTATGTATATGGAACATGATCTATATGAGAACACGGAGGTACATGAATCTGTAGGAGAAGAAAATAATCGGTATGTCGATAATTCAGTGCTTGTTCTAATGACGGATAAGGGAGAGAACCCAGTGTACCGTGACCAACATGGTCGCAATCATCTCACCTTGGCTAAAGAAATCTGTTACCTACCTATGGTAAAGGAACTAGCGGAGGCAGGCTTATCGCATTTCCGAATTGAAGGTGCTACCTACAGTGTAAGTGAGTTACGTACAATCATATGTGCCTACAAAGCAGCGATTCATGAACAATCTTCTTCAGGCGAGCTGTTTGAACATCTTAATCCTGTATATGCTGGATATACACTGGGCTCATTGCAATTTAACTGATTGGACGGACAATACGGAATAAATAACACTATTTAATCATCTGCATCAGACGAGAGGGAGATTTCGCATGAAGGTTATGACAGAACATGATATTGGACCCGAAGAAATCAAGGCTAAGCGAGCATCCTATTTTTACCCTTGTACTCAACACTTTTACCAGAGACCTCCACAGATAGTTAAAGGATCGATGCAACACTTGTACGATGAACAGGGACAGGAATATATAGACTTTTTTGCAGGTGTCTCTGTTGTAGCTTGTGGACACTGCAATCCTTCTATTATAGGTGCAACAATGAACCAGCTTCAGAAGCTACAACATACGTCTACTATTTATTTAACACAACCCATTGTCAATTTAGCTGAACGACTTGCACAATTGTTGCCAGGAGATCTTCGACGGACATTTTTTGTGAACAGTGGCACCGAAGCCAATGAGGGAGCACTTCTATTAGCTAGAATGCATACGGGACGTAAAGGGTTTATCGCTCTTGAACACGGCCTACATGGTCGAAGTAATCTGACGATGAGTGTTACAGGGTTGTCCATGTGGCGTACAGACCCCTACTTAGAGGATGAAGTATATTTCATTCCACGTCCCTACTGCTTAGGGGTGACTCCAGAAGAGGCCGCTCAAGAGTCCCTTAAGGCGCTTGATCGGATACTCGAGACTAAGGGAGATACCATTGCTGCATTGATCATAGAACCCATTCAAGGCAATGGGGGGATCATCATTCCTCCAGAGGGTTACCTACAGGAAGTGAAGACGCGTCTTGAGCGATATGGTGTGCTGATGATCGCTGATGAAATTCAGACAGGATTCGGCCGTACAGGTCGGATGTTTGCTATAGAACATTTCAATGTCGTACCTGATATCATATCGATGGCAAAAGCACTGGGGAATGGTGTTCCTATTGGAGCTTTCGCTACGACCGATCACATTGCAGCGTCTTTAAATCGACCTTCAGCATCCACATTTGGAGGTAATCCTGTATCTTCTGTTACAGGAATGGCTGTACTAGATTACATCCGTGAAGAGAGCCTAGTTGAACGCTCCGCGGAACTTGGTGATCTTCTCATGCAGGGACTAGAAGAGCTTATGGATAGGCATGGGGCTGTAATCTCAGAAGTTCGTGGCAAAGGATTAATGATTGGTGCGGAACTCATGACTGGCAAGCCAGACCTTGGGGCTATGCTTGTGGATCAGGTGCTTGAGGAGATGAAGGATCACGGATTCCTTATTGGGAAGAACGGGATTCATCGTAATGTATTGGCATTTCAGCCACCTCTAGTGATTCAGCATAAGGACGTACAGAAGATGTTGACGGAACTGGATATCGTATTAACGAGAATAGAACAAGAACAATCTGGAGCGGTAGAAGACTTGCCAGAAAGGGATCATCATTGAGGATGAATGGTGTATAACCTATGACTACGAAAACAATAATTCAAAAAGGTAAACAATTTAGTGAACTCGTAATGTTCTCACATACGTTATTTTCTTTACCTTTCGCTGTGATTTCAATGGTATGGGCAGCGGGTGGCTGGCCGTCGTGGTGGATTATGATCTGGGGGTTAATTGCCCTAATTGGTGCACGTAACGGAGCCAATGCCTTCAATCGATTAGCTGATCGTAAGATTGATGAACAGAATCCACGTACGGCTACAAGACATCTTCCACAGAAACTACTTAAGACACGTGAAGTGACTCTTTTTGTAATTATTAATTATTTTATTTTTGTAATTGCGGCTTCTATGCTCAATCCATTGTGTATGGTATTGTCTCCGGTGGCTATTGTTCTGATCACGGTGTATTCTTACACGAAACGATTCACTTGGCTTAGCCACCTTTATCTAGGATTTGTAATTGCGTCTGCACCCATAGGAGCATGGTTTGCCGTGACTGGACAGTTTGCCTTTACACCCTTTGTGTTAGGGACAATTGTAATGCTCTGGATAGCGGGCTTTGATGTTATCTATGGAACACAAGATATCGAGTTTGACCGTAAGTATGGCTTATGGTCCATTCCTAGCTTTTTCGGGCTAAAGATGGCTCTATGGATGGCTAAAGGAATGCATGGTGTTATGCTTATCCTTTTAGTATTTCTTTATTATTTCAGAGATTTAAGTTGGATGTATCTAATTGGACTAGGTATTGCAGCGATATTACTCATGACGGAGCATGGTATTATCAGACCGAATCAACCTAAATTAATGAAGATTGCTGCCTATAATCTAAATCAAGTGATTAGCATGGTGATCGTAATTTGTACGTTAATCGATTTCTTCTTCATTGCATAAATAATTAAGCATCTAAACAAGGACTATAATGAACCCGAAAGCCCAAACAGCAGGTCAAGGATAATCACCTTGACCTGCTGTCTTCTTGTACATCATTTTATTGTGAAATTCAGCTACATCTTCCGCCAATCCATGTACTCTGTAAGACATCACTTACAGAGAATCTATTGTATTAATGGTCACGTCCTGCGAAATAATCAAGTAAAGTTTGAAGATCATGATGTGCAGGGAAAGAGGATAGCTGATCAATAATAGCTTGAGCTTTATTTAAATACTCCTGATTAAGTTCTTCTGTTTGTTCTAGCGCTCCAGATGAACGCACCGCGTCTATGGCCTCTTGAATTTCTTCAGGGGTGGAACCGTCATAGACCGCTCTAATGATGCCTGCTAGTTCAGGTTTCTGTAGGGCATATAAGACGGGTAGTGTGACTTGTCCCTGAATAAGATCACTTCCAGCAGGTTTCCCAAGGACATCAGGAGTCTGGGTGAAATCGAGAAGATCATCTTGAATCTGAAACGACATCCCTAGATACTCGCCGAACTTGTACAGTTGGTCTGCAATTTCAGGATCAGCTTCTGTAGATAAAGCTCCTACGCGTAGACAAGTAGCCATTAATTGCGCTGTTTTGTTCATAGATTTCTCTAAATATTGATCTAACGTTAGATCATAATCATATCGGTGTTCAAGTTGCTCATACTCTCCAAGACAGAGTTGAGTGGTTGCGATAGCAGATAAGTCATGAATATAATGCTGTCTCTTTGTAGAATAATCAGAGAGGAGTTCTATCACCCGGGCAGACATATAGCCCCCAATATGAATAGCTTCAGATACACCTGTCGTTGTATGCATAGAGGGTTGCCCCCGTCGCATATCTGATCGGTCAATAATATCATCATGAATCAGAGAAGAAGCGTGGATGAATTCTGCAGCAGCAGCTAATTGAACTTGTAGCTTGCCAGTTGGAAGGGTACCGAACCGACTCCCTACAATGAGCATCAAAGGGCGTACTCTTTTTCCACCGGATCGAACAAGCTCAAGGATACTCTTAGAAATAACAGAGGAAGCAGGTACATCTCGATCCAATCGAACGATATCTTCAATGGTTTTGTTGATCCGTCGTAAATTAATATTCAGGCTCTCGTGTAGTTTCATGTTGTTACCCTACCTGTTCTACGGTTGTGGAGTCCACATCTCGTCTGAGTTCATGATTTAAGAACTGCTCCAAACAGGTGAACAAGAACTCAACTTCAGAATGCCCCTCAGCCCCTCGAATTTGCCACTTCTTGATGTGGGGTGCTAGGTAGGTTATCAGATCTATTTCATCATACTGGACGGCTAATTGAATATATAGACTGTATAAATAATCACCATCTAATACCTTACGGGTAAGGTTAGGATCAGAATAATGGCAGTCTTTATGCCGACTTGTCGCTATCTTAAGGATAGTATAAAGTGCGAGAAGACGAACTTTACGTTCATAAAGTAAGTCGTAACTATTCAATAAGGCTTCCGTAACCAGCATTTCTGTACGATCGATATCCAACATAATTCCCGCCTTTGGAGAACACTCAGCTTGGAGTAAGAGGAAGGTTTCATTCATAAGTTGTGTGTGCATATTCTTCACCCCTTGGATCGGTTTTCTTATGCCAATAAACCCTTCTAGATCATATAAAATAAGGAGAGTAATGTGCGAATTGCACATTACTCTAATGTATCTATATAGATTGAACTAAAGTGATCTCCCCAAATTTCTACAGATTGAATAGAAAATCAATCATTTAAGGTCGGTAGTTAGGTTCAAACTATCTAGCGTTGCTAATTTAAGAAATGGTAAGGACATCAGTCCGTAAATAAGTACCATCTTCTGACGAGCGGGATCTTCTTCCAATGGCGTTTCAACCAAGGAAGTACATAGTAATCAAGACCCAATACGCTTCCTGAACCGCCGATTAAGGCGATAGCAGCCGTTACATACCATATCATTTCAGTTGGTGCCATACCTGAAGTCCAGATCATAACGCCCAGACCGATGGTTGCAATCGATGAGATAGCTGAGAATAGACCCAAGATAAGTAATGCACCCAACGTTATTTCGGCAACAACCATGCCAATTTGGAATATTTCAGCGAGTACGGTGTAACCACCATCTGAGGTATAGAAGAATATATCCATAAAGGTATTCATGATGCTAGTAATAAATCCAGGTACAGGGAGAGCGGTTAAGGTCTCACCAGTTGTAGCAACAGCAGAAGCTGCAGCTTGAGCATCGACTGTTTCTGCAACAGCATTGACAGCTTCACTCGCAGCGGATGTAGCATCAGCCAATGGGGAGGCAGGAATCAGGAATATTCGAGATGGATCCTCGATCAGATTACTAACCTTATCCCAACCTTCTTTAATCCACATGAACCCAACAAAGATACGGAGTGGGAAGAGCCAGAAGTTAGGCGAACGTTTGGAGAAATGACCACCAAGGAAACTTCTGCGATTCTCAACATGGAAGAACTCATGCATCAGGTAAGTCCATATTTTATTAAATCCAGCAACGGTAGAAAGATAGAATAAATTAATAAAGTGCTTAGATACCATGGCCATAAATCCAGTAAGCATGAACATCTTATTAGGAAGTCCTACATTGGCCACACCATAACGGCTTCCGATGGAGACCATCGTACCATGAAATGCAGGTTTGTATGATTTCTTCTCTGTACCCATTACATCGGCATGGATGTTATGAGCAATGAGTGGAGCTGCGTGTTCGGCATTCTCGACCATTTGAGGTACAGGACGAGTCTCACCTTCAGGAATGAAGAAAATATTATCTCCAACAACATATACATTCTCATGATCCAAGCTTTGTAACTTGTCGTTAGTTTCAATACGTCTGCGACCTTGTTGCTTCACATCTAATGAACCTACAAGGTCAGATCCTTCAACCCCAGCCGTCCATACTATTGTATTGGCTGCGATCTCTTTATCTCCAAGTAGGACAGCAGTTGGATCAACACCCGTAATTTTGGCATTCGTAATGATCTCGACACCCAATTTACGAAGACGCTTCTCTGATTTAGCAATGAGCTTATCTGGAAGAATAGGTAGAATCTTAGGAGCCATATCCGCAACGACCAAGCGAACGTCATGCGTATTAATATAGAACTCCTTACACAGTTCATCGCGGAATTCAGCCATTTCACCGATCAGTTCCACACCTGTGAATCCAGCTCCAACGACAACGAAGGATAGCTTAGTTTTACGGATAATAGGATCCGATTCTTTGGCAGCTTCACTGAACATGTTGCGAATCTGTTCCTTCAATCGAACTGCATCTTCGAAGGACCATAGAGAGAATGCATTTTCTTCTGCTCCAGGAATTCCGAAGAAAGTAGGTTTACTACCTGTACCTATGACTAAATAGTCATAATCATATTTTGCTTTCTCTGATGATAATGTTTTAGCTTCAAAATCAATTTTTTGAATATCATCAAGGACAACATCGACCTTCTGATTGGCAAATATCTTCTTGAGATCGATCTTAACGGCATCTTCAGGAGTACGATTAGCCGCTACCTCATGAAGTTCTGTTAATAATGTATGATATGGATTACGATCAATCAATTGAATCTGAACGTCTTCGTTCTTCTTAAATTTACGAGCTAATTTCTTAGCTGTGAGAACGCCACCGTAACCTCCGCCCAACAGGACAATTTTCTTCACTGATAGTCACCTCGTTATATATCTAATATGTTCCAGCGCTTAATAGTACCTATAATTCTCTAGTGTTTATAAGAAAGATTATTTAGCACCTTCAAGAGCTTTTTGGGACAATGTAACAAAGTCAGATACGTGAATGGTTACGCCAGAGATAGCATCTGTTTTACCTTCTGCATTCATAGTAATTGCAGCTGGATCTTGTTTCTCAATCAAGAAAGCTTCTGCAGCTTGAGCTTCTTCGTGCCATTCAGCAACCGAACCACCATTGGCTTTCATACCATATTTTCCTTCTATAGAGTTCGTTTGTTTATCTTCTCCTGCTTCATTTACACCACTGAAGAATGCGTACATGATTTTTCCGTTAGCAACAGTAAGATCAACGGTACTCTTCCAACCTGAATCAGCTTCGAATGCATCTGCTTCAGCATGATAGGATCCATCTTTGTATGCTCCAGGTTCAGCAGGACCAGCATCTAATGCTTTTTTAGCTAAAGTAGTCATGTCGCTAACGTGAATAGATACCCCAGAGATGGCATCCGTTTTACCTTCAGCATCCAAAGTAATTGCAGTAGGATCTTGTTTCTCAATTAAGAATTGTTCAGCAAGAGCTGCTTGTTCATACCATTCGGCTTGAGCTTTACCATTGGCCTTCATACCGTATTTACCAGCTTTATCTAGTGCTTTCTTATCTGGTCCGCCTTTAGAACTAACGAAGTTCCAATCTGCAGTAGCGATTTTTCCTTCTTTCACAGTAAGAACGATGTAAGGCTTCCATCCGCTCTCAGCATCGAATTCTCCTTCTGCATAATAAGCTCCATCTTTATATTGACCTTGTGTCTCTGTTGTCGCTGGTGTAACAGCTTCTGTAGAAGTAGCTGGCTCAGTAGTAGCAGGTGTTGCTGCTTCATTATTGTTGTTCCCACATGCTGCCAGTACACCAACCATCATCAAACTGCACAATAGGATAGACCATTTCTTTTTCATTCGTATTAACCCCCGTAATAATTGAATTTTATATATTAAAATGTGAACTATTGTGACAATAGAGCACACTTCGCTATCTGAGAAACTCACCATATTGGAAAAATATAAGGAGATATTGCGTTAATCCTCACTTACAAGAAAATGTTACCATGATTAATGTCTCAATATATGTGAAAAAAATCACATAATTCAAAATATATTACTAATTTTAAATGTTTTTTTTCCCTCAACGGTCTCTTTTTATCAATATCTGTCGATTTGAGGGAGAAAGAGGGAAAAAAACATAAAAATATAAGGGAATTTTAATCGCTATACCGCTCATTCCATTTGGTACGAGCCTTTTTGCGGACCTTTAAGCTAGAAGTAATTAGAATGAAGACGGCTTCTCCTAAGAAAATAGCAGCGATTGCGTCATAAATGACATGTTGCTTTATCATAAAAGTTGCCAAGATGATGGTTAAAGAGCATACAGAAAAAATGATCTTTGTGCGGAGTCTTAATTTTTTTGAATTCCAAGAAGCTCTCATTACGAGAAAAGAGTACAAGGAGTGTATACTCGGAAAGCAGTTGAACGGTTCATCGTGTCCATAGATCCACTGCAACATTTGAATATCCAAGCCGTCTCCCATGACCATAGGACGAGGTACCGTTGTTTGGAAAAAGTAATATATCAAATAGCATATGGTAACACTAATATTCATTGATAGAAGTGTTCTGAAATAAAGTTGACGATCTTTCCAACACAAAATGGCCATCGTTAGAAAAATATAAGGATACCATCCCAAGTAAGGTAGACTCATTGCAGGTACTAGTGGAATCAAATTATCGATAGGTGAGGAAAGAACGAAAGAATCGTGCGTGAATGCATTTAGAACATTATAGAATAGACCCATAATCCCGAGTGAAAGAAGAAGACTAAGAGATCCTATATATGATTTATTTAACCGAGATAACACGTCAATAACCCCTTTATTAGTTAATAATGATAATAATACAATTTTAATCAAAACATATACAACACAAGCATAACAAGAAAAGTTATTATACTACTATAAATCGTTGTAAACAAACGAAGTATAATGATAGGAACCTAATGATACAATTTGGATTAAATAACAATATAAGATATTAATGGTATGATGATTTTGTTGGTTTTTTTTGTGAGTGACATCATAGGAGTGAGTAAATGGATTACCTAAAGCAATTTCTTATCAATACATCAATTTTAATTACAGTTGCCTATCTAGCAAATCTGGTATATAAATACTTGTTGAATTTCACATCGGCACTAACCAAAAATGTTAGTTATGTTCTGTTGGTGATTTTTTGTGGATGGCTTACCATGTTTTTTGGGTACCATGTATCGGATACGGTTATTATGGATCTTCGTTTCTTACCATTAGTAGTAGCGATTGTGTCGTGTAGAGAACCCTTTTCTCTGATTGTTATCGGTTTGGGAATAGGACTCTCCAGATATACATTAGGTGTTAACGAAGCAGCAACTGCGGGATTTGTGAATTTAACTATCTTGGGTATTGTGGCGGCAGGATTGTACATTTGGATGAATAGACAACAGTTTAGCTTGATAAAAAGAGGTCTAATTGCAATTGTCGTTATTAATATAGTGAACGGAATTAATATCGCCATATTTGGAGTCATTCCGTTTAACGTGTATATTCTAGAAATTCTTCCGATCACGATGTCATTAGGTATTGTAATTAGCTTGATCTTTGGTCTTATCCTACTTGATTTCTATCAAGAGCAATTGCGTATGATTAAGGTCAAACATTCAAACGTATTATTGTCTAATCAAGCTGAAGAGTTACGTAAAGCTCAAATCATCCTGAAAGATAGAGCAGAAGAGCTATTGCGTTCATCACAGTATAAAACGGAATTTCTCGCGAACATGTCGCATGAGCTACGTACACCCCTGAATAGCATTATTAACCTTGCAGAGATGGTTAGCGAAAAGGATGAGTCCAGAACAGTGGATGAAACAGCGATGTATGGCAACATTATTTATAAATCGGGGCATGATCTATTAAGGTTAATAAATGATATTTTAGACATGTCTAAAGTGGAAGCTGGACAACTTGAAATATCGAATGAAGATATGAATGTAAGTGAAATTCCAGAATTATTTCAGATGCAATTTGATGTCATTGCAGAGAAGCAGAATATCCGATTTGAAATCTTAATGGGTGACAATTTACCAGAGACGATTTATTGTGATCCACAGCGAGTACAGCAAATCTTGTTGAATTTGTTAACCAATGCTTTCAAATTCACTCGTGAAGGGGCTGTTACGCTCCAGCTTCATAAGCAGGTACAACTTGAGCAGGGTAGTGAGTTAGGATGGATGGTGTTCTCCGTTACGGATACGGGGATTGGTATTGCACAAGATAAACACCAGGTGATATTTGATGCTTTTCAACAAGCAGATGGTACCATAAGTCGCAAATACGGTGGAACTGGACTTGGGTTGTCTATTAGCCGTAATTTAGCCTATTTATTAGGGGGATTCCTAACCGTGGAGAGCATAGAAGGGAAGGGTAGTACCTTTTCATTATTTTTGCCTCTTAAATAAGATTGACAGATTATTACTTGAGTGTAGAATGATGAAAAAAGAGAGATTTGCAAAGGAGTGCATCACGATACCTACTGCTTCTAAGAGAAAGCGGAAACCTTCGCTTCAACGCAAACATTTGTTTATTGCAACAGGAGAAGGAATACCTTCTACTATTTTTCAAACATTACTTGGAGGCCCCTTTCTCACGGGATATTTATTGTACTTAGGTGCTAACTCGAGAGTAGTGGGATTCGTAATTGCCATCACGACGTTAGTGAACGTTGCACAACTATTTATTGCATTCATGATTCAGAAATTACAGAGTCGAAAGTGGACACTGGTTATATTCGTCACACTTCATAGGATACTCTGGAGTTCTACAGGACTTATTCCCTTTATATTCGATAAAGAATGGTGGGTCCCCGTCTTTATTATTCTGTACACCTCAGCATTTATGGCGAATACCGTAGTGGGGGTATTATGGGCATCATTGATCAGTGATATCGTACCCGCGGGCGTCAGGGGCAGATATTTTGGGATTCGTAATACATTTTTAAATGCTTTGGGAAGTATTATGTTGTTTGTTGGCGGAAAAATATTGGATAGTAACCCGGAAAGTACGGGATTTCTAATCTTATTCATATTGGTATGGATTTTTGCTATATCTAATATTGTGATGTTCATTTTTTATCCGGATGTCCCTTTTGAACGTTCAACGGAGAATCGGATGTTGCCTATGATGAGAAAACCACTCCGTGATGGGCCATTTATGAAGTCTACTATTTTCCTAGCGATCTGGTTATTTCTTCAGACACTAGTGGTGCCTCTATTTTCCTACGTTATGCTAGATTTATTACATATAAGCTATCAGATCGTATCCTTGTTAACTGTCGTCCAGACGGTCTCTATGATGGTTAGTTTCTATATTTGGGGTAACCTGAATGCTAGATTTAGCAATAAGACACTCCTATTCTGGACACTACCGATTATTGCACTATCCTGTTTAGTATGGGGATCTCTATCCTTTCTTCCTATGCTTCTCGTGCTGATTATCTCACATATTCTGCTAGGGGTAGGCGTTGGTGGGTTCAATCAATTAGTATTTAACTTCACGATTGGAGATACGCCGAAAGGCGAACGACCTATGTTCATAGCTATGTATGCTGCAATAACGGGCGTAACTTCTTTCCTTGGACCTGTGTTTGGTGGTCAAATCTATAACATGATGGAAGGCTTCCCAGACTGGGTTCAGCATTACGGCTTCCAGACCGTTGTTGGTTTTGCTATGCTAATTGTAGCGTTAACATTCGGACGTCGAATTCTCAAAGAGGGAAACAAAGCGAGTAGACTATGAAGCTAGTTATTATCGAAGTATCCCAAGATGCGGCGCTCTAATAACTTTAAGGGTTATGCTTACGATGCTAGTTATTGCGAAGTGGCAAAGTAGTTATTACAATGCAATAACTTTAAGAGACATGCTTACGATGCTAGTTATTGCGAAGTATCACAAGCAGTCCTTACAATGCAATAACTTTAAGGAGGATCCCATGGGAGCTCAAGCCGTGGTACTAGGTGCCACTGGATTAGTCGGAGGATTTGTAGTTAAGGAATTGTTAAAGCGAAAGGAATATGATGTAGTCAAGGTACTTGTTCGAAAGTCTCTAGGTATACAGCATCCCAAGCTGATGGAGGTTGTGGTGGATTGGGACCACTTGGATCAACGCCCGGAGTTGTTCACGGATGTGCGAGATGTATTTTGTTGTTTGGGAACAACAATCAAGAAAGCTGGATCTCAAGAACAATTTCGAAAGGTGGATTTTGAATATCCACTTGTTGCAGCGGAACTAGCACATGCAGCAGGGGCTCACCAATTTATGTGTGTGACTGCGATGGGGGCTGACTCTTTATCTCGGGTATTCTATAACCGAACCAAAGGTGAAGTAGAGAATGCTATATCGGCAGTAGGAATGACAGGGGTTCACTTTTTTCGTCCCTCTTTGCTACTAGGGAATCGTGATGAGAAAAGGTTGGGCGAAGGAGTAGGTGCATTCTTCATGACAACGTTTGATTTTCTTTTCCGGGGTAAAGCGGCTAAATATCGGGCAATACCTGCAGAAGTGGTGGCAAACGCGATGGTGAGGATTGCGATAACGGGTCCGACCGGAGTACATATTTATCCGAATGATGTTATTTATACAGTTTGGGCTGATACAATAAAGATTATCAAGTAATCTTCACTTAACAAATAAACGACATTGAGAGGGGATGCAACTATGAGTAAACAAGCCATTTCAACGGAATCTGCTCCAGGAGCAATCGGGCCTTATAGCCAAGCAATCGAAGCAGGTGGATTTATTTTTACATCAGGACAACTAGGTCTTAACCCAGCGACTGGAGAATTTGGACAGGGTATTGAGGGACAGACACGTCAATCACTTCAGAACCTGAAGGCTATTCTAGAAGCTGCAGGAGCAGAAATGGACCAAGTCGTGAAGACAACGGTCTTCCTTAAAGATATGAATGACTTTGTTGCGATGAACGAAGTGTATAGCTCATTCTTCTCACAACCGTTCCCTGCACGTAGTGCTGTTGAGGTTGCGCGTCTTCCTAAAGATGCATTGGTTGAGATCGAAGCAGTAGTATTAAAGAAATAGTATTGAAATAGTATCTGTAGTTTAAAAAAGCTGAATTACGCTGGTGTTCCCGCGTAATTCAGCCTTTTTTTTGTGCATTTAATGATGGCCAAGTGAAACGGCCAAATATATCTGTTGATGTTGTTCCTTGATGTTGATGTTGTTCCGTTGGTGTTGTTCTGTTGATGTTGTTCTCGTGCAAGAAGAGAGGGTTGTGGGATGGAAAGCGGAGCGGCCGCCTTTGAGATCATATTCTAACCACTTTAGTCTAATTAAGAGAATACGATGTCAACAGCGGTGTAATCGCACAACCCGATCTTCCCTAATCACGATCCCGATTACGTATAAAGAACAACCAGATCGCATACAAGAACAGGATGCCAGCAAGAATACATGCAGCGAGGAATACGGATTCGACATCTTGTTGTTTCACCGCGATAGCGATATATGCCCATACAAAGACCAAAGGAAAAGCACTGTCACGGTAGGGATAGCTTACGAGTATAGCAATTATGCCTCCAACACATAACATGATAATGGCCCAGGTCACATCGTCTAGACCGAATCCTCCCCAATTATGTTTCGTGAGAGAAATTGCAATATTTAATATCGTTGCAACACTGATCCATCCTAAATATAGGCTGAAGGGCAACTTAATGAACCAGAATTCACCTTTTGTAGGATGAGCTATACCCCGTGTGCGTTGATATATGACACCAAGGGTCATTAATAGGAGTATCATGACTATCACGGATAGTTCAATATAGAGATACTGCCATAATAGAATCCACACGATATTAAGAATGCAACTGATGATGAACCATATACCAACGGTCCTTACCGAATCCCGGCTTTCATTATTTTTTCTGAACTGATAATAAATGAATCCTGCTAAAAGGATATAAATGACGGACCAGATGGCAAAGGCGTATCCAGCAGGTGTTATATAAGTTGGATACATATCTGAGATTTCGCCAGTTGTTTTGCCCCCCAGCAGTGAGGTGTTAGCTAGAACATTGATTACAATCATGGCAAGAAATGCAATCAGGTTCCACCACTTATAAGGATTTCTTTTGAGCATAAATATAAACCTCCTTGTTAATAAACAACGGATTGTTATATGTAGTATCGTTGCTTACTTCTAAGATATACCCTAAATAGGGATAATAAGACTCAACTTGTCTAAATTATATAAATATATATTTACAGATGAAATAGAGGAACATTTGTTACAGATTTTCTGCAGGAAACGAAGTTCGGTTGTTAATGCTTCTTTGCGTATGGTATGATAAACAGTGGTAAATGGGGTTATATTACAATCATAATTGAAATAGCTAATTTCCAGTTTTGAACCTAAAGTCCACAAATCCACCTTTGTGATAGTAAACTTGGGTGTTTTTTTTTACACTTTTAAAACGCTAAGTAAGTGTCAGTTTAACTCGTACGAATTTCTTTTATAAAAAGTAGCATTATTGTAATTAGATCTTAAGAAAAAGGGAATAATTTGCTTAGTTCTAATTTGAAGTAGTTTTTAAATATTCCCTTTTTCGTATAAGATGTAATTAAAATATGTGAGCAGTGAAACGACAGGAGACAACGATGAATCAACCGCTATATGGCGTATGGCTAGGCGATGTGTTTTTTTGTTTTTCCGGTGAGGTATCTGAACCTAGAGTAGATGCTTGGAGCCGTGTAGTTAAACAGTTTGAATGGAAGGGTGGAGCGCGTCCATTTGCGAATGCAATACTTCGCCTAGCAGAACTCCGATACCCTTCTTCGAATTCGAACCCCAAAGCAAGCAATAAACGGGGAGAAAGACGTCAGTTAATGGGTAGGACTTTAGAGGGTCTTGCTCTTTCTCCACGGGATGCATTCTTTATGCTTCTTGCATGGGATGATGAAACTTGTTTGGCACAGGGAATACAACCAGGCGCAGAAATGGGCTACTGGGTGAAAGTAGCCCGGTTCGCACTGGATCTGATGCTTCATGGTCGGATTGCCCCTGGTACAGCCCCACTCGTTACAACAGGCACACGCAGACGGACGGGTGAACAGGTCGTGACGGCCCGATGGAAACCTAAATTTAAGGATAAACATGATGCAGAGATCTTCTTACAACTCGCTGCTTCGATGCCACCACTTGCATTTGGTGTGCCTGCTTTCGGGGGATCGGAAACCAAAGAAGAAGCTGGTGCTGCTGTGTTGCATTCCTTCCTTAGTGCCATCATTCATATTGAGGTTAAAGATGTGGTACAAGGATTAGAAGCTAAACTTACAAGATATATGGCTAATTATCGCAGAGGCCATTCACCGCTGTCTGAATTATGGTGGGATGGATTATTGACGGTAAGTCGCGATATATCCGTGCAGGGATCACCTGATGAAATCGAAGAATTAACGAGTACTGTTGCAAGAATTGGAGGAACCTCCATTCCTGCGATCGGAAATGAAGAAGAGCAATCTCGACAGACGGGGCGTCTAAATTTAGGATTACGGATGGAGCCTAGAAGTATTGAGGAAGAGCAACGATGGTATGTCTCCTTTTGGGCAGAGATTCAAGATGATTACGGGACTTGGCTACCTTCAAGTTTTATTTGGGGTAGAAAAGAGAAAGATCTAGAAGTTCGTGGGAGACATTACGAAGCTGTTCAGGAACAACTACTCATGGCCCTTGGGGATGCCGCGTTGGTGTCTGACGAAATTCGTAATGCCTTGCATGTTCAAGCGCCAATCGGAATGGAACTTACGCCAGAACAATTGTTTGTGTTCGTTCGGGAATCTGTTCCGTTACTAACTGCAGCAGGGGTTACTGTTCAGCTACCCTCACGTTGGAGCCGGGAACGTCGTCGTGTAGGATTATCTCTCAAAATGGTACAGCCTGAGATGGAGAGCAGAGAAGGGCTTCCTGTTTCATTAGGAATGGAGCATTTAGTCTCTTTTGAAGTAGAGGCTGCATTAGGTGGAATAACGCTTACCCTTGAGGAAATGGCTAGATTAGCAGAGTCTGATGTTCCTTATGCAGAATTCCGTGGCGAATGGATTGAAGTGGATCTGAAAGAAATTCGTCAAGTTATGCGATATATTAAGAAACATGAGAAAGGCCAGATGGAAATATCCGATTGGATGCACCTCACAGCTGAAGATGGCGATGATCGGATGTGGAAGGGTCTTAACGTCATGGGTATGGAAACAGTGGGGATGTTATCTTCTCTTCTAGAAAGTAACAGTTCACGCCGTGTACCTGTTCGTCCCATACCTGAGTCACTACATGGTGTCTTACGGCCTTATCAGGAGCGCGGATACCAATGGCTAGCAGCGATGAGAGATCTAGGGTTCGGAGTATGTCTAGCGGATGATATGGGATTAGGAAAGACTGTTCAGGTCATTACTTGCCTTCTAGAACGTATAGCTGAGCATACGCATCCCGTATTGATTGTTTGTCCTACATCATTACTTGGGAACTGGCAGCGGGAGTTACAACGTTTCGCACCGGATTTGTCTATCTATATTCATCATGGAAATCGACGGCTTCATGGAGATGAATTCCTTCGGGAGGCTGGAGAACATGATGTTATTCTGACAACATATCATTTATGCGGTAGAGACGGCGGCGATTTGGCACGGGTATCGTGGTCAACTATTGTATTGGATGAAGCGCAGTACATTAAGAATTATCGGACGAAGCAGGCTCAAAGTGTGATGAAATTGGCAGCTCCTCATCGGATTGCGATGACGGGTACACCTGTGGAGAATCGATTGGGTGAATTGTGGTCTATCTTTCAATTCTTAAACCCTGGCTATCTAGGAACATCGTCGTCCTTCCGGCATCGGTACACGGGGGATGATGAGCAGGGACACTTACAGGAACTTCATAAACTGGTTGCACCATTTATGTTGCGTCGTCTCAAGAGTGATCCGGATATTGCGAAGGATCTACCTGAGAAGATTGAACTTAAATCTTACTGTACGTTAACAGATGTTCAGGGAGCGATGTATCAAGCGGTCGTTGATCAAATGTTAGTGCAGATTGAGCAGCAGACAGGAATAGCTAGAAAAGGCTTAGTGTTATCTTCGCTTACGAAGTTGAAACAAATCTGCGATCATCCACAACTTCTCGGTAGAGAGGAGAGTCGGGTAACCAAACAGGAGGCTTCCGGTAAAATGGAGCGTCTACTCGAGTTGCTTGACAGTATCGAAGAGATTGGTGAATCTGCGCTAATCTTCACTCAATATGTTGCCATGGGACAATTGCTTGTTTCTCGTCTAGCAGCAAGATATGGTAAGGCACCTTCATTTCTTCACGGAGGTGTACCGAAACAAGAACGAGATGAGATGGTCCGTGCTTTCCAAGAGGATGAAGGACCTGCGTTCTTCGTGCTTTCGTTGAAGGCAGGGGGCGTAGGGCTTAACCTGACACGCGCCAACCACGTACTTCATTATGACCGTTGGTGGAATCCCGCGGTAGAGAATCAAGCGACAGACCGTGTATTCCGTATTGGACAACATAAGAATGTGCAAGTTCATAAGCTGATCTGTCAGGGGACTTTGGAAGAACGGATTGATGAACTTATTGAGAATAAGAAGGCTCTTTCTGAACAAGTGGTAGGTTCAGGTGAGACATGGTTAACAGAGATGTCAGATTCAGATCTGAAGGATCTCATTGCTCTACAGGGTGAGGACTGGATGTAACTCTGATCAAGTTAAAGAAGAGTTACTCTACAATGTGATTAACGGCAGGAGGGGATAGGTTTGACAGATATAGCAGAGGTCGTACTAGATGCCCGTCCAGGCTTGTTGAAAGGGACAATCGCTAACGCACAAGATGAATCAGAGGGAGCTAGCACACATGAGGTGAACATATCGACAGCGTTGTGTTCACCCCTCATTCGAGAGGAGATCTTTGCTGAATTACAGCATTCTCCTAATGATCTATATGATCTTATAAAAGGGATTACTCCTTCATGGCTTAACGGAATACTGCCTTCAATAGCAGATACATTGATGAAGGATACGACTTGTACTTGTGGTGTAACTAACTGCGAAGAGGGATTGTTCATGCGTGAATACGCTGGGCAACAGTTGTTAACGGACCCAATCATG
This sequence comes from Paenibacillus sp. Y568, assembly GCF_059445545.1. Taxonomy (NCBI): domain Bacteria; kingdom Bacillati; phylum Bacillota; class Bacilli; order Caryophanales; family Paenibacillaceae; genus Paenibacillus; species Paenibacillus sp. Y568. The sequence continues at coordinate 217,464 of NZ_JCAIUM010000003.1, forward strand.
AGATTATGCTTAATGGGGTTACCACGTCAGGAGCTACTGTCTAGTGTGTTTGGTGCTTGGTCATCGTTAACGTTCCAGGATGCGAAGGAAACTGCTGCAGTGGAGGCATCCCTCATGGAGGAAAAGGGGAAGAGTGGGCCTTCTCCAGGAGAATGGTTAGCAGAGGCTGCTGAGCAAGGGCGCATGCATGAGCCGGGTCCTCTCTTTCGTGATGTGACGTTAAATCTAAACCCACCTGAGGATTCTGAGCTTCATCCAGATGACTGGAATTCCGTGTTGCCAGGGTCTCCTGGCGTCCAAAAGGCACTTCGAATGATCTTGAAAAAGACATCAGACATAGCTGAAAAACACCGTCGCCAAATGGAGAAATAACAATAGAGTACGTGTGAATTAAGTTCATGTGATGTATGATATACAGGACAAGAAGATATCAAAGGAGAATCATCAATGAAAATACAGACATGGAGAAAGAGACGTCGAATACGCGTTTTGGGTCCGGTGCTCATACTTTCAGGTATTCTACTTCTAACGGGATGCGAATCCGATACAGGAGGATCCGCCCAACAAGAAGGACAAGCACTCCAGGCTTCTCCGGCTGGTCAGGGAGATTCAAAGGAAGTTACAGAGGGACAAGTCTCTGACCCGGTTATGGCCTTACGAAGTGAGAGTTCGCTTCAGGCAACGATTCAAGAGGCAGATGGGAAATCTGTCGTAACGAATCCGGAAGCTATGACGGTTATCGTGAACAAACAACGGGCCCTGCCTGAAGGATATGAACCGAAGGATTTGGTAGAGCCGAATGTTACCTTCTCTTTTGACGAACCAAATGAGAAGCGATTTATGCGTAAAGAAGCTGCTGAGGCTTTAGAGAAATTGTTTGCTGGAGCAGATTCAGAGGGTGTTGAGTTACGTGCTGTATCGGGATACCGTTCTTATGCTCGACAAAAGGTTATTTATGATACTAAGGTTCGTAAGAGTGGAGAGGAAGAAGCCTCTCGTCTTGTTTCCATTCCTGGAAATAGCGAACATCAGACGGGTCTTTCTATTGATGTGTCGAGTCCAAGTGTTGGCAATGGGTTAGAAGAGAACTTTGGCGACTCCTCAGAAGGCAAATGGTTAGCAGAACATGCTCCGGAGTATGGATTCGTGATCCGGTATCCTGAAGGTGATGAAGCGAAAACAGGCTATGCATATGAACCATGGCATATTCGATATGTAGGTACAGATATAGCTCCTGATTTAGCCGCTAGTGAATTAACGATCGAAGAATACTTCGATGATGCATTTATTAAACTTTAAGTAATAGCCATTCATATATTCAATAAGGGGTTGTCCCAAAAGAGATTAATCTTTTGATAAGGTTGCCGACTGTTAAAAAAAATACTGATACACAAAGATAGCAGGTAGTAGTCCTTGACCTGCTATTTGGCGTCTTTGGTCCACATAAATTAGCGCAGTGGACGGAATCATTTCGTAAAAGCGTAGCGGTCGCCTTGGTCTCCGAATTTCAACCGCTGAGTCGTTTCAATTCAGAAATTTGGAGACCACAGCGATTGGAGAAATGATCCGTTCGCGGAGCGTTCTCTCAGAAAAATGGGGTGCCCCTAGCCATTTTCATGACTTATGGCTGCTACTATTTACAGATAATGCGTGTTAGGTTAAGTCAGAATGTTTATCTACAGGAATGATATCTTTGGACCTCCGATTGTTCTTATCTGACAGAATCTCTTGCTGGATTCTAAGCATCTTCTGATCTAGTGCATAGGCAGCCTCAGAAGCCTCTTTCAACTCGACGTGTACCTGCTCAGGTACCTGTTTGTCATACTTATAGAATAAGATATGTTCCATGCTTGCCCAGAAATCCATGGCCAAGGTGCGCATCTGAATCTCTACTTTCATCCAACGGGTTCCTTCTAATAGGACGAGAGGCACGGCTAGAATGATATGAAGACTCTGATAACCATTAGGTTTCGGATGTTCTATATAATCCTTGACCTCTAGAACACGAATGTCACTACGTTGTTTGAAGTGCTCCAGAAGGAGATAAATATCTTTGACGAAGGCGCATACAATTCTCATACCAGCAATGTCATGGATTAAGTTAAGCATATTATCAACTGTGAGGTCACAGCCCTTACGTTTCATTTTCTCAAGAATACTCTTAGGTTCTTTAATTCGCACTTTAATATGTTCAATAGGACTGTAACCATCTAGTTGTTTCAGCTCTGTCTTGATGACCTTAATCTTATTCTGTAGCTCTTCTAGAGCCAGTTGATATAACGTAGGAAGTTTGTTCCATTCATCGAGTTGGAGGAATAGTTCGTTGTCTAATTCCCTTGTTTCAATATCCTGTAGATGGATCTGACGCATCACAAGTTGACTACCTTCATGTTCTTTCAATAGGTCTTCTCCTATACTTCAAAATATGGTGATGATTCTATTTTAACTGAAAAAGAAGGGGATTAGCAAAAAAACAAAGAGAAATCATCCTCTGAATTTCCTGCAAAGTTATAGCCAAAAAAGGCTGAGCCATCCTTAAATAGGACATGTTCAACCTCATTTGGATACATCCATTTTATTTGTTAAAAGGAGATTATTCATATCCTTTATCGTGATAATTCGTATTCTTCAGCTTAGGCAGTATATTCATCTCCGTGATGGTTTGCTTGGTTACCTGATCACCATATCGATAAATGGCTTTATAGACCTCTAATATTTTATCGTCAAACTGTTGGGTTGCCTCGTCGTGATCAGCTGACTTATAGGGCACGAAAGCACGTCTGAAGGAATATTCATCATCCTTAGCTAATTCACTCATTTGATTGCGTAGTAGTGCCAATTCTTCATTGTTCATTAACACAGTGAATTCTGTGGAATCGTTAGGAATATCCTGAATTAACTGATGATGGACAGATACATAATAAGTTTTAGTGGAAGTTTCCATAAACACAGCCTCCTTCATTCTATACTGCTGTACAATACAACGTTATGAATGGGTTTACTGTGTCTTACACATGCACGGCCTATTTGAAACAGCGTCTACCAAGCGCGTCATATGTTGAACAAGAGCTAAGTAGTGATATATGAGTTCATAAGACCGTATAGAAGGCATATTTGTTTACTTGGCACGAAGTACACCGAATGCCTCTAACAAGAAACGTGAGGGTTCGGCAGCTTTGCCATGGTAATGTAAGGGTGATGTAATATACAGGCGTTCTTTGGCACGAGTCACGGCCACGTATGCTAGTCGGCGTTCTTCCTCAAGCGCTGCTTTAGCAAGTTTCGATTCAAGCATCTGTGGGTGAGTAGCCTTCATCTCTTGCGTTACTTGTTCCTTTAATGCGGTACTATGCGGGAGAATTCCTTCGCTTGCGCCTATCCAATAAACTTGGCGGAATTCCATTCCTTTGGCTCGATGAATGGTCATTAGCTGTACAGCGGTGTCACCACCACTGTCACGCAGAGCTTCCATTTGTTGATGCCTTAATGTTAATTCATCTGCATGAGCAATGAATTGCTCAACGGTATCAAAGCGTGCAGCAGCACTCTCAAGTTCGTCCAGACCATCTGTCATGGTTTCTTTATATTGGGTATGGAGCAAGGGATCTCCCGCTTCTAAATACTTATCATAAAACAGTCTACGCATCTCCTGTATAGCATACACAGGCTTCAGTGACGTAAGTTTCTTAATTAATCGAATTCTTTCTTTGACTGCATCTTGTTGGAAGGGCTTAAGACGATCCCAACGCGATAGGTGAATAAGAGGATACTTCTTCGGTTGTCTCTGCTCTTGTTCCGTGAGATAACTCATGCCCTCTTCACGAGGAATATAGAGTGGGCCAAGGGCGCTTTGATAGGCCTCTTTACATCGTGGATTTAAAGATAGTCTTAGGTGATCCATCAATGTTTTGATCAGATTCTGATCATAGAATACGGTATTATTCCCATATTGGACAAAAGGAATTCCACGAAGTAACAGTTGTTCTAACATGGCGCGGCTACTACCTGCTGTACGGTGGAGGATAGCTATGTCTGAGTAGGCTACTTCTCCAAGTCGTATTTGCTCTTCCATGTGATCTGCTACAAAAGCAGCTTCTTCCTCCACATTAGCAGGCGACGCGTAGTGGGGGGATAACCCTACAGATCCTGCAGCTACAAGTTGTTTCGGTCGTCGGAATTCATTATGGGTAATAAGTGCTGTACCTAGACCGAGAATGCGACTATCACTACGATAGTTAATGGGAAGCGAAATGACCGTGGCGTCGGGATAGACTTTATCGAAATCGAGAATGGAATCTTGACGTGCACCGTTAAAGGAGTATATGGTCTGATCATCATCTCCAACAACCATTAGGTTGCGGTGTCCCTCAGATAACTTCTGCACCATGTTGTATTGTACTGTATTGGTATCTTGAAATTCATCGACCATCATATAGGTGAATCGCGATTGCAATTGCGTCAACCGATGAGAGTTGTTTAATAATTCAGACGTGTGTAACAAAATATCATCGAAATCCCATTGGTTGCGTCCTTGTTTCCACTCCTCATAGGTGAGTAGTATGTTCTTGATCTTTCTTTCATCTTCGGTGTTGGATGGAAGATCAGATGGCCAAGCGCCGCTCATTTTCCAAGAGGATAACGCGGCTAAGAGAGTCTCAGGTTGATAAGTTTCACCTGCCTTTAACCGACGTAATATAATCTTCATGATCGTATGTCGAGTTGTATAATCACTGAGAATTTGCTCATGTTGTCCAGCTTGACGTAATAGAGCTAGACCGAATGAATGAAATGTTCGCGCTTGAACCGTACGTGCTGCACTAGATGTAATGCAAGGAATACGAGCAATCCGTCCTTTAATCTCTGAAGCGGCTTTACTAGTGAAAGTGACTAATAGGATCTGAGATGCAGGTATCCCTCGAACGGCGATCAGATAGCCTGTACGTGCTGCTAGAACGGTAGTCTTCCCACAGCCAGCTCCAGCAAGTGTGAGTAAAGGACCCTGTCCGTGCCGCACGGCATCAATTTGCGGACCATTTAGGAGAATGCCTTCTTCCTCAAGCGCACGGAAGTAAAAAGCATCTTCCATGGACGAGTGAACGAGATCTTTACTTGTTGTTGTAGGAGCGGATGCAGTCTGTGGCAATGGTGTAATTATAGGTATACTGCTCGGATGTGTTTGAAATCTAGTAGTAGATTGGTGCAATTTCGGCCTACCTTTCGGAATTGTTTGGGATATCCCCTTTCACAATCCCTCTATAAATTTGGTATGATAGAGTAAGATACAATATATTAAGACATATGGTTAGTTCAAATGTAAGTAGTTAAACAACTCGTAACTAATATTATAACGCTAATGACAAGGGTGAAGACAACAATTCCTTTTTCCAACAGCCGTGAGTATAATCCCTGCTTACTATCATAGGGATATTATAGGAATGAAATCGGAAAGTATTGTAATTAACGAGGAGGAGAAATGATATTTATGAATATTATACAACGTATCAAGAATGGGGCGAACCGCGCTACGGGTAAGGCTCAGAATATGGTAGAAGTGAACAAAATAAAGGCACAAATTACGGAGATTGAACAGGAGATGGATATTCATTTCTTAGATATGGGAAAAGTATTCTATGAAGGATATCAATTAGAGGATATGAGAGTTGCTGAGACAGAGATGGTGAAGTTGTCGAAGGCCTGTGATAACCTGAGTGGAGAAATAGCTGGACTTCGTGGACGTATTGCAGAGTTGAAAAATGAGATACTGTGCCAATGTGGCCATGTAGTGACATTGGATGTTAATTTCTGTCCTCATTGTGGCACAAAAATGTCAGAAGGTGAGCCGGAGCAACGAAAGGGAAAGGTAGCCTTCACAGAGAAGAAGACTATACCGCCTGAAGATTTGGAGATACTTAATCCTGTGTACAACGATTCGGTTAATGAAGAAGAATCTGTAGACACTATGGATGATGAGCCAATGGATTCAGAGAGAGAGCGCAAACAAGCCGCAGATTTAGAACGAGAGCGTGAGAGACAATTGGAACTTGACCGTCGTATCCGATACTGGAAGGATAGTACACATACCGAAATTAGTATGGAAGAAGAGGAAGAGTCCTCTACAGATGCGTTTAAATGTCAGATTTGTGCGGTTGACCTACAAGCAGGCTCTAAATGGTGCCCTCGGTGTGGTGCAGAACAGATTTAATAATCATAGGTTAACTAATGGGTTCAGAAGTGGAACACGTTCATGCAACTTGGGAGGACAGAAGAATGGAACAGTTGTTACATCACCTTCGGAATCTAGGATTTACGGAGATGGAAGCCAAAGTGATGGTTGAATTGGCTGGAAGTGGCCCTTCATCGGGCTATGAGGTAGCCAAAAGGTTGGGCGTATCGCGTTCCAATGTATATACGACGTTGCAACGGTTAACCCAACAGGGTTTTCTACATAGTAGTCATGGAGAGCCTGTACGTTACAATATGCTAAAGACTGAAGAGTTAACGCACATGATCTCAGGTCAGATGCGCGAATCGCTATCATTCGTTGAGAGTCAAATGCCCAGATCAGAATCAGATCATCCACCTTTCTATTCTGTCGAAGGAGATAACCATGTTCTAACGGCACTTGCGAAAGAATTGGAGCGTGCAGAGCGCGAAATTGTCATTGATGTGTGGCATGAGGAAGCGGCACTATTACGAAATGAACTAGAACGTGCTGAAGGTAGAGGAGTGAAGCTACTCTGGTCAACAGATGGAGGAGAAACCTCACTAAGTCGGCACATGTTATGGCCAGGGTGGGATTCCTCTTTCAAGGAAACATCTGCAACAGAAGGTCGTAAATTCTCATTTGTTATCGATCGAAGCTGGTGCATGCTGGGTGTACGTGGAGATCATTGTTCAACGGTTGCCATGGTAACGGCACATCCAGTCATGACCGAGCTACTGCTTAGCCATTTCACACAAGAAATGGTCTTGTATGAAATGGAGAATGATATGGGCAACGTACTAACAGATCGTTATGGCCCCCATTATGAGCAGATCCTCAATAAGTACGTGGGTGCAGATACGAGCATGGAGAATAAGGATATAGACAGTACATTGCAACAATCGGATAAGTCAGAAAATAATGAATCACTATAGGAACAGGAGGAGTAATGATATGAAAGAATGTTTAGTTCATTTTGAGGTGAAACATAAAGAAGAGGTCAAGCAATTAAGAGGGTTAATCTTTCTTGATGAGAAAAAACAGCCAGGTAATGAACAACTTCTAGAAATGTTTAAGGACATGGGTTACATGGTCATGGTGTCCAAACCTGACGATTTAGTATTTAAGCCAATTGATCCAGCTGCAGATTACCTATCTATCAGAATTACTGAACTGGACATGGGTGAAGATAAGTACACGGAAGATAGAGAACTTAAGTCTATTTTAAGCAATTTCTTATAGGCGGGAGAGTCACCCTAGCATTTTCCTCTTTATTTTATGCTATGTAATGAGGTATACTTTCTCAAGTTACATTTTATATGATTATGATTATATTGCTCTCGTATAGGTGCAGGAATAGGCCTGCATGTCTCTACCCGATCACCGGAATGATTGGACTACGGGTTAACACTATAATATCCATTCCATCTTTGTGATCGGTTTATTTGACTGTGAATCATAGCGTAGCATGGTATATTTGTTAATCTAAAGCCCTCGATTCTCGCTTAAAGTTAGCGGTGACGAAGGGCTTTTTTTGTAATGGTATAAGGACAGGTAAACTAACTAAGGGGGATATAAGATGCAATTATTGAGAAAAAAAGTCATAGACGAAGGCATCGTCCTGAGTAATCAAGTATTAAAGGTGGATTCCTTCTTGAATCACCAAATGGATCCAGTATTGATGAAGGAAGTGGGTAAGGAGTTTACTCGTCGATTTGAAGATCAGGCCATTACGAAGGTGTTGACGATTGAATCATCCGGCATTGCACCAGGGATTATGACGGCGCTTGAATTGAATGTGCCTATGATTTTTGCTCGTAAACAGAAGTCATTAACGCTGAAACACGATATTTATGTAGAGAAGGTATATTCTTTCACCAAAAAAGAAACCAATGAGATTACTGTAGCTAAGAAATTCATACAACCAACGGATCGTGTATTGATCATTGATGATTTTCTAGCTAATGGGGAAGCAGCATTTGGACTAGCTCGGATCGTTGAACAGGCAGGGGCTGAGGTTGTGGGAATCGGGATTGTTATCGAGAAATCTTTCCAACCCGGACGTCAATTATTGCTTGATGCAGGCTATCGTGTAGAATCGCTTGTACGTGTTGCTGCGTTAGATGATGAGAAAGTGACCTTTGTAGAAGAAGAGGAAATTCAAGCTTAAGTGGTAAGATTGACTACGTTCCTGGGGGGTAACACAAGTAAATGCAACAGCATGATCAAGGTCACGAACCTATTTTTCAAAAAAATAGAAATCCATTACAAACATTCTCGCTAGGACTTCAACATGTGCTTGCCATGTATGCAGGTGCAGTTATTGTTCCTCTTATCGTAGCAGGACAACTGGGACTTTCTACAGAACAATTAACGTATCTCATTTGTATTGATTTGCTGGCTTGTGGTGTGGCTACATTGTTGCAGGTATGGGGAAATCGATTCTTCGGAATTGGACTTCCGGTCATGTTAGGATGTGCGTTTCAAGCTGTGTCTCCAATGATTGCTATCGGACTGCAGTATGGTGTGTCTGCGATATATGGCGCCATCATTGCATCAGGTATCTTTGTACTCTTATTCGCAGGTCTATTTGGTAAGTTAATTGCTATATTTCCACCCGTTGTCACGGGGTCGGTTGTAACGATCATTGGAGTGACGCTTATTCCAGTGGCTTTAACGGATCTTGGTGGGGGATCAGGAGCGGAGGACTTCGGAAGTCTGACAAATCTAGGTCTTGGATTCGGTGTACTGGTATTTATTATTCTAATGAATCGTTTCACCAATGGGTTCCTTAGATCGATCTCCGTTCTTATTGGGTTAGTGGTAGGGACGTTAGTAGCAGCGATGTTTGGTCAAGTTGATTTGACACCATTTAGAGAAGCGAGTTGGTTCCATTCGATTCAACCCTTTTACTTTGGTAAACCAACCTTTCATCCTTCTGCTATCTTAACGATGATCTTGGTCGCTGTTGTGAGTATCGCGGAATCTACGGGTGTTTTTATGGCACTAAGTAAAATAGTGGATAAAGATCTAACTTCTAAGGATCTGACTCGTGGGTATCGTGCTGAGGGACTAGCTATTGTGCTAGGAGGAGTATTTAATTCCTTTCCATATACGACTTATTCCCAAAATGTAGGACTCGTACAAATGAGTCGCGTTAAGACGCGTGATGTTATCGTCGTGGCAGGTGGCATTCTAGTTGTGATCGGGTTTGTGCCCAAGATTGCAGCGCTAACGCAGTTAGTACCTACGTCTGTTCTAGGCGGGGCGATGGTCGCTTTATTCGGTCTGGTGGTATCATCTGGTATTCGTATGCTTGGTGAGCAAGTAGATCTGAATCGTTATGAGAACTTATTCATTATTGCATGTTCAGTCGGTATGGGTCTTGGAGTTACGGTAGTGCCAGACTTATTTGCGCAATTACCGAATGGGGCTCGTATTCTCGTAGATAATGGTATTGTTGCGGGTAGCGTAACGGCTATTGCAATGAATCTTATTTTCAACGGGTTAAAAGGTGCAGTCCGGCACGATAATCAATCTGTCGAACCTTAACTCAGGCTAAATATTTAAGGGGCTTATGCCAGAAGATCTATATGGATCTTCTGGCGTAAGCCCCTTTTGTTCAAATATAAGAATATATAAGTATTTCTATAAATAGGCTTATATTTCAACGCTAAACGTTTCTTCCCCGCTAAAGGACGACGAAGCCGTTTATGATTGATTCAACTCGTTAACGATTTGGCACGAGGAACCATCATCTGTAACATGCCAGGACACACGATAGAATGATGAGGAAGGTTGGACATATCTTCTCCATCACCAAGGGCAAGTTGTTTCATCTCGCTTTTAATGGAAATTTGACGTCCCCGTAGCATCGTGACGAATGGAAGGTTGACGTGTCTTCCAATAAGAACTGTAGGAAATAAACGCAGTAACTGTAACCTCGTGCAGCCATGAACGACACAGATGTCTAGTTCTCCATCATTCGGATGGGCTTGAGGGGAAATCTTAAACCCACCGCCATAATAAGGCATATTCGAGATCGCTGTCATCCATGTCGAGTCATACGTTAGGGTATGGTCGTCACAGGTAACGCTAACCCTTCCAGGTTTAAATGTAAGCAGGGTATGCAGAATACCAATAACATAAGCTACTCTACCTACTCTAAGTGTATTACACCACTTCTTATAGGAGCTATCATTGACGTTAGCTGCCACTTGAGCATCAAAGCCAATGGCTAACGCTGTTAATGTTAAGGTTCCTGAGGTTGAGATCAGATCAATGGCCTGAGATTGACCTGTAAGAAGAATGTTTAACGAAGCAACCGTGTCAAAGGGAATGCCGAAGCTGCGGGCTGTATCATTACCCGAACCAGCAGGGATGATCGCTAAGGGTATTCCGGTTTCTTTTAGAATAGGTAACACACTATGAAGGGTACCATCCCCACCGATAACGGCAACGGCTCTCCAAGGCTCAGGTTGTTGCAACATTTCTGAGATTAAGTCTACAGCTTGATCCGAGTTCTCTGTGAAAATATAGCGGTATTCAATCTGATCTGATTGAAGTATGGAGCGGACCTTGAGCCAAGTACGTAACCCATTTCCATTACCAGACCTTTTATTTATAACGAATAGATACATTTCTTCTCCTCCAAGTAATGGATCATTCCATTTTAAAAAGAAAATAGAGAAAAAGAAACTGCAAATTATGGTAATTCTAAAAGTGCCGCAGCTGGCTTTCCGCAATCTCACTAATCCACGGTATTCTAAACCATCTCCCTTGAAAGGCATTCACTACCAAGAGCACCCACATAATAATAGTAAAAATGGATAACATTGAAGCGATCAGGGGACCAATAAGAGGGATCAATCCAACAATCACATGCACAATTAATATGCCACAGAAGAATATAACGGACTGCAACGCATGAAATAGAACAAATCGACTGCGGTGTTCTACAGCTAGAAAGACGATTCCACCAACGAAAGAAAACAAGTAACATAATGCGGCTGCAATATTCTCAGGTAAACCAGAGGAAGATTTGAATGGGGACATGATTAGACCACGCTCCTTATTATCTAGACCCATTGTTTCCTTTTACCCTATGTAGATAGAAGACAAGTTATGAGCAAGTTTTTTGATGAAAGTGGATTATTATATAGTCGGCAGATGGTAGGGTTGAAATGGTGTGAAGCAGCATAACATGACAGTAGAACGAGTAAGTAGCATGAGGATAGGGCGATGAATAAAGATTATAAAAAAAGAAAAAAGAATCAAATGAACCAAGTTATTGGGAAGTATGATATAATGTGGATGAGTGATTCAGCTACACTGGTTCAGGGTAATTATATTTTTAGATGCCCGAGCGGTGATCGAAGAGCTTTCTATCCACCTCATATTGTATACTACTTCACGATGTTTTAAGGAAGATCTTTTCGGCATTCTCTTAACCCGTGCTTTTCATTCAGCGTTTTGGGAGGGAACAATTATGGCAAGTAAAGGTCATAACGAAGTCAAGGAAAGTCTGAGGGAAATGACGCGAATATTCCGGCCCAAGGATCCTAAGAAATTTGTAAAGGATTATGTCCGGAAATATCATATTATGGGAGGATACGAAGAGGAATTGACCTCAGTGGTTGAACATGAACTGGGACGTATAAATTCATCCGTTTCATAGATGTAATGAATTGAACATAATGAATTACCTTTATAGACTGTTTTCTGCGGTTACGAACCGTAGAATACGGTTTTTTTATGCGTTAAATTTACTGGAAATGAATAGGATAATAATAGATTTGTAAAAGATTAGCAGACACAAAATGGGCAAATATACAGAAAGAAAGCCTTAGTGTAAGGAATTTTGGTAGCTAGATTCTAAGTCGTTTTAGATATTTCAAAAGTTTGAAATCGGTTACAAAAGCTTGTGTGATGCTGTTTTTTTAATATTTGAACATTTTGTGAACTTAGTTCCAATCATTGACAAAGTAGTACCTTAAACTTATATTAAAATAGGTGATTATTGTAATTGACAGATCGATATTTTGCGTAAAAACAAAGCTTTTACGGTGATAATGTTTTATAAAATATGTAAAATCGTAACAGAAGTGGGGTAGATCATTTATGAAACGGTGGCAGGTTATGAAACGACTTCTTCCAATGCTAGCAATGTTTTCCTTGCTCTTAGCGGGTTGTGGCCGCGAGGACTTGTCCGTATTGAAACCACAAGGGCCTGTGGCACAAGGTCAATTCGATTTAATTAAGCTTTCTATCTCGATTATGTTTGTTGTGTTGGTCGTTGTGTTTGCTATTACAGCGTATGTCCTCATTAAATTCAGAAGAAAAGCTGAACAGACAGAGATGCCTAAGCAAGTAGAAGGTAATTTCAAACTGGAGATTATTTGGACAGTTATCCCCTTAATATTGGTTCTTATCCTTGCAGTACCTACGGTAAAAGAGGTATTTGCATTTGGTGAAGATCATTCCAATGATAAGGAAGCGATCCAAGTGAAGGTGACTTCACATCAATACTGGTGGGAGTTTGAATATCCTCAGTATGATATTACGACAGCACAGGATTTGATTATTCCAACGAATAAGAAAATTGCTTTTGAACTGAAGACTGAAGATGTTATTCACTCCTTCTGGGTACCATCACTATCCGGGAAAATGGATACGAACCCCGATGGGACGATAAACCGTTTCAGCTTTAGCGCTCCAAATGAAGGGGTATATCGTGGTAAATGTGCAGAATTATGTGGACCTTCCCACGGTTTCATGGAATTCAAAGTGAAATCCGTAAGTCCGGAATCCTTTGAGAATTGGGTTGCTGCTATGAAACAACCTATGATAGCTATTGAAGATGCTGCACTAGCTGAAACATTTAAGAATCAATGTTTAAAATGCCATGCTATCGGTGATCAAGGTGGTATGAGTGGGCCAAGTCTTACTGGTATGGGTTCTAAGGAATCCGTCGCAAGTATGTTGCTGAATTCGGAGAGTAATGATGAAGGAAATCCCGTTAAGGATAACTTGAAGGAATGGCTTACTGATCCACAATCAGTGAAACCAGGAAACAAGATGCCTTCCCCTAAAGAGGATATGGGACTTACCGACGAAGAAATTGATGGCATTGCAGAATACTTAGCTAATTACAAATTAGTATATTAATCAGCAAGGACTCTAAAGGGGGTACACAACCTTGGCACACGCTCACAGTGTTAAGCGTCACAAGGGCTTAATGGATTGGTTAACGACTGTCGATCACAAAAAAATAGCTGTCCTGTATTTACTAGCCGGAGGATTATTTTTTGCAATTGGTGGTTTCGAAGCTATCTTAATTCGTCTTCAATTGATCAAACCTATGAATGACATGCTAGAGGCTCAGACTTTTAATGAGTTAATCACAATGCATGGTACAACAATGATATTCTTAGGCGTCATGCCAATCGTGTTCGCACTTATGAATGCTATTATTCCTCTTCAGATTGGTGCTCGTGATGTCGCATTTCCATTTCTAAATTCTTTAGGTTTCTGGACATTCTTGTTCGGGGGAATTCTACTTAATCTAAGTTGGGTGATGGGTGGCGCTCCTGACGCGGGGTGGACTTCTTATACACCGTTATCTAATACAATGTATAGTCCCTCACACGGGGTGGATTTCTATACGGTTGGGTTACAGATTGCGGGACTAGGTACGCTAATTGGGGGTCTTAACTTCCTGGCAACGATCATAACGATGAGAGCGCCAGGGATGTCTTACATGCGTATGCCTATGTTTACTTGGACATCATTTGTAACTTCGGCTATGATCTTGTTCGCTTTTCCAGCTATTACGGTTGGTCTGGTACTACTAACATTTGACCGAATATTAGGTGCAAACTTCTTCAATGTTGATGGAGGAGGAAACCCAGTTCTATGGCAACATATTTTCTGGATATTTGGGCACCCTGAGGTCTATATTCTGATCTTACCTGCGTTCGGTGTCATTTCAGAAATTATTCCTACATTCTCACGTAAGCGTCTATTCGGATATAGCTCTATGGTATTTGCAACGATCTTGATCGCGTTCTTAGGATTCATGGTATGGGCGCATCATATGTTTACAACAGGGCTCGGGCCTGTCGCGAATGCGTTGTTCTCGATATCGACGATGTTAATTGCGGTTCCTACGGGAATTAAAATATTCAACTGGCTATTCACCATGTGGGGTGGTCAAGTGAAGTTTACAGCAGCTAATCTCTTCGCCGTTGGATTCATTCCAACATTCACCATGGGTGGCGTAACAGGTGTCATGTTAGCATCTGCACCTGCGGACTTTCAGTTCCACGATACGTATTTCGTAGTTGCCCATTTCCACTATGTTATCGTCGGTGGTATGGTGTTCGGACTATTGGCTGGACTTCATTATTGGTGGCCCAAAATGTTCGGACGTTTGCTTAACGAAGCACTAGGGAAATGGACTTTCTGGACCTTCGCAATCGGGTTCCACATGACATTCTTTGTACAGCATTTCTTGGGTCTTTGGGGAATGCAACGTCGTGTATTTACGTACGGACGGAATCAAGGGTTTGATACACTGAATCTAGTAAGTACCATTGGCGCGTTATTAATGGGTGTAGGTGTAATTATATTCGCAATTAATATTATTCAATCATTCAGGAAGCCAAGTGGTGTCGCTAATGATCCATGGGAAGATGGACGTACTTTAGAATGGACGATTCCTTCTCCACCACCGGAATACAACTTTAAACAAATACCACTTGTTCGAGGTCTGGATGCCTATTGGAAGGAAAAGATGGCTGGACACAAGGAGATGACGCCTGCAGAACCTGTAGGACCGATCCATATGCCTTCACCTACGATTCTTCCTTTCATCATGTCCTTGGGTATTTTTATTGCAGGTCTAGGTTTAATGTTCAGCGGAGAAGAATTCTCCAATTCATTTATGAGTTTAATATTTAACAACTGGATTGTGTGTGGATTGGGACTTCTCATCACCTTTGGATCTATGTTGCTACGTTCTCTCTTTGATGATCATGGCTGGCATATTGAACCAGAGGAATTGGAAGAGGAGGGGGTATAAGTATGGCTACAGCACACGCACAACCGGATAAAGGTCAATTACCGCATTATCCGGAGAAGGCGACGCTTGAAGGTCGCAACAAAATTCTTACATTCTGGCTCTTTCTTGGTGGGGAGGCTGTGCTCTTCGGTACGCTCTTCGCTACCTTCCTTACACTTCGAAACCAGACGAATGAAGGTCCTACGGCAGCTGAACTTTTCGGTTTACCACTGACAGCGGCAGCAACGTTTATCTTGTTAGTAAGTAGTTTAACTAGTGTGTTCGCGATCCAAGCGATGCATCGTCATAACTTAGCTTCATTGAAACTTTGGTTAAGCATTACCGTACTTCTAGGTCTTGGATTTCTAAGTCTTGAAATTTACGAATTCTATGAGTACGTGACACAGGAAAACTTCGGAATGACAACCAGTGCTTTTAGTTCAGCCTTCTACACATTGGTCGGATTTCACGGGGCTCACGTTGCTTTCGGGGTATTATGGATCGGTGTTCTGATAGGACAATTGTTTACAAAAGGACTAACAGTCGTGACGGCTCCGAAGATTTACGTATCCGCTATGTACTGGCACTTTATCGACGTAGTATGGGTATTTATCTTTACGGTCGTTTACTTGCTTGGAAAGGTGGGCTAATGCATGACAGTAGATGAGCAGAATAAGCATCAGCTAGTGAATCAGAAGCATAGGCACGAAGGTCCACAGAAACACATTGTAGTGTTTATCTTCTCCATTGTCCTGACGTTGATTGCTTTCGCAACGGTAACCGCAGGAGGAGTGAACGCAACCTTTACCATCCTTATATTATTGGTGATGGCAGTCTTGCAAGTATTTGTACAGATGGGATACTGGATGCATTTGAAGGATAAGGGACATCTAATGCCCATTATATTCATGCTAGGTGGATTCTTTGTAGCAGGTACAGCTATTGTTACTGCATTGTACTGGATGTGGTGGTAAGATGAGAAGAGGTGGCCTGGGCCACCTCTTTTTTAAATTAATGGAATGAATTTAGATAAAAAAGAAACCCGGTTGTGTAGGAGGTTATTAGATGCTGGGATTAGAATACTTCAGTATGGCAGACTTATGGAGTCCGTTATTTCTGGTGTTTATGTTACTTATCACTATAGGATATTTGCTAGTTGTGGGTCCATTAAGTGAGAAGATTATAGGTGCTGAACCCGTCTCGTGGATGAAGAAGAGCACATTTATCATAGGAATGTTCATGCTGTATTTAGCACAGGGAGGTCCAGTGAGTCTGCTCGGGCACATGATGTTCTCCTTCCACATGTTAACGATGGCGCTGTCCTATTTAGTGGCACCTCCTTTAATTATGCTGGGAATACCTACTTGGCTATGGAGAGCACTCTTGAAGGTGAATCCTTTCCGCAAATTGAGATTCTTAGCTAAACCCGTAGTGGCAGCTGTCCTATTTAATGGCTTATTCTCCCTCTATCATATTCCTGCCATACATGACTACGTCATGCTACACTTTAACGTGCATCGGCTATACTACATTGTATTATTCATAACATCCATGCTGATGTGGTGGACGCTTCTTAATCCTTTGCCTGAGAATTCGAAAGGATCAAGTCTTGGCAAAATGGGATATATTTTTTTGAATATGGTATTATTAACTCCAGCGTGCGGATTAATTATTTTTGCATCATCACCAATGTATGCGACTTACAGTGATCCAAACATCTGGGCCAAAGCGATGGGGTATTGTATTAGTGGGGATCCCACGTTACTTCTGAGTAATTTCGGAGGGCCGACGTTCTTTAGTCTAATGTCTCCACTTGTTGATCAACAGGTAGGGGGTATACTGATGAAGTTCATTCAGGAGATTATCTTCGCCTCGATGTTAGCTTATGTATTCTATGGTTGGTATAAGAGAGAGAATCAAGAAGATGATTTGGAAGCTGATGAGCTCAGTGATCAATCCTTGAATCGTGCGTAAATAAGCTATTTAAATAACTTAGTATCGCTTTCGAAGTAAGTTTTTCCGAAGCTATACACGAAGTAATGCTAAAAAACTTTTAGTAACGCTTCCGATGCTAGTTTTTTAACGAAGTATTTCAAGAAGCGCTGCTATTTAAAAAACTTTTAGGAGGATATACATGGATTTGTATTTCATACTGCCAACAATCAGTACATCGTTCATAGTCATTAGTGCAGTGTTAGTGGCTATTGGTTGGATCCTTATTATTAAGGGTAAGAGGGAAGCGCATAAGAAAGTGATGATTAGCGGAGCTATAGCGGCGTTGATATTCTTCATCATTTACACATCACGTACCATATTCGTGGGTAATACCGCGTGGGGTGGTCCTGATGATCTTGAAATTTATTATCGTGTATTCTTGATATTCCATATTACCCTGGCAACGGTTGCTGCGGTATTTGGGATTACAACACTTACGCTTGGGTTTAAAGCAAAGTATGCGAAGCATCGTAAATGGGGGAAGGTAACATCCATCATGTGGTTCTTCACAGCGATTACAGGTGTTGCGGTATACACGCTTCTATATCTTCTATATCCAGGTGGACATACGAAACCGATGTTAGATGCTATATTTGGAATGTAGTAACCAAGCGGATTCAAGATCATAGTAACGCAGCAAAGAGATCTGTCAGTTTAACTGAAGATCTCTTTTTTTATGGAAAAAAGTTCAAAATTTATCTTGACGGAAGATTGAGCACACATTATACTGTGTATAAAGATATATACAGTATACACAGAGACATCAGCCATATTGAATTGACCATAATAATGGGAAATGACAATATTCAAAGTGAGGCGGAACGATATGAATATGTTAATAAGAGATGCTTGGGTTATTTTCAAAAGGGATTTAAAAATTGAGAAGTATATACTATTGGTCTCTGTATTATTCATGGGGTATTTGGGGGTAATGGTCGGCGTCCCTATTGAAGATCAGCTGGGAGACCCGAATGAATTATCTCCAGTAAGTGATATCTTCCTGTTAACATTTATGCCGATGTTAGGTTTTTATTTCTCGAAGAAGTCTTTTAAATACCTAACAGAGGACTCTTACACAAAAATGTTGATCTATCTACGTAGCTTGCCGATTCCCCCTAAAGTGATCATGGGCTACAGACACCTTCAAATGTTAATGGCATTTATCATTAATGGTGTGATCTTATTCAGTGTTATGTATGGTATGAGCCATCAGTTGAGATTGGAAATGTCTATAGGTACTTACATATGCTTCGCGTTAACGTGGATTGGATATGCACTGGCTATAACAGGGATATATATTTATTTAGAATTTATGTATAGTGGTACACGATATTTTTGGATGACCATGATGCTCATGGGTACCGCTATTATTGCTGGAATAGTCATTAGGTTACTAGATGGCAATCTGTTGTTATATACCGTTAAAGCAAGCCAAGAGAGGGGGATTCTATCGCCAGTTATGTGGGGTACATTAGGTATTGGAATTCTCTGTTTGTTTGTATTAGGCAAGTTCACACTGAGTAAATTACAAAACAGAGATCTTCTATAATTCAAATCACAAGATAAGTCAGGAATGAGGTGTGAAAGGTGTGGATTCCAATTCAAATTGACGAGAATAGTGCTGAGCCGCTGTATTATCAAATAGAGACTCAACTAAGATCGCTTATCATAAATGGGCAAATCGAGGAAAATACACTTTTACCATCAATCAGGGAATTTGCTAATGGATTGAATTGCAGTGTTATTACGGTTCGGAGAGTCTATCAGGATTTAGAAAATGAAGGTCTGCTCAGAACGAAACAAGGAACAGGAACTTTCGTTGCAAAGGTTGGAGAGTCTAAACGGGAATCTTTTAAACGTGAATCTGTCGAGGATGCTTTAGGCAAGGCTGTAGACACTGGGATTTCGATTCAGTGTAGTGAAGAAGAGATCAAGAGGCTGTTTCTAGATATCGTAACGCGTAAATATCATCCCAAGAATGGGAAGGAGTAATCGTTATATGGAGCAGATGGTCGTTAATATGGTGGGTGTTAAGAAGAAACGACGGAACAAAGTAATAGGACCTCTTGATCTGTCTATCCCACAAGGATATGTCGTTGTCATCGTGGGAGAGAATGGATCTGGCAAAAGTACATTGATGAATATGCTAATGCAGACGGTCATACCAGACGAAGGGGATATCACTTGGTTCGGTCAGTCCTATCCTAAGGGTATTCCACCAGAGGTTAAGCAACAGATCGGGTATGTCTCGGAGAAATCTAACATCGAAGAGGATCATATGACTGCCGAGGAAATTGCTAAATTTCGCTCTTATTGGTATCCGAATTGGGACGACAAGCTGTTCCAGAGGTTAATGAAGGCTTTTAACATTCCTACTAATACGAAGTTAAATAAGATGTCCAAGGGAGAACGAAGAAAGTTAGAAATTACGGTAGCACTGGCACCACGCCCAAAATTGCTTTTGTTAGATGAACCTTCTTCTGGACTTGATCCTTTTGCTTGGAAGAGAATGATTGAAGAGCTTCATGATTATATGGAACAAGGAGATTCTACGATCCTGATGTCTACTCATATTGTAGATGAGATTAAGAGACTTGCTGATTTCATTATACTTGTACATCATGGTCGAATCCTCGGTATGGTTGAGAAAGATAGTCTATTGGATAATTGGAAAGAAGTATGGGTTAAAAGTGATCGTTCAATTCTAGAAGATTTACCTGCAATCGTGTATGCGCAACAGGAGTCTGCGGGTGTGTTACGAATGATTACTACAGAGTGTAAGCAATTAGAGAATCTCTTACATGCCTCAGGCATACAACTAATGAAGACACGAGGGTTGGAGCTTGATGAAATATTAAGTCTATGGATTCAAAGAGATGAGGCTGCCGCAGCGCAGTCGGAGGGGGGAGAATAATATGGAATCTTTAAAGTTGGAGAAGGTAGTTAAGCAATTTGGAGATAAGACCGCAGTTAATGAACTGTCTCTACAAGTGGAGCAGGGGGAGATTTACGGACTCCTTGGGGCAAATGGTGCAGGTAAAACAACGACTATGCGTATGGTATTGGGGCTAATATATCCCGATGGAGGAAGTATACGTTACAATGGTAAACCACATAATGATGAACTTCGGAGAATCATGGGTTATTTGCCTGAAGAGCGAGGTCTGTATCCGAAGATAAAAGTGAGTGATCAGCTTAGCTACTTGGCTCAACTTCGTGGTATGTCGCATAAGGATGCGGATAAGAGCCTTCGCTATTGGTTAGAACGATTCGAGGTTCCTGAGTATTACGATAAACGGATTGAAGAATTATCTAAAGGGAATCAGCAAAAGATTGGGTTCATCGCAGCTGTCGTGCATAAACCTCAGATTCTCATTCTGGATGAGGCATTCAGTGGGTTAGACCCTGTAAATGTAGAGCTATTGAAATCAACCGTTAAGGAATTGCGTGATCAAGGGACAAGTATTCTATTCTCTACCCATCGTATGGAACACGTTGAAGAACTATGCAGACATATAACAATCATGCATCGCTCCAATCCCATTGTTCAGGGGAGTATCAAAGAAATCAAAGGAAGATATCCACGTGAACAAGTTGCGCTGGGAACGACAAGTGAAGTCACTGGATTAGCAGATATCCTAGGTGTAAGTAAAGTGACTGTTCAGGAGCAAGGTGGTTACCTAATCTCCATTACAGAATTATCAGCCGCTCAACGGATCTTACAGACAGCCATGCAGCAAAGTGTTGTAGAGAAGTTCGAGATCAAGGAACCCACACTTAATCAAATCTTTATAAAAGAGGTAGGTGAGTCTCATGAATAAAATGAGTACTGTTATTGGGTTTACTTTTCGCAATAAAGTGAAGACGAAGGCCTTTCTCATAACAACTTTAGTGTTAGCTATTATCATGTCTATTGCTATCAATATCCCTTATTTCATTCAGTTATTTACGGGGGAAGATTTAAAGTCAGGGGAAACGAAGGTAGGTCTCGTATATGCTCAACAGGCAGAAGTAGCTGGAGAACTAGATACGTACTGGAAGGCACAGAACAGTGATGAATTCTCCTTCGTGAAGTATGATACAGCAGATATAGGTGTCTTAAAGAAAGATATGGAAGAGGGCAAAATTGACGGCTATCTACAGTTCTCGGGAGATCAGTCAACGTTATTCCCTGCTGTTATCTATTCTTCTGACGAAGATGATGGATTGGATCCTGTCGTTCAGGCAGATCTTACAGGTGCATTGCAGGCGGTTAAGACACAGTATATCGTGAAGGATTCTCTTACAGCAGAACAAATCGCGGAGCTAAAAACACCTGTGCAGTTTAACACTGAGAACGTAGATCCAAATCACGATAGTGAAGCCGGAACAGAAGCCAGTGCAGAGAAAGATTTCAATCCTATGAATTTCGCTGTAGTCTACATCCTGATCATTCTCTTCTTCTTTACTTCTATGACAACAGGTAACATGATCGCGTCTGAAGTTACAACAGAGAAGAGTTCACGGATCATGGAAATTCTCATTACGAGTGTATCGCCATTAACTCAAATGTTCGGAAAGGTTATTGCCATGTTCTTAGTTGGCCTAACTCAGATCGCTATATTTGTCCTAGTAATCCTAGGGAATCTATTCATGCCACAGAACAAGGAATTACTAGCAGATTTCAATATTGATTTATCGCAAGTCAGTACGGATGTTCTGGTCTATGGATTCATCTTCTATGTCTTGGGATACTTCCTGTATGCAGTATTATTTGCAGCGATTGGCTCGATCGTGAGCCGTACAGAAGACTTAGGTCAGGCAGTCATGCCAATTACGATGTTATCGCTTGCGGCCTTTTACATTGGAACTTTCAGTATAAATGCCCCTGATTCGACCTTGATGAAAGTTGCTTCATTCATACCATTTATATCGCCAACGACCATGATTGTAAGGATTGGTCTAGGAGAAATAGCGGTATGGCAAATATGGGTATCTATACTCATTCTTATGGTTTCCATTTTGGCCTTCGGTTGGTTATCTGCCAAAATCTATCGTACAGGTGTACTTATGTATGGTAAACGTCCGACGATGAAAGAGCTTCGTAAAGCGATGAAGGCTTATAAGATTTAGTCTGAGACAAATATTTAAAACCTTGATGACCAGATGCCTTGGTCTATCAAGGTTTTTTTGTTGGATGGTTATTTAGTGTGGTTACGAGATTAAAAGTACATCTCAGAGCACCATTTGATTTTTGTTTGTCTATTCTTTTCATATATTTTAAGTATTTGATTTAGAACAAAAATCCTTTGAACGATATCCTCAGTAAAAAGGTTTAACTGCCGTTTAAAGTGATCTATTTCACTTTGATAAGGAGTAGGAACCTTTTCATTGTCCTCATATATTTTGAGAAGTTGAAAGTGTAGGTTATATATATCCTCATAAGTCATTGTTAGATTCCCCCTAATGATTAGCGAATAATACTAGTATAACCAATGAGTGATTTGGTCAGACGTGTCCTATTAATGCTCGTTATTTACCATCTTTATAGGTATATCAAGGCTTTTTTTACTCCATTTCTTTATTTGGATTATTTCTGGAACATTTTTAAAATTATTTGTAAGATTATCACATTACATGCGTCTTATTGGTAGGAGGTGGGAGAGTGACAGAGCTTGAGGAGATATATAATAAATATTTTAAGGATGTGTACTTATTTGTATATAGTTTATCTAGAGATAAACATATCGCTGAAGATGTAACATCAGATACATTTTTGAAGGCAATAAAATCAATTGATAGTTTCAAGGGAAATTGTGATATTCGGGTGTGGTTATGTCAAATAGCGAAAAATACATATATATCATATTTGCGAAAAAATAAAAAAACGGTCAATTTTGATACAGTACCTGAACAGAAAAATGATATTGATGTGGAGAAAATATTATATTCATCTGAGGAGGCAACTAAACTTGATGAGATTCTCCACGGCCTTTCTGAACCGTATAAGGAAGTTTTTACACTGCGTATCTTTGGAGAGTTAAGCTTTAAGCAGATTGCTAACTTATTTGGCAAAACAGATAATTGGGCTTGTGTTACTTTCCATAGGGCAAAAAATAAAATTAGAGAGGAAATGAGGGATTATTGATGAAAATAACATGTAATATTATTAGAGATATTTTACCTTTATATATAGAGAATATAGCTAGTGATGACTCATGCGCTATGCTTGAAGAACATATTGATCAGTGTGAGGAGTGTAGGAATTGTCTTGATGAGATGAAGGCCTTTTATAAACTACCTGCAGATATTGATACTTCTCCGTTATTAAAGATAAAATCTACATTACGCAAGAAAAAAATTCAGACAGCCATATTTTCAATAATGCTTACGGTTGTAATTGGTGTTATAGCAATTGCTTTCTTGACTGCACCAGAGTACATTCCGTTTAGTAAGGAAAGTGTATCAATAAATGAAATGGATAATGGATCTGTACTTGCTATATTTGAGGATACAGTGTCTGGATATGATATTAATAGATATCCTACAGAGGACAATACAGGGTATGTTTATCATATAACGACATGGGATAGCATATGGAACAGGAATATTAATAAATCTCGTATAAATAATACTATTTTAAATCCGAATGATGAAAATGTAGCTGCTGTATATTATAACCTAACAGATGGAAATGAAGATATTTTGGTATATGGTAAAGATATCAATCCAAGTGGAGGAATAGTTACCTTACCAAGATTATTCTTATCATATTATTCGCTTATTGCCATGAGTTTAACTGTCATTTGTGGATTAATTATGGCTCTGTTCCGTAGCCATAAAAGGGTGATTAATTTGACCATGAAAATGTTGTTTTTGCCGGTATCCTATCTTTTAGGGCAGTTAATTATTAGAGGATTTTCTACGTCGTCATATACTGCGACACGAGATTTGTATGCCATATTATTAATTGGGTTTCCTTTGTATATTGCTTTTCTTGCGGTTATATCTTTAATAAGAGAGTACAAAATGAAAAAGATATGAGTATAGCTCACTCACTTTACAGCCTTCATCTGAAACGATATAATTCGATGTAATTGGATACTTGTTCAACTGGAGGAGCCTGTCAACCGCGGGCTCCTTTTGCATTTTTTTAAGATATATAGTTAAATGATGATGATTGCCTTGGAACAAGAAAAGGAACAACGAAGTCATTAATGAATACATTATTATTCTGCAAAAATTATATCGCTGAGTTCCCATTAGGGAGCGGGGGAACCAACTGTGAAGATGTAATGTGTGATCGTCTCTTCACTTGGGGTGAATCTCGAAATATTCGAGTAGGGTTACTCTTTGAGCCCGAATCCGTCAGCTAACCTCGTAAGCGTACGGAGAGAAGGAACGTTGAAATTATGCCCCAGATTCTATTGAATGGCACTTCTTTATATTATGAGATACATGGAAATGGTGTACCCATAGTCTTTGTTCATGATCATCTGTCCTCACACCATATGTTTGATCCGCAAGTGGAATACTTTAGTACAAGAGCAAGGGTGATCGTACTAGATTTGAGGGGAAATGGTCAGTCGGGAAAAGTGGATGTTGAAGTTAATCGGATTATTGACACACAATGTGAAGATTTGAGAGAGTTACTAGATATACTAGGCGTTTCGAAGGTGACACTCGTCGGTTGTTCTAGTGGGGGGGTCCTAGCTGGGAGGTTTGCTGATCTCTATCCGGAACGGGTGAGAGCTCTAGTGCTAGTGGATAGCTACTTATCTGGCAAGACGAATAAGCTATGGGAGGTATTTGAGACCTTCAGTTGGCTATCGTATTATTTACCAGCGGAGTTGTTGCTGCGTACACTTAAACTGACCTACCATCATTGGACACCTGCTTATAGGATTATGCGAGAAGACCTACTGAACAAGCGACCAACAGAATTAATCAAACAGCGCATGGCTTTACGACAGATCGATTTGTGTCGTCAATCAGCCCGATATCAGGTGCCTATATTATGCGTGGCTGGCAGTCAGAATGAATGGGGTCTAAAGCATATGAAGAACATAGAAGCTGCGTTTCCCTATGCACAACTCCAGATTGTAGATGATGCCATTTACCCAAGTAATCTATGTCAGCCTCAATTATTTAACCGACTACTCTTGAATTTTTTAATAGATCAACATGTTGTATAGAAGTGTAGATGTTAAAATAAAAGTAATGATTGAAATTATAGAGATGGTGGAGTGATTTTTTTGGAAATAAAAATAGATGACCTAAATGGGCCTTAGTGTTGGATTTCAATATTGTGAACCATTTGCAAATTACGTGGAAGACCCATACAGTGTATTTATGACAAAAGAATTATGAAATTATTATTAATATTGGAGGCATTACAATGAGTCAACGCTATCGAATTACAAGATCACTTCAGGAGAATGGCATTTCAGAACAGACCATATCCTTACACGAGTGTAAACAGTATTTTGCGTCTAAACCGGATTTTGAATATACCCCTGTGTTTACCGTGACAGGAGCTACAAGCATGTCCATTGAAGGGGATTTCTTCATGTGGAGCTACAATGATACTAAGATCCCATTCAGACACTATCAGGGAGATATATATGTTTCCGGCACGAATGAAGCAGTGATTCCCATCATGACGGAAGTTGCAAGCGAATTAAGAGCAGATGTGTTGGGGGAGTAATCTATTTCATTGAAAGACTTTAAATATAGAAGAGGAGCTTACTTCAGCGGAGTAGCTCCTCTTTGTCTTTGTTTATTGATAGGAATAACCACACAACGGTACTCAACGTGTTACAAAATAATTGCAAAATACATAACGAATGGGCTCATCATCAATGGTGTTTACCGATAAAAGATATGTTTGATTTACTTGCGAAGAAGAGAACATTACTATTTAAGCGGCCTTTGTCCACGGTTTGAGAAGAGTGATTGAATACTTCTATCATTAGTTTATTATTGTCGTCGTCTGTGGGATGAGTAGAAAATATCACATTTGTAGGTACGATCAAGTCGTTAAAGGATTCATTTATATTTTGCATTTCATCAATGGGTGTAAGCCTTTCTGAGCTAAGGATTCTTGGATCCGTTAGCTGAACAACGTTTGTTGTTTGGTTATAACTAACTTTAATTCCAAACACTTCGGAGATAAATCGTGCGGGTACCATAAGTGTATCGTCTATGATTACGCTTACCGTATCCAGCTGTTTCGGTTCTCCATCACCATCCCGGCGCTAACGGAATGCAACCCGAAAGTTGAAAATGCACAAATTGAAACGCTAAGTAAAGAGAAATAACGTAGTAACTTCACCTCTTTGACCCTCTTTTCTAATGGGGTTTGGTCAGGTGTCTTCGTTGTAGTTCGTTAATTTTCATGTCGCCTGTAAGTAATAAGACTTTAAAACCAATAAAAGGTTACCTAATTAAAAAGAAGTGACCTCTCTGATATAACGAAAGGCCACCTTTATGTTGATTACTCTGTTTCTAGCTTCTCCAAGAGTCTCTGAAGAGTCACATAGGCTTGTTCATGCGTAATTTGCTGGGAAGGCCCAAACAGTTGATTACTTAGTCCACTCATGAGTCCTAGATTTACGGCTTTATAGACATTCTCTTTGGCCCATGCGCTGATCTTTGCATCATCTTTAAAAGGGTTAGCTACCGCAAGAGTCGCCTTATTAGACTGTTTGATCTTGTTGACTTGTTCATAAATCGTAACTAAGATGGTTGCGGCTTCTTGTCGGGTTAACGTTTTTTGAGGAGAGAAGGTATTTGACGATGTCCCTTTGATTAGGCCTAATTGGTAGGCATAAGCGATTTGTTGTTCTTGTACATCTTTAAAGGGATTGTTTACCGTTCCAGTTTGTTTCCCTAGCACATGCTCGTATACTTTTAACCCGGCTACTGTGAAGGTCTGTCTAGTAATAGGTTGTTGATAATTTCTGTCGTAACGACTGTCGATAATCCCATTGTTCTTAGCTTTCGTGTAATCACTTATCGCCCATGCACTGACTTGCTCCGTAGTGGTTACTTCCTTTATATCATGTACATTTTTGAAAAATGTGGTTTCATAGGAAAGGCTGGTTTCTTGCCCAGAAATATTGTAAATTCCTCGAATATCTACTTTGAACCGATCGTCTTCTTTCCAATCTTTAATATCATTAGGTCTAAAAATAATGCAGTAGGGTATGCCGTAACCTGACGTTTCGACATTAAAGTATTTACCGTTTGTATCGTTATCACTAGAACTGAAATTCCAAGTCTTATTGTCTGAGATTCTTGTGAGAACGACACGGACATTTTTTGTACGCTTATTATCATATTTAGATACATTTAGAGATACGGACCATGGATCCTTGGTAGCAAATACGTCATCTGGGAAGTAGCCAGCAGAAGGCCAACTAATATAATCATAGGTGACTTGATCCTTCGCGCGTGTTTGATCAAAAGCATACATGGAACTAAAAGGCGACTTAGTTTTCTCATCTTTAAATACATAACCGAACATGGTTGTTGTCATAGAAGGATTGATTACCCATCTTCGATGCCCTACGCGATTAATGTTACTTGCTGAATTATCTGACATATAACCGAACAGGACAGTATCATATAATGAAAGACGTCCGTAAGATAGATTACTAGAGCCAGCACCTTTGTAGCCAGCATTAAATAGAGATTGAGTCATACCCTTGGGTTGGGAAGGGGTATGACTCAATCCTCCATTGAGGGCATTTACAAGAGCAGCGGCTTGTTCTTGTTGCTCTAAGCTCCAATTCGGCACAATATCGTCTGGAACTCCTGCTAAATACCTAGCCCAATTCACCGCGTGGATGCCATCTAATATAATATCTTTTTTCAATTTCCCCTCTGCGTAAGGAGCGGTATATTTAGGAAGATTCTCAAATATCGCGTTCGAATTCATATAAGCTGAACTTTGTTTAAGCGGCAAATATTGTTGATACTTCTGAATAATGGTTTCTTTCGTTCT
The DNA here is from genome assembly GCF_059445545.1 of Paenibacillus sp. Y568. Lineage (NCBI taxonomy): Bacteria > Bacillati > Bacillota > Bacilli > Caryophanales > Paenibacillaceae > Paenibacillus > Paenibacillus sp. Y568. The sequence continues at coordinate 245,709 of NZ_JCAIUM010000003.1, forward strand.
TTGCGTGACACTTTGCTGCACATCTTGCCCATGAACGGTCTCATACTTCATCGTAGAAATCATAAGACCTAAGAACAAAAACGTAAGTATTCTTGATGTTGGTTTCAATTCGTTACCCCTTTTCGTTATCTGTTTCAAATATTGGATATGGTTTTATATCGGTAAAAATTATATTTAAATTAACCTTTGTTCAGTGGACCAAAGATAATCAATAACTTCCACAAAAAAATATTTTCCTAAAATATAACTTTTCATACATCTTATCCATCTAATCTTATAAAGGATAAAAAAAGGGGAGGAACATTCGTGTGCAAATGGAACTAGAGGTAAAGAAAGCCCAGCGCGGAGATAAAGAGGCCTTTATCCGATTATTTAGAAGTATAGAACTAGACCTGTATGGATTGGCTAAGTCCATTGTCAAACGGGATGAGGACTGTGCTGATGTATTTCAGGAGACTACATTGAAGGCATACAAGGCGCTATCCACCCTCAAACAGCCTAAGTTTTTCAAAACATGGGTCATTCGAATTCTGATTAACGAATGCAACCAGTTACTCCGGAAGCAGGAATTAACTGTGGCAGATCCTCAAGAAGTATCTTACTTACCTCCGAGGTACTTCGAGAACTATGATAAGGTCGACCTTCAGGTGGCAGTTGATCACCTGGACGCATCGCTACGAATTGTTATTACCTTGTATTATTATCAGGACATGCCGATTAAGCAAATCGCAAGTATTCTGGAGATTTCCGAAGGTGCCATAAAAACGCGTCTTCATCGAGCACGAGGTATTTTAGCGGAATGGTATCAAAATTCCCTTGAAAGGAAGATGATCTGTGAGCCCATTTAATCTGGATATGGAATTGAAAAGGGGAAATAGGGAGATGCCTCAACAACTCCCTGATCTCATACGAATACGGCAGGATGAAATATACGCATCGTTAGACGATATACCGTTACATACCGTTATGAAGTCAGGTAAACAAAAGGTAGTTCGTAGCACACTTCTTGTTATTTCAGCGGCATTAATTATGGGCATTTGCGTTATTGGAAGTGGATTTGTATCTCCTGCTATGGCAGATTCTCTGAAACAAATACCACTGGTAAGCGGCATATTCAAGCTAGCAGGGGATTTGGGACTGCAAGCCGCCGAGGAAAAGGGTCTGGTCACAAAAGTTAATCTCAGTGATACACATGATGGTGTGACCTTAAGCGTACCTCAAGTGATGTATGATGGAAATCGCGTATCCATTGCTGTTCAACGGGAGGCACAAGGCATAACTAGCTATCTTATAGGAAACTATGTTACTCCAGAGGATATCGTTATCTTTGAGCCTGAAGGCACAAAGGGCACATTGAAAGACACTAACATATCCATAGACGGAAAGACTTATGGTAGTGGATTTAATATGAAAGGCGGCGCTGATCATAATTCTGTTATTATTGATTTTTTATCAAACCAAGGTCCAGATTATTCGCCCCTCCCATCTGAATTTGAATTAACACTAGAGATAACGTTGGAAGGGATTAATACACCGTATATCATTAATATTCCCGTGAAGAATACGTTGAAGAACAGTATCGTGTTGACACCAGATGTGACTAAATCACATGACTATGTAACCATAACTCTGAAAAAGGTGGAACTTAGTCCTGTGGCAACAAGATTAGCATTTGTTCTAGATGGCACTTCTCGAAAAATACCTAAAAAATATACGTATGTTGGTTCCAGCATGTTGTCATTGAGCTACGATGTATATGATGATCAAGGAAATGAATTAAAAGAATTAAGTGGTCAAGGCGGTTACGCATATACAGATCTCTTATATGAGCCGTTAAGCACAACTTCTACCTTTTTCACAATTAAGCCATATACAAACGTATACAAGGATAAAAATGCCGGTGAATTCTTGCTAGATAAGGAGGGTTGGCCAATTAAGGAGTATGTCAAAGAATTAGAAATGAAAATTTATATTGTAGAATGATCAAAGACATCATTATGTTTCATCGGGTCATGATACTAGAATAAACAAAGGCTTCGTAGCGTACTCAAGCTCACGAAGTCTTTGCTTTTGTACTTATTTATTTCCATATAAGATATTCATATTATAGATAACTCTACCATATTGAGGTAGTATGAGAGGGGCAGATACGAAGTATCTAGTAAGAGTAAGTCTATTTTATTTTTCATAGAAAAGGAGACATATAATGAAAGGAATGGCTCAACTATTATTGTGCTCGGCTATTGCTATGAGCGGTATGGCTGCTATGAATTCAACTGTAAGTGAGGCGGCAGCTGCGACTCCTAAGGTTAGTATTATGTTAGACGGATATCCACTTCCATTTCCTGTACAGCCAGCGGTTATCAAGGGGACGACAATGGTGCCTTTTCGGGCTATATCTGAAGCGCTAGGTGTTACAGTGGGATGGAATCAAGCTAAACAGGAGATTACAGCGACTAAGCCAGATGCAGAGGGCACCAAACAAGTCGTACTGACAATGGGAAGCAAGAATGCGAGCGTCAATGGTCAGGTTGTGAAGTTGATAGCTTCTCCACAGACGATCAGCGGAAGTACAATGATTCCATTAAGCTTCTTCAGTAGTCAGTTTGGTGCGATTGTTGCATGGGATCAGGCGACGAAGACGGTATCTATTACATCACCGAAAGAAGATATATATACGATGGGATTTTATGCATTATCCTCTTTTGACGAGCGGTCGATGGTTTCTTCTTTCGATTCTGTTGCATTTGGATGGAGCAGAATTGACAAAGATGGACTGTTTACAACAGAGGGTAAGGAATATAGATGGCCTCAGGCCGCAGGGGCGGTAACACCTGAATCTATTATCCAAGAAACGGACCAGCAGGGGACAACACCATATTTGATGGTTTACTCCGTTGATGGTGGGTTGGAACTTACCAAAAACTTAGAAGACATGGCACTTCAGAATCAGACGATTACGGGTATTGTAGATACCGCCTCTCAGAAGGGGTTTAAAGGAGTAGTCCTTGATTTAGAGGGATTAGGTTGGAGTGGAGATAAAGCGAAAGCACGTGCAGACTACAATGCATTTATTAAGAAGCTAGCCGCGAAGACTTCTCAAGCGGGTCTTAAATTGAGTATTGTCCTTCATCCATTAAATAGTTCTTATACGGGATATGATTATAAAACGCTCAGTAGTCTTGCGGATGACCTGATCATTATGGGATATGCCTTTGAAGATGAGAAAAGTCCAGAGCCACTTGGGAAAGTAGATGAAGCCATTACTTTAGCTTTAAAAGAAGTGGATAAGGACAAGCTGATTCTAGGCATATCTTTAGGTAGTGAGAACGCGCAATCCGTTAATGCCAAGATTGGACTCGCTAAGCGGTATGATCTCAAGGGAATTGCAATCTGGCGGATTGGCATTATAGGACAAGCTGCTTGGAATGAAATGAAGACATCCGTGGAGTTGTAGTGGATTGGTGTGAAGATTATAAGTAGATAAAATAAAAAGTCCCGATAGATCACATCCGATCTAACGGGACTTTATTGTATTGTTGAGATGATTTCCTTGTTAGAGAGGAATTTATTGGGGTCTTATTTGTACGGAAATATATTAATAATGGGTACTTTTTGTTTACAAATAAACCCATTCTACAGTATAAAAACATAACAATACCTACATTTTTTACCATCTTATTCCGATATGAATATATATATATTTCATTCATTCAGGATGAATTATCGTAGATTCTGTAGAGAGAGGGAGTAGAAAAGGTTATGTTTAAAGTTGTGGAAACCGAATTGGATTTAGCTCGCTTTAATAGTATTTGGACTACCGTTTGGCTTGAGAAGGGGTTTGAGCTTGAGTTCTCCGAGCAGGTGCTAGAAAGATTTGTGGTTATTTCGAAGGAAGGGAACTATGTGGGTACGTCGGAAATTAAACCTTATAATATCCGCGAAGGTATAATCAATCAGTCTGCACCTTTTGCCGATCATCCGAAAATTAGTCAGGCAGAAGAGGGTACCGTGGCTGAAATTGATAAGATTGCGGTGCTTAATCAATATCGAGGACATTTTATTGATGATCTTCTAGCAGGTTCTGTTCTTTATGGCGAGAGAAAGAAAATAAAATATTATGTGGCGATGATGGAGCCTATATTTTTGCGAGCCCTCCGTATTTCGTTCCAAGTACCCTTCGAGAAGGTTGGAGATAAAGTATTTTATAAGGGTGATTATGTTGTCCCCGTTATTATCGATATAGAGGAGATGTACACTAATAAAGAAGAGTATTCATGGATTAAAAATTATTCACAGAGATTGGAGGATATGCGGCTAACAACTAGATAAGTTAATTTAACATTAAGCTGAAGGTAGGGATATTTTATGGAAAGAGTGATCATTTCAGAACTTGATAAACGTAATCGCTTGTTTATTAAAATTTTATGGGGAATGTTAGCGCTTGGTATCGTGACGGATCTCGCAATCGGGCTTGATATTCAAATGATTCTAATGCTTGCAGTTTTGGGGGGAGTTGCCTGTGCTGGGGCAACTTTTTTGACCTATCGTCAAATTGGGGCATCATACATAAAATATTTTGTAGCGAGTATAATCACCTTAATCGTACTCTTTTTAATTATCTCAGATCCCAATCCTATTATTAGTACATATTTCTTAGTCTATGTTAATTTAGCAATGATGACGTTATATCAAGATCATAAGCCAATTATCTTCACGGGTATTCTAGGTGCAGCTGTAAGTACATATCTCTTCTTAGAACCTTCATTACGAGAGCAGTTGTTTCCAGGTGAATCCTTAGTCTATATCTATTTGTATCTTGCTTTTGCTACGGCGGCTCTTGCCTTCTCAGCTAAATTCAGTCAAAAGTTGCAACGTCAGGTGCTCAAAGAACAAGAGGATACGCTTGTAGCTAAGAATACGGCGGATGCGTTACTTGATAAGCTAAAAGGTTCTATCCTAATGTTGAATGAGTTCAGTGAGAGACAACAAGAGAACGTTCGTGTTACAGGGGATATTTCGAAAGAGGTCACGGTAACCTTCTCAGAGATGGCAATAGCCATTGAGAAACAGACGGGCAATGTCATGAATATTAGTGAGACGACGCAGATCATTAAAGATAATGTGAAAGAATTGATGGATGGAACAACCCAGTTGCAACAGTACTCTGAAGATAATGCCGCATTGTCGGAGCAGAGTAGTACACAGATGGAAGTCTTATCATCAGAAGTTGAAAGTGTAAGAGGAATTATCGATCATACTGTGGAGATCATGAAGGTTCTGAATAAGGAGAATGAACGGATCAGCACGATTGTTGGATCCATCAGTGGGATTTCGGAGCAGACGAATCTACTAGCACTTAATGCAGCGATTGAAGCTGCACGTGCAGGTGAACATGGTAAAGGATTCGCGGTTGTGTCGGGTGAAGTTCGTAAGCTAGCTGATAGTTCCCGCAATGCTGCAAATGAAATTGAAGAGATTCTATCTGGAATACGTAAACAGATCAACGCGGTTGATGATCAGGTGCAGCGTGGACAGGAGGGCGTAATAGCGAGCAGTGAGGTGTCGCGAGAGGTTCGCCAACTCATTCAGCGTATCCATGAGAACACGGATCGAGTGAAGATCCATTCCGACATTGCTAGCGATTCTGCGAACCGTCTTCATATACAGCAGAGTGGAATATCTGATGATATGACGAATATTGCTTCAACAACGGAGCAGAACATGGCAGCTGTGCAAGAAATGTATGGAAGTATGGAGACACAAGATCATAAAATAAATACGATTGTTGAAGATTACGGGAAGCTGGATCAACTGATATCCGAATTGAAGCATCTCGTCTCTAAGCATTAGAACATGAAAGAGGATTTGGACCACAGCGATTGGAGAAACGGTCCGTCCGCGGAGGTCCTTTCAGAACATCTAACTTTCTCCTATAAAAAACTAATGGGGTGCCCCTAGTCATTTTTGACTTATGGGACAGCCCCTTTTTAATGCCATGTATAGTTTATAGCATAAATAGTAAGATGAATGCACTCAATAGGAAGCAATACCAAGAGAAATACTTCAGTTGACCGCGTTCCATAATTCCCATGAACCACTTCATGGAGAAGTAGGAAGTCACTAACGAGCAGATGAAAGCTAGTAAGTAGGGTAGAGCTAACGTCCCTATTTCTGGATCATGAATAAGATTGGATCCTTCGAGAATCATACTGCCTATACTGATAGGAATGTAGAGGAAGAATGAGAACTTAAGGGCAGTCGATTGCTTGAGTCCCAGTCCCATCCCCGCCACAATGGTAGAACCGGACCGACTAATGCCAGGAATTAAGGCAATCACTTGAGCAAATCCAATAATGATAGCATCTTTAAGTCGGAGCCCGGCCTCATTCTTTCGTCCACGTAGATTACGGATTAACCAAAGTGCAATACCTGTAATCATGAGGGAGATCGCAATGGTCAGCATCCCTTTGAAGACATCAGAGATCAGGTCATTGAACAGGAATCCAATCAATCCCGCAGGGATAGTGGCAATGATAAGATATAGAATGAAGTGGAAATCCTTTTTGAATTGTTCTTCTTTCTTGGTGACGTATAACCAGGCGTGTTTAATTAACTCTATTAAATCATTCTTATAGATAAGTAGTATGGCTAACAAGGAAGCAAAGTTGACGAGAACCTCAAACCCTAGACCTTCAATTTCTAATCCGAAAAGATGTTGCACAATAATGACATGAGCACTGGAGGAAACAGGAATAGGTTCGGTTATACCTTGTACCAGGCCCAAGAAGGCATACTTCAGTAACGTGAAGATATCATTCATAATTTGTTAAAGCACCTCATTTATGTAGATTGTTGAAGAAGCATTCCGCTGACATATGGATGGGAGAATATAATGGCTATTGAGTAGATCATATGAACTTATCATAAAATGAATATGTAATTGTGTCAAAAATAGCCCTATTGGTCGCGATAAACTCTCCGGATTGGTGACTTGATCTGTAGGGTTCTTTTTTTCGTGAAATATAATGATATACGTATCCAAGTGAGTTCTGAATCAGTAGAATATGAATTAAATTAGAAGTGAACAAACGAGATTAACACATGATCTACTATTGAAAGCGCTATATAAAGTAACGACGATATGATGTAATATACCTAATTGCATCCTAAACACCTATACAGGAGGGATATGTTTGAACGATCTGTGTAAAGTACTGATTGTAGATGATGAATATTTAGTAAGACAGGGAATCAAACATCTTCTGAATTGGGAATCAGAAGGGTTCCAAATGGTAGGAGAAGCAGGCAATGGTAAGGAAGCACTGGAAATGGTGAGCTTGTTGAAGCCTCACATTGTCATTACTGATATCGTTATGCCTGTGATGGATGGAGAAGAATTCGTTCGGAAGTTAAAGTCTGCATTTCCTGATATCGAAATTATAGTGCTAAGTAGCTTTAGTGAATTTGAGTATGTTAAATCTACCTTTCAGAATGGTGTAGCTGACTATGTATTGAAGCCTACGCTTGAAACGGAGGGATTACTTCATGTGCTTAGAGCCACTGCTGATAAAATACCATCTATGAATGGAAGAAATCTGTCTTCCGGTAGCTTCAGTCCTTCCCTAGACAGCATGATAGATAAGCTTATCTCTGGTTATGAGACGGATATTGATGCAAGTATCATTCATGACACATTGCCCTGGGACAGCTTTTGCTTGTGTGGATGTTCGTTGAAATATATACCCCACCAGGATCAGAATGAGCTTTCTTTCGTTAAGTCTAATTTACTAAAGGAAGTAGCTCGCTATATATCTTCAAATAATGTGTGTTATCAGCTGATTGAAACGGAACCTACCATGTTTATTGTGTTGTTCAACTTCGGGCAATCGGGATTGGCACATGTCGCAGAAAGGGTAAGAGCCATGATAACAGCAATAGATCAGCAAGATTCAGAAGTGTGCTGGGTTATTGGAGATGAGTTCCGAGATATCAATCAATTAGGGAACATATACCGTGAATCCTTCTTGAAAATGATGGATTATGCATTCTTTTTACCAGATCGGGCACTTATTATCGGAAGTGAGTTACCTAGTATTCCAAAGATAGATATCAAGTTTAGTATGAATCATTTCACGGATGAGCTGAAGCGCAAGCATACAGATATAGCTTTTAAATATTTGCAGGAGCATGTTGAGGTACTGGCAGGTCAGTATAAGAACGATGTGTTCGAGTTCAAGTCATTTCTGAGTAATATTATTTTTGTGATTATCACGTTACTAGATAGTACGAAGATAGACACGGCGCTTCTGGAAGAGGAGAAATATAGTTATTTCAAAAAGATGGATGAAGCAAAATATGCGAGAGATGCGGTTGCATTGTTACAGTCCTTTCTAGACAAAGTGACGCTTATGGTCGTATCGGCAGATCTTAAAGATAAAGATAGCCATCGGCTACAGCAGCTACTTGATTACATGCATGAGAACTATGCGGAACAGCTAACTCTGGCGGAGTTATCTAAGCATTTCCATTTCAATATGTCTTATTTATCGAGTTACTTCTCAGCGCATATGAAGGAAGGTTTCAGTGAATATATAAACAGAATTCGAATTGAAAAAGCGATAGAACTATTAAATGACGGTACCATCACTATTTCTGAAATTAGTGGTAGAGTAGGCTATTCCGATCACAGTTACTTTTGTAAAGTATTCAAGAAGTTTACCGGGGATTCTCCAAGTGCTTATCGTCGCAAAAAATATAAGAAGCAAGAGAAGTGAAATCCATGAGGATTATATTAGATAGAATTAAAAACGTAAAGCTGTTTACCAAAATGTTCATGATCATGGTTGTCAGCATTATTGCTGTCGCTATAGCGATATCATGGACCATCATCCATATGTCGACGGAGTTGTTTATGCAGACATTTAGCATTACGAATACGAAAGTGCTTAATCAGATTAAGACGGGATTTGAATCCTACCATGATTCTGTCGTAACGGTAGTGACTAACGCGAATCAGAGCGGGGCGATGAAGAACTTCTTAACGGAAGGCAATACGAATTCCATAAGCACAGCGAAGTCGTATTTCAGCATGACAGAACAGATGAAGAAACTTCAATCTAATTTGGAAGCATATGAGGTTGGAATCACGATTACAGGAGTGAACGGTCGAGTGTACTCAACCGATCGCTCTTATTTGCCGATGGATGATAAAGAGCTGAAGCGGCATCCACTTACATTAAATAGTCATAAAGAACCTAAGCGATTGATGTATCAAGATTACAAACAGTTGAATGGTAAGGGAGAGCAAATCATTGTTGCATCCAAGGCATTATTGGATCGGTCAACAGGTTACATCTATGGAACGATATATATTGCTATGAAGGAACGAGACTTCGGTCAAGTATTTGATAGTTTTACGAGCAATGGGAATGACGTGTTCATCCTTAATAAGGATGGCGTTATTGTATCAAGCAATCGAGAAGATCGGATTGGATATCAGAGTAAGGAACTGTTGAAATATGCAGAGAAATTGGCTAAAGATCCATCAGATTACATCAATATAAGTGTACAGGGCAAGGACAGTATTGTGATATCAGATAATCTCCCCACGTATGACTTCTATATTGTGAATGCTATTGATAAAGAAATGGCTCTTGGGCAAATGATTGATGTGAGGACATTAACGTTGATTTGTATTGTTATTGTAAGCATGGCATTACTGATCGTATTTCTCATGACTAGACAGATTAGTAAATCACTAACGACACTTGTTCAACAGATGAGTAATGTGACGCGCAATGAATTTGGTAATCATATTACCGTGACCGGGGGGTATGAAATAAGAGAACTCGGTCAGGCTTTTAACTATATGCTTGATGAACTACATGAGTACGTGGACAAGCTGGTGGAGACGCAAAAAGGGCAACGGAATGCAGAATTGGCAGCTTTGCAAAGGCAGATTAACCCCCATTTTCTGTACAATACGTTAGCATCCGTCAAAACATTAGTACAACAAGGGAGTAAGGGGAAAGCGACGGAAACCATTCATTCATTAATATCAGTGCTCCAAAATACGATCAGCAATGTTAATGAGACGATTACGGTGGAGCAAGAGCTCGAAATATTGAAACACTATGTGTTTATTAATCATGCTCGTTATGGAGACCGGATTAAGGTGAGCTACTTCGTTGCACCCTTGAGTATGGATTATCACGTTCCGAAGCTGATTATCCAGCCTTTTATCGAGAATGCATTCTTCCATGGATTTAACATAAAACCTAGCGGCTACATTCATGTATTAGTGTCCAATGATACACAGGCTCTTTATTGTGAGGTAGTGGATAGTGGGGATGGGATCAAGGATCTTCCTCCTGAGAATAGTCTTGTTCATTCAAAGCGCAGTCGACAACTATTTAGTGGGATAGGAATCAGGAATGTTCATGATCGGATTAGGCTGTTATATGGAGAAGAGTATGGAGTCACCATTGTCAGTGAAACTGGAGAAGGAACAAGGGTGAAAATGAAGTTACCGTTGATCAAAATATAAAAAAAGTATTAGAAACCAAAGATAATACAAATCATCTAGGAAAGCGGTTACAATGTGACGAAAATATGACAAGTGATCGTAAAGATATTCCTAACAGTCGATTCTGGAGACAAGGTAAGATGTTTTTACAGAAAGCAACCGCTTTCAATAACTGTCATCCAAAAAAACTCAACGGGGGTTGATGAAGTGAAGAAGTTAGGTGCTGTTCTACTGGCAAGTGTACTGATGCTAAGTGCATGTTCCTCGAAATCAGATGAAGCAAACACAGGTAGTGGTGAAGCAGCTGGGAAAAGTGATGAAATCACAGTATGGGCATGGGACCCGGCCTTTAACATTGCAGCGCTTGAAGCTGCCAAGAAAGTGTACAGTGCTACAAATCCTGATGTGAAGGTAAATGTCATCGAGTATGCGCAAGCGGACATTATTCAGAAATTGAATACGGGACTGAACTCGGGTACGACGAGCGGACTTCCGAATATCGTCCTAATTGAAGATTATCGTGCTCAGGGTTTCCTTAGTGCTTACCCGGATGCATTCCATGAGTTAGGAGACAGCATTAAGCCTGAGGATTTCGCTGATTACAAGCTAGGGCCAACAAGTCTGAATGGCAAGCAATATGGTGTTCCTTTTGACTCAGGTGCAACGGGATTGTATTACAGAACGGACTATTTAGAGCAAGCAGGTTATAAAGCAGAAGATATGAATAACCTGAATTGGGATCAATATATTGAGATCGGTAAAGCGGTTAAAGATAAAACAGGTAATAAATTGATTACGTTGGATCCGAATGACCTAGGGCTGATTCGTTCAATGATTCAAACCGCAGGATCATGGTATTTGGCTGATGATGGTAAGACACCGGATATTGCTACAAATGTGGCATTGAAGGAAGCATTCACGATTTATAAAAAAATGATGGAAGCTGATATTGTCAATATCCACTCGGATTGGAGTCAATTTATTGCAGCTCTTAATAAAGGAACGGTAGCTACAGTTCCTATAGGAAATTGGATTACACCTTCGATTAAACAAGAAGCTTCACAGTCTGGTAAATGGGCAGTCGCTCCGTTCCCTGCGCTTCCAGGCAATGCAGACTCTGTGAATGCCTCTAACCTTGGTGGAAGCTCATGGTACGTTATGAATGTGCCAGGAGCAGAGACGGCAACAGATTTCTTAGCTTCCACATTCGGTAGTAATGTAGAAATGTATCAAAATTTACTTAAAGATATCGGGGTTGTAAGTACGTTTAAAGCCGCATCTACAGGAGAGGCGTATGCACAGCCAGATGAATTCTTCTCAGGACAAAAGGTATATGCTGACTTCGCGACTTGGACTGAAAAAATTCCGAATGTGAATTATGGCATGCACACGTATGCCATTGAAGATATTCTGATCGTTGAAATGCAGAATTATTTGAACGGTAAGGATATTGATAGTGTTCTTAAGGATGCACAGAGCCAAGCAGAGACACAAATTAGATAAATTATAGTTTCACCATAAACCTAGAGCCTTGAGGGTTGAACGGCTCCTTCGCCTAAAATGAAAGATTGGAGGAGAACGGTTCATCCTTTAAGGTTCTATTTAATATGACATCCAGCAGAGGAGTGGGACGGTATGAAGCAAGGGAAGTCACACTTAAGCTTAGATCGAAGAAATGGAATCACAGGGTGGTCATTTATTCTAATATCTGTGGTTATGATCGTTGTCTTTTATTTCTACCCCATGGTTCAATCGCTCATACTGTCTTTCAAGACAGGTACTGGAGCTAATTTAACATTCACAGGCTTAGATAACTATATTCGATTGTTCAGTGACATTACGTTTCGTACAGCTGTGAAGAACACGTTCATTTATTTGATCATACAGGTACCTTTGATGATTATTCTAGCTATGATTATTTCGGTGTTTTTAAATGATAGCAATCTCAAATTCAGAGGGTTCTTCCGCACAGCGATATTCCTTCCATGTGTCACATCTCTCGTTGCGTACTCGATTATATTTAAGTATTTATTTGCAGGAGATGGCTTGGTGAACTCCTTGCTCTTGAATATTCATTTGATAAGTCAGCCGATCGAGTGGATCACGGATCCATTCTGGGCTAAGGTCACGATCATCATTGCGATTACCTGGCGCTGGACAGGGTATAACATGATTTTTTACTTATCATCCCTACAGAACATTGATAACTCTATTTATGAAGCAGCAAGAATAGATGGTGCATCATCCATACAACAATTTTTCAAAATCACAGTACCTCTATTGAAGCCCATTATCTTGTTTACATCCATCACATCAACGATTGGCACGCTTCAACTCTTTGATGAAATCGTGAATATCACGAAGGGTGGACCAGGGAATGCCACAATGAGTATTTCTCACTACATCTATAATCTGTCCTTTAAATATGCTGCGGACTTTGGGTATGCCGCAACCGTATCTTACTCCATCGTAATTATGATTATTGTATTAGCCTTCATTCAGTTCAAAGTGGCAGGTGAGAAAAATGGCTAAAATGAAAAGAGTGATAATATATCTATTTCTGAGTGTTATTTCTTTCGTCTCGATATTCCCATTTCTATGGATGATCATTAGTGCAACGAATCCGTCTGTTGACGTAACGAAGGGGAAGTTGCTTCCGGGTAATTTTTTCATGGATAATCTAAGGAAATTGATGGATTCAACAGAGTTGTTGCAGGCATTATATAACTCGGCTGTCATTGCTATCGTCACTACGGTATTGGCGATGATAATTGCATCACTCGCAGGGTATGGATTCGAAATATTTAGAAATAAGACAAGAGATGCTGTATTTAATACTTTGCTACTGTCGATGATGATTCCATTTGCAGCACTAATGGTCCCTTTATATCGATTATTCGCAGATATATCACGGTTTCTGCCTGGAATCGGGATTAATACGGTATCGGCTGTTATTGTACCAACCGCAACGACAGCTTTCCTGATTTTCTTCTTCCGGCAGAGTACCAAAATGTTTCCGAAGGAAATGCTTGAAGCGGGTAGAATGGATGGTCTGAGTGAGATTGGGATCTTCATCAGAATTTTCATGCCGACGATGAAAACAACGTATGCTGCGGCTGGTATTATTACGTTCATGGGGAGTTGGAACAGTTACTTGTGGCCATTAATTGTATTGCAGACACCAGAGAAGAAGACGATGCCACTCTTAATCTCGAATCTGGGTGCGGGTTATGCACCGGATTATGGTGTGATTATGATGGCCATTGTGATTGCTACGTTACCTACGGCGTTAGTCTTCTTCCTATTGCAGAAGCATTTCGTAGCGGGTATGACGGGCTCGGTTAAATAGAGAATGGTTAATTCATAGATACGCTCCCCGGCTATTCATAAGCTGGGGAGCGTATTGTTCTTGTGAAGTAAGTGTTAAATGGCTACGTTGATATTAAGCGCGGTGTCTCGCCATTTCAGATAGTTAGCCCAAGCGGTTCCATTGTCTAGTAGTGATTTGCAAGTATATACGCCTTCTTCAATAGAATCCACACGTTTGGCGAGGTGAAGCCGGACGGCTCCGTTCAGTAACACCTGATTATAGAATGCCATATGGGCTTCTCCACGAAGTACTTCCTCCGTTACACGTAACTGTTCAACTGCGTTCCAAGCTACATCAGGAACGGGGGTGTCTAGACCATAAGCTTCGGGATCTACGACTTGCATTCGGAATTCACCGTTCTCCACGATGTAGGTGCGAGTAGGTCGATCGATATATACATCCTCGGAACCTTCGGTGCCTTGTACGATGAGCGCCCGGTTATAGTCTAATTTGTGAATCACTTTGGCCATACGTTCGAAGAATGTATTATGAAATACGCCATATACGAGGTAAGGAGAATAGCTATAGTCTAACAGTTTCTCTACTGTATTCAGGATCGTTCTCATGCCTAATTCTTCACGGATAGAACGTAGGTTTTTGAGGGGTGGACACCATTGCTCGGAAGAAACGCATAATAACCCTGTATGGCGGGCAACTTGGATCGTCTGAACCTTCGTGAGTAGTTCATCACCGATACCCATCTCATGTAGAAGATCAATGAGAGTGACACCCCATTTGGGAGGGAGTGAGGAAGTGCTATGCATGGTGACGGGAAGCCCCGCCGCTGTTAATACGAATGAAGTAGCGAAGGTAGCGATGAAGGATTTCCTCCTTCCGTCATAAGGCCCCGCAATATCAAGACCAGCCTGAATAGGGGAGCGATAGGCATAGGTACGGCATACAGCTATAAAAGCTTCCAACTCCTCCATACTTTCCATCTTAATCCGTTCAGCAGCGAAGAATGCACCCATTTGTGCTGGGGACGCCTTGCATCCTAGTATTTCCTCGGCTGCGACCCATGCTTCTTCATAGGTCAAGTCACGGGATCCCCGTTTGCCGCGGGCGACTTCTTTCAATATGTCTATCATCATTATGAAGTCCTCCTTCGTTACTATGCCTTTAATGATTGATGTGCTTTTACGATCGAGGTGGCAATATCAACCATGCGTTTACGTTCATTCATAGCTCTCTTACGGAGTATATCGTAAGCCTCTGCTTCTGAAATACGGTTGATGTCACTGAGAATTTGTTTAGCCATATCAATCCACTTACGCTCTTCAAGTCGGGATAATAGTTGTAGACGTTCGTCCTGCCAGTGCTGACGGTCATAGAAATGTTTCGCACCGATATGGAGAGCCCAGTGCAGTTCCTGACCATTCATGCTTGGTGTTAGGATGCCATCAATACTTACGTCTGCTTCACATGAATTGATGGAGGACGTCGCTACAGCCGAGCCACACCACCATAGAAGGGGGAGAGATTTCCATTGTTGCAGCGTGTCCTCCCAACTCTTAATTTCCCCTATAGGTAAATGGAGTACGGCAGCATCCACTTCTCTAATGATGGGTTGAATATCTTCCACGCTAGATGAAGCCAATACTTGATAACCATTGGATTCTAATAGAGCTTCTGGTTGTATTTCTGGAGACGAAGAGATCCCATTCTGATCAACACTAGCGGTATTAAAAGGATCACGAACAACCAATAAGAAGCGCATCGACAGATAACACCTCCATAAACATAGCGATTTTAAAGGCAATTATAGGAACTAAACCTAACATGGGAATCGTGGATAGAATAATAAGCTTTTAGGAACTAAAAGCGAGAAGTTCAGGGATGAAATAGGGAAATTAAACGTTAATTCCGTAAGAAAAAAATGTTTATTAGTTATTTTCACAATTTTCAAGAAAAAAAGCAATAATAATTTAAATTTTAATCAGAGGGTAGTAAATGATTAAGTCGGCTTGTGTGTTATGTAATGTAACATTTTGTTAATTATAAAGATTGAATACCCCGATTTTACAAATTTAAAAATTTATTTATGTTAAGTATATTGACACATGGCAAAACGTCTTATATAGTTAGTTTCAACAAATAACAATCTAATATCTTTCACGGATACACTGACGTATTCGTATAGAAGCGGCAACGAGGCCTGTCTTCGCTCTTATGTAGGGAATAATGTTTTATTTTCCCTGAGCGTAGCAGGCCTTTTTATGTTTATTCAAGGGAGGAGAACACCGTTATGAATCAAGCGAAGAAAATGGTACTCATCGGAAATGGAATGGCGGGTATACGTACGATTGAGCACGTTCTAAAGCTCTCAACAGAGGCTTATGACATTACAGTGTTTGGTGCTGAACCACATCCTAACTATAATCGGATCATGTTATCGTCGGTGTTAGCCGGTGGATCTGATATGAAGGATATTGTTATAAATGACTGGGATTGGTACACGGAGAACAATATCAAGCTTTACACAGGGGATGCGGCAAAAAGTATTGATTCGGTGAAGCGAAGGGTGATTTCTGAGTCTGGGATTGAAGTTTCATATGACATATTAATTATAGCTACGGGTTCCAATCCGTTCATGCTTCCACTTCCGGGGGTGAACAAAGAGGGTGTTATTGGATTTCGGGATATTAGAGATTGTCAGATCATGATGGAGACATCTAAGACCTATAAGAAGGCGGCTGTTATTGGGGGCGGTTTACTGGGTTTAGAAGCAGCCAGAGGGCTACTTAATCTAGGGATGGATGTCCATGTTATTCACATTAATAAACACTTAATGGATCGTCAGCTTGATCAATCCGCATCGATGATGTTACAGAGAGATCTGGAAGAACAGGGAATGAAATTTCTGCTTAAGAAAAATACAGCAAGCATAGATGGTAAACGTCGTGCACAAGGCTTATCTTTCACGGATGGAAGTCAGATCGATGCTGATCTTGTAGTCATGGCCGTAGGGATTAAACCGAATGTAGAACTGGCTAAACGGGCAGGTCTAGAAGTGAATCGAGGCATTGTTGTTAATGATTTCATGGAGACGAGTATACAAGGGATATATGCCGTTGGTGAGTGTGCGGAGCATCGAGGGATTGCCTACGGTCTCGTAGCGCCGCTGTATGAACAAGGTGCGGTATTAGCGAAAAGATTAGTTGGCGTTGAGACATCAGGTTATGCAGGTTCGGTGACATCTACCAAGCTAAAAGTATCGGGTGTGGATGTATTCTCAGCAGGTTATTTCAACGATGAACCCGGTATGCGTTCACTCCGCTTTCAGGATGATATAGATAACGTATATAAGAAAATAGTGATTCAAGACGATCGATTAATTGGAGCTGTTCTCTTCGGGGATACAACAGATGGCGCATCATTATTCTCCTTAATCAAGAGTGGGGAGTCGATTACGGGTAGGGAGAAGGAACTTCTACTTGGGTACACCAACGATAAAGCGGGGGAATCAGCTGCAAGTAAGCTTGCCACCATGTCAGATGAAGAAGTTATATGTGGTTGTAATGGTGTCTCCAAAGGAACGATTGCTGAAGTCATTGGAAAAGGATGCACTACCGTTGGTGAGATCAAAATGTGTACGAAGGCGACAGGGTCGTGTGGTGGATGTAAACCACAAGTGGAAGCATTGTTGCATCTGTATGCCGGAGATGCCGTAGGCGAGCCGGTAAAAGAGGGAATCTGCGGATGCACAAGCCTTGGTCGTGACGAAATCATTGAGAGTATGAAGGCGATGCGCTTAATGAACGTGAAGGAAGTTATGAATGTACTGGAATGGCGGGAACCAGAGGGTTGTTCTAAATGTCGACCTGCGTTGAACTACTACTTAGGGATGCTATATCCAGCTGAATATGCAGATGAGAAGGAATCACGATTTACGAACGAACGATTCCATGCAAATATTCAAAAAGACGGCACGTATTCGGTTATACCTCGAATATATGGCGGGGTAACATCACCCACGGAATTAAAGAAAATTGCTACTGTGGCTGAGAAATACGATGTACCTTTAGTGAAATTTACCGGCGGTCAACGATTAGATTTGTTTGGAGTGAAGAAAGAAGACCTTCCGAAGATTTGGGAAGAACTTGATATGCCTTCTGGTCATGGATATGGTAAAGCGCTACGTACGGTGAAAACATGCGTTGGATCTACATTCTGTCGATTCGGTACACAGGATGCGATCGGAATGGGAATTCGTATGGAGAAGGCTTTTGAACGGATTAGTACACCTGCAAAAGTGAAGTTCGCTGTCTCTGGGTGCCCCCGCAACTGTGCAGAAGCAACGGTTAAGGATCTTGGGGTTGTGGCAATCGATGGAGGATGGGAGATTTACGTCGGTGGAAATGCCGGGGTTAAGGTTAGGGCATCTGAATTTCTGTGTACGGTGAAGACGGAAAATGAAGTTATAGAGTGGACCGCTGCTTACCTTCAATATTACCGCGAGAATGCGAATTGGAACGAACGGACAGCGAACTGGATAGAACGAGTGGGTCTAGCTTCTGTTGTGAAGGCATTAGAGAGTGCGGATGCTCGGAGAGAACTAGTCGATCGAATTGAAGAAACGTTGAGTTATGCGAAAGAGCCTTGGAAAGAGATTATTCATAATGACGAACTTCGCAAAAATTTCGAACCTTTGTCTGGTGTTCAGACCGTAAATGGATAGGAGGAAAGATAATGACTAAGGTACAAGTGGGACTCATTACTGATATTGATATTCTGGGATCGCGTACGATCCAGTTCGATGAAACAGAGGTTGCGGTATTTCGTCTAAGTGATGGAACCGTGAAAGCCGTTGAGAATCGCTGCCCTCATAAGGGCGGTCGCTTGTCGGAAGGTATGGTATGTGGTTCTTCTGTCCACTGTCCTTTACACGATTGGAAGATAGACCTCTCGAGTGGGGAAGTGCATAAACCAGATGATGGTTGTATAACGACCTATGAAACAGAAGTAGATGCAGCTAGTGGCTCTATTTATATCACCATATAAAGGAGAGGTTATAGATGGATTATGTGAAGCCTGCTGAAGTGCTAGAGAACATGATTGAGGTTGGAGCTGCGAAAGCTGAATTGAGTAGATTTCAAATGCTGATTAGAGGGTTTCTGGGTGGGGCCATTCTTGCCTTCGCTACTACACTTGCTTATACGGCCACAGCACAGACGTCGCTGGGTCTTGTGGGTGCACTTATTTTTCCGGTAGGTTTCGTGATCATCATTTTATTGGGGTTGGAATTGGTTACCGGGAGTTTTGCACTGATTCCATTAGCTGCTCTGGAACGTAAAACGTCCGTTAAGCGGATGTTAATTAACTTCGGTTGGGTGATCGTAGGACATCTGATAGGGTGCGCAGTCTATGCCGGATTATATGGATTAACCATTACAAAGATGGGTACGGATATGAGCAATCCATTGATTCAGACGATCATACAAGCGAGTGAAGCAAAAACGTTGGGGTATAAGTCGATGGGAATGGACGGTATGGTTCTTGTAACGATCAAGGCGGTGCTGTGTAATTGGATGGTAACATTAGGTGTGGTTATGGCCATGACCTCCAAATCCACTTCTGGCAAAATCATCGCGATGTGGCTTCCGATCTTAATCTTCTTTGCGCAAGGGTTTGAGCATGCAGTGGTGAATATGTTCGTCATTCCTGCGGGAATGATGCTTGGGGCAGATGTAAGCATGGCGGATTGGTGGATATGGAACCAGATTCCTGTCCTATTTGGAAATTTTGTAGGTGGTGCAATATTTACAGGTCTATTCATTTATTTATCTCATCGAAAAGTGAGCAGGGTGAAGCTAGCAGTTGCGACTGTTAGTGAACACAACACACGTGTAGATAACAGGCCTTTACATTCAAAGACTATGGAGGAAAGCCTATGAGTATGATGGGTAAGGTTAGTATCGTTGGTGCAGGCCCTGGGGACCCTGAATTGCTTACGATCAAGGCATTGAAGTGCATAGAAGCAGCAGATGTTATTATGTATGATCGACTTGTTAATGAAGAAATTCTAACTTACGCTCGGCGTGATGCCATTCTCGTATATTGTGGTAAGAAGCCAGGGGAGCATGCTATGTCCCAAGATGTGATTCATGAGACGATGCTAACCTACGCCTTGGAAGGACATCGGGTGGTACGTTTGAAGGGAGGGGATCCTTTTGTCTTCGGACGTGGCGGGGAAGAAGCGCTCATATTAGCGCAGTATTCAATCCCCTATGAGATCGTACCTGGAATCACTTCTGCCATTGGGGCGGCGGCTTCAGCAGGTATTCCGTTGACTCATCGTGGATATGCAGCTTCGTTCGCTTGTGTGACCGGTAGCCGATGCCATGGAGGTCAATCACCTGTTAGATGGGATCTTCTTGCTCATAGTGTAGATACCTTAGTCATTTATATGGGCGTTAGTGAGTTGGCATCTATTCGAGAGGAGTTGTTGAGACACGGGAAGGACCCTGCAACACCTGTTGCGTTAATAGAACATGGGACAACGAAGAAAGAACGGACATTCATTGGGAAGTTAGCGGATATACATGATCTTGCTAGAAGGGTTGAATTAATGAATCCAGCATTAATTATTATTGGGGAAGTTGTGCGCGTACAAGAACAACTAACCGCCATTGAAAGGCAAGCCATCTCAATGATCAGTTAGTCTGATTGGATTCATCTCTTAAGTTTTCTTCTACTTCGTATCCAAAAGAATAAGGCTACAACGATTCCAAGAGCGATGATGGCATAAGCAATATTAGAATACACATCCATAAATTCAACAACGCTTTCCCAATTGTCCCCGAGAGCAGCACCGACTGAGACGAGAATAACATTCCATATTAATGTACCAATCGTTGTATAAAGTAGAAATAGTCCGAATTTCATTTTAGCTATACCTGCAGGGATTGAAATAAGACTGCGTATCAAAGGGATCATCCGGCAAAAGAAAACGGTCCAATATCCATATCGTTCGAACCATGCATCTGCTTTGCGGATGTCTTCTTTTTTTACGCGGAGGTATCGTCCCCATCGGTCGATGATGGCCTCCAGCCGATCCACATTAATTAGATAACCAATACCATACAAAATAGCTGCACCAAAGATAGATCCCAGCGTTGCCACTGCAATGACGCCGGTTGCTGTTAGATTAGTATGGGTTGTCATAAACCCACCGAAGGTGAGAATAACTTCTGATGGAATGGGAGGAAATACATTTTCCAAAGCAATCAGTAGAAAAATACCCCAATATCCGAATTGTTCCATGAAACTCGTAATCCAATTTTCCATGTAGTAGGAACCTCCAGCGCTAGTTTTAAATAGTATAACTGATATGAACATGAACTGGAAATTTGTATGTAATCATATGAAATTTTAGTCATATCTCCAAAGTTGATTCAAACTCTACAATAAGTACATACAAAAACAAGAATACATTGCTTTTATTGTTGTCCTATGACATAATGAAACGTTAGCTCATGTTTAAACATTGGGCTTTTTGTCATTAAACTTCTTGGAGGTATTCGATATAGTGGAGCGTTATCCTTTTGAGCATGACCCTTCTAAACCCTTTATTCAGCAAGTGGGCGATTGGGTAGCAGATGTATTCTATGAACTATTACCAGAAGCGGGCTTTGAAGTTCGCGACGAACAGATATATATGGCATTTCAATTGGAACGTGCTTTTGCCGAGAAAAAGGCGATTTTTGCAGAGGCAGGAGTTGGGACAGGCAAGACATTGGTCTATTTGTTATATGCTATTTGTTATGCTCGATATACACGCAAGCCAGCGATCATTGCTTGTGCTGACGAGTCCTTGATCGAGCAGTTGGTGAAGCCGGAGGGGGATATTGCCAAGTTGGCTCAACACCTTAGCCTTGCTATAGATGCACGTCTGGGTAAGTCTCCAGATCAGTATGTATGTCTAGTGAAGCTAGACGAAGCTAGATTTAAGGATGAACAAGGTGCACAATGGGAGGATTTATACGAGAACCTTCCTGAGTTCGTTCATAGTCCTAAACCGATGCAGACATTCCATGCTTATGGTGATCGGAAGAACTATCCACATCTAAATGATGAACAATGGCACAAAATAAATTGGGATTCATTCCAGGATTGTTTCACTTGCGACAGAAGACATCGTTGTGGACAGACGTTATCTAGAGACTATTATCGTCATTCGTCAGATCTCGTGATCTGCTCCCATGATTACTATATGGAACACGTATGGACGTTCGAAGGCAGAAAACGCGAGGGACAACTTCCGCTATTACCTGATCACTGTGCTGTCGTATTTGATGAAGGACATTTACTTGAATCAGCTGCGATGAAAGCACTTGGATACAAAATGAAACATGTGGTATTCGAAGAATTGATTTTACGTTTGCTACAGGGTGAAGTTCGTGAGGCACTTGCTGTGCTTATTGATGAAGCCATTGATCAATCAGAGATGATGTTTCAATTATTAGGTAAGCATAGTGAGAGTATTCCGGGTTCGGATCGGAAGCAGATTCATTTAAATGACAAATTATTGGAGTCGGTACACCAATTCCGGAGTATCTTAACTGCGATAGAGGAAGAGCTTGTATTTGAAAGTGAGCTATATACTCTAGATGATTATCAACTTCGTATTGTTGAGGAACATATTGAGATGATGCAGAAGGCGTTGGGTCTTTTTGAGAATTCTGACGCTTTGATCTGTTGGGTGACAGATAGCGAAGATGGGTTGACCTTGTCGATCATGCCGAAGACGGTTAAAGAAGTATTGCAGGAACGGGTATTCAATACGAATATGCCCATCGTGTTCTCTTCCGCTACATTATCTGTTGATGGGTCGTTTCAATATGTCGCAGATAGTCTAGGGTTGGAACATTACTTATCCTTCTCGGTAAATTCGCCATATGACTATACGAATCAAATGCAAGCTTATGCTCCGAAGTTAACGAATGGTGGAAGCTTCGCTGAGAAGATGGAGATTGCGGGTCAACTTCTAGAACGTACAGCTGGAAGAGCACTTATTCTATTCCGAACACATGAGGAGTTACAACAGTTCAAACAACAGATTACACTGGATCCAAGATGTGCAGACATACCTTTCTACTATGAAGGTGATCAAGAGATTAGTTATTTAATCTCGGCATTTCAGAGGAATGAAGCAAGCGTTCTATGTGCGGTGAGTCTATGGGAGGGATTGGATGTACCAGGTCCATCTTTATCGAATGTCATTATATGGTCATTACCATTTCCACCTCAAGATCCAGTGTTTATGGCGAAACGTAACGCTTCATCTTCTCCTTTTGAAGAGGTAGATTTGCCACATATGTTATTACGCTTAAGACAAGGGATGGGTCGTCTCATCCGTTCACGTGGTGATCATGGAATCATTGCTATTCTTTGTGAAGAACTACAACAGAAGGCTTCAGTGCGGGAGCATGTCCTATCCGTGATGCCGGAAGGCGTTGCGCTACAAGAGACACTATAATTATAAAGTCGTCATCCTAGTTTTCAGATGGTCAATGCCGCCAAATGTGAGAGGGTGTCTGATTACAGTAAAAAACCTTAATTCATCAGAAATGATGGATTAAGGGTTTTTTTAGGTATGTAGGTAGCTAAGAATTGGAGTATAGGAGTAGCTAATATTAAAATCCACCAAATCCGCCATAAGGATCAGCATTAGAGAATATGACTAATGCAATGATGATAACTACAATAATGATAGCGTATAATACCGTACCCACAATTCCGCATACCAGACCTGCTATCGCCAGACCACGTCCTTGTTCATTTTTGTATTTAAGTTCTTTTAGAGAGAGACTAGCGAAGATGATTGCAACGATTCCGATCAGTAGACCAATATAAGGAGTACCAACAGAAATAATGCCTAGTACTAGGGCGGCGATAGATTTGCCATTCGTTTTTACAGGTTGCATGGGTGGTGGGTAGTTATTGTGGGGTCTATTTAAATCATTTGAAAATTGATTCATACAGTAAATCCTCCTCTTGTAGTGTTTATGACTTGTATAAGTATAGCGGTATATACCTATAATTACCATCATTTACTTGTGATAATATACCTAGGTTTTCTGTGACTATGACTTAATAACTATTTCATTGAACGATCATAACGATGCTCCTGTTGAGATGAATCAGATATTCGAACATGGTTGAAGAGGTAGGTAAAAAGGGTAATGGAGGTTGCATAAAATGTATCGCTTTTTGTTGCGATTATGACTATTATATGAATGAACTAACTTATTATTGCGAATGGAGGGTCCGGTTTTGAATAGTAAACAGTCGGAACAACATTCTTTATATGCGCATATATTTGCAAATGCTCCAACAGGGATTGCCGTGGTTAGAAGGGATGGAAGATGGGTCAATATCAATCCTTCATGGTGTCAATTGTTCGGATATACTATAGATGAATTAATGGAGCTAAGTTTGAAGGATATTACATATCCGGAGGATTGGAATGTAGAACAGAAAGAACTACAACAATTATTTAACGGGCAGTCTCCGTCTTGTTCATTAGAGAGACGTTATCTTCATAAGAATGGATCAATCTTCTGGGCCTCCGTCCATCTCTCAGCTTGGAGAGATAACGCTACAGATGAAGCTCCATTGTATGCGATACATATTATTGATATTTCTGAGACGAAAGTAGCAGAACAAGAACTTGAGAACACGCAGAAATTATTTCAACTCGTATCTGGGAATACTCGGGACATTATTTATTGCTGTGATCCAGAGGGGAACTACGTGTATTGTTCACCATCTCTTCAAGAGATATTAGGGTATTCTCAGGAAGAGATTACACAAATGAGTGGATTAGAATTAATATTTCCTGAGGATTTGGAAGAATTAAGACGTGCGGATATGTACAACAGGAGCCTTCAGCAATTTAGAGTTCGTCATCGTAATGGCAAATATCTGTGGTTTGAAGGTGCGTTTAAATCAAGCCCTAATGAACAAGGAATCATTAATATTATGGTAGTTGGCCGAGATATCACACAACGAAAGAGAAGTGAGCACATCATCGCGGAATCCCAACGCATTGCCTTAATAGGAAGTTGGGAATGGGAAATAGAGAATCATTCACTAGTATTCTCAGATCAATTGGTTGATGTATATCATTGGAACGTAGAGGAAGTTAAGCGGCATTCGTTAGACATACTTGACCTTGTACATGAGGGTGAGCGGGAGCGATTTAAAGAGAGTATTGCGAAGGTGTTACGCGATGGAAGTGATCTGTGTTTTGAGTTTCAGAATCATCCGTTGGATGGGGAGGCTCAGTACTTACATCTTCGTGGGGTCATTGCATTGGATGAATCCGGCAAATATGCTCGTATGAATGGGACCGTTCAAGATATCACAGATCGAAAAATGGTTGAATTGAAGCTTCAAGAGATGTTGGAACGTTATACTTCGCTTAAAAAGTATAATTATGATGCTGTCATCTCACTTGATCTAGAAGGAGTCATCATTAGTTCCAATGCTAGAGCCCAAGATCTAACAGGATACGGTGTCAATGAATTGGCAGGTATGAGTATTTCTAAGATCATTGGAAGTAACCATGTGGCGAGAATGATTGCGTATACCACGTGTGATATGAACAAGGAGAACAATATTGATAGTATCGTGCATAAAAGTGGTCATCGTGTAGAGGTATTGGCAACCATTGTCCCTATTATTATAAATAGAGAGAATGTTGGATTCTATATTCTTCTCAAAGATATTACAGAACAGAAGAAGTTATTGATCGAGAAAGAAACAGCAGAGAATATGAATAAAGCCAAGAGCGAGTTTCTAACGATGATGAGTCACGAAATTCGCACACCCATGAATGGGGTAATTGGTATGGCAGAGCTACTGTTGGAGACAACCAAGCTTGATGCGCAACAGCGGGAGTATTTAGAAATTATACGTAAGAGTGGCGATGGTCTTCTAGGAATTATTAATGATATTTTAGATATTTCCAAAATTGAGTCTGGGAAGATTGTTTTGCAAGAGAAACCTTTGGACGTAAGAAGTTGTATTGCAGATATACTAGATATCCTATCTTCTAAAGCTGATGAGAAAGGTCTTAAAATGAGTTCCTATGTGAATCCGAGCGTACCCCATTCTTTCATGGGGGATCCGGATCGTCTGAAGCAGGTATTAACGAACCTTATTGGTAATGCAGTGAAGTTTACATTCTCAGGTAATGTGACAATTAACGTAGATGTGGTATCGCGCACAGACTCTAATACAGAACTTAAATTTGTTATTAAAGATACAGGGATTGGTATTCCTAAGGATAAAATAAGCCAGTTATTTTCGCCTTTTAATCAAGTTGAGCATTTCATGACGCGTAAATATGAAGGCACAGGACTGGGCCTAGCAATTAGTAAAAAGTTAGTAGAATTGATGGGGGGAACGATCTCTTTGGAGGAGTCAGATGAAGTAGGTGCTACATTTACATTCACGATACTTCTTAAAGAGAATCAAGAAATCGTTGAAGTTACGGATACCCAAGTAGCGTCCAGCGATCATCCACAGGTAGAGCCCTCCTTGAAAGTATTGATTGCAGAAGATAATGAGATTAATCAACTCGTATTGAAGAGGATGCTAGAGAAACAAGGGCATTCAACGCATATTGTTAGTAATGGATATGAAGTGATTCAGGCGTTGGCATATGAACGTTATGACATGATATTCATGGATGTACAAATGCCCGAAATGGATGGATTCGAGGCAACAGCCATCATTAGAGAGACGATATCACCTGAATTGTGTCCAATCATTATTGCCGTCACTGCAAATGCATTGAAGGGCGATCGAGAGAAGTGTCTGGCGGCAGGGATGGATAATTACATCAGCAAGCCTATTAAGAATATGGTCTTAAAAGAAATGATTGCGAAGTGCTTTGGAGGAACAGCGGAGGTCTGTATCTAGACTGACTACAATAGAGCGGAAATGTATGAAATCCTGGCTACGTTTATGCAGCCAGGATTTCTATTTATGGAGTTGACCTTACCAATTTATGACAATGTCCAACTTATCCAAGTAAGGGTTTAACTTTAGTTGAAGTACCTTGATAGCTGCCTCATCCCGTACTTGGGAGTTCTGGACTTGGTGCAGATATTCAATCACAATGGCTTCGTAGTCCTCCAATTCAACCTTACTGAAAGTACTCTGGGCTTTATCAAGCGTACTTGCCCAAAAGTCGGAAATAACGATGTCTGTACCTGGTTCTTTTGTATCGTTTAATTTGGTAAAGAAGGGCTCAAGTGCTTCAGTCAATGCCGTATATTTCTCTTGTTCCCCAACATTTAATTGCTCAGGATGGAGAATTCCTTCCGAATCTGCAATCTTTAGATTATATGGTCCTAGTTCTTTCAACAAGGGCATAAAGGTAGCAAATTCTTCCGCATTGAATATTTGTTTGGCTGCCTGAAGTTTAGCTTCTAACTCATCATACTTCTGTTGAGTTCCCCCAATGTGAGCGGTATTTTCTTGTGAACCATAGATTGAGTTAGCTAAGTAATTATATGCAGCATAGGCTCCTGTTGGAATGAGTAGTACAGTAGCGAGAATACAAGGTAATAACCATTTCTTCATTCGTCTTCCTCCTTGTTTAACCGTCACTTGATCCATTATTCTTGTTTTTAGTTCAGGTGGAGGCAATAAATCTGCTGTTTCTTGTTTGAAGGCTGATCGTAATTGTTCTTCAAGATTCATGTAGGTTCTCCACCTTTCCTTTTATAAGAATGTTGTTTTTCTGCTTGCGACGAAGCTTCTGTAATGCCGCATGAATACGCGATTTCACTGTTCCAAGGGGAATATCCATGATGTTAGCCACCTCTTCTTGTGAATATTCACTTAGATAATGTAAAATCACAACTTGCTTCAATTTGTAGGGGAGATATTCAACACTTCCTAGGAGCGAGCGATTTGACAATTTATCAATGACATCATGAGTGAAGTCATAGTTCATGCGTGGTTCATATCCTTCAGCTTTTTTGGTTAACCGGAGATGCGTCCATCTCTTTCTTCGATAAGCGTGAATTTGGCGCATGACGAGACCCATCAGCCAAGGACGGAAGGGTCTACTTACATCAAATCGGTCAAGAGACCTGTACAGTTGAATATAAATTTCCTGAACGACATCATCAACATCAGATGGTTCTCCAAGGAGGAAATGAACGGTTTTGTAAACATCATGAACGGTTAATTCGTATAACTCACTGTAGGCTTCACGGCTGCCGGCTAGCGTGAGTGCAATGAGCTTGGTAACTTGTTGTTGATGGTTCATCCGTCATTCCTCCTTTGGTCAT
This sequence comes from Paenibacillus sp. Y568, assembly GCF_059445545.1. Classification (NCBI taxonomy): domain Bacteria; kingdom Bacillati; phylum Bacillota; class Bacilli; order Caryophanales; family Paenibacillaceae; genus Paenibacillus; species Paenibacillus sp. Y568. The sequence continues at coordinate 273,919 of NZ_JCAIUM010000003.1, forward strand.
ACACTATATATTGGCGACATTAAAGTATATCGTTCGATTTATTTTTGGAAGATAAATAAGCGTGAACGAGTTGTCTGATGAAGAATTTATAAGTAGTTCTGCTTATACATAGGATTATATTTCAACGCTAAACGTTTCATCGCCGCTAAAGGACGGCGAAGCCGTTTATGCTTAGTCGGCAGCTATCGAGGACTCGGTCCTCACTTGTAGATGTGGTTTCCTAAACATGATGAAATACAGAGCGGCGGCACTGACATATAATACGCCTGTGATACTGAAGGTGATGGCATAACCCCAATAATAACCATATGTAGTCACTAAGTAAGATTGTATGGGTCCCATGAATGCCCAACCTAACATAAATGCAGTCTGCGTTATAGAATTGGCTATACCGCGGCTTGAGTCAGATACTCGGTCAATTAAGACCGTTGATTGAATGGGATTCGCCGCATTCATCAGTGCTTGGCGAAATAGGAAACTTATCGCAGCGATGGCAAATAGATTCGTAAATCCCGTCAATAGAAGGAATGGGAGTGATAGTAATTGGAAGCAGACTACGGCTTTTACGGAACCGACTTTTGCGGCCAATGATGGACCAATTAACATGGATACGATGGTCATAATCTGACCAAGAGAGATGAGTAATCCAACGGCACTTAGGGATACAGAGAACCTGTTAGTGAAATACAAATTTAAGTAAGGAATAACTAACCCAGATCCTATACCGATGATAAGCTGGACAACAGCGAATTGACCTATTATTTTGTATTCTGATCTTGGGCTCTGGGACTTAGGCTCTGCGAATGGTTCAACCTTAGTATCAATCCGTTCTTTAGACGATGCTGATCGTTTAGCTTCAACGATGAATAGTAATGGAATGAAGGCTGTGAAAGTTGCAATCCCTCCGATGGTCAGAACAATCTGTAAGCTTGTAATACGACTCATACCGAATGTCTGAAAAAGATCCGCCAACATGCCTCCTCCCATACTTCCTAGAACTTGTGATGCTAGAACGATAGAAGAGTAATAACTAAATATGCGGAGTCTCTGTTTCATGGGAATGCTCTCTGCTAGAAAGGGTATAGCTAATACTTGAAAGATGGAAGCGAATAACCCCGATAAGACAGCAAGTGATAATAGACTGAACTCCGAATCTAAGAAGGAGCGACCGACGAAGGCGAGCCCGCTAAACATAGCTCCTATCATTAATAATCGCTTGCGGCTGCTTCGATCTCCAAGTAAGCCGACGGGAATGAACATGAGAGCTGTAGCTAGGGATTGAATACTTACCACTTTTCCGTTCATTGCATCACCGTACCCAAGCCCTTGTATATACAAATTATATAAGACGGAGAACATACCGCCTCCAATCTGGAATAACACATTTGCGAGAAAGAACAATTTTATATTCAGGGATAAGTTATTCCATCCCTCTCTGACCTGGTGTATATAACGCATGTTGTATTCAAATCCTCCTAGTGGTTACTCATTAACGTTACTATTTTAGCAGTTTTTAGCAAGAACGAGCGGATAATTTTTATATATTTTAACATGTCTATTTCAGATCTTGAAAAAGGGATAGAAAGGGATGAGATCAACCACTGTTAGAAAGCGCTTTAATTTCTTATTGACACCTATATACATGCATACTAAACTTATTGTTAATAGAGTTATTAAATCTTAATATTATTATTAATAATAGAAAGCGAGGCTACACATATATGGTAAACCAAGTAACGATTCATGTAGATCAACCTAAAGGTACGATTAACCGCAACATTTATGGACATTTCTCTGAGCATTTAGGGCGGTGTATTTATGAAGGATTCTGGGTTGGGAAGGATTCAAGTATTCCTAATACAGACGGAATTCGAAATGACGTGGTTGAAGCACTGAAACATTTGAAGATACCTGTCTTACGCTGGCCAGGAGGATGCTTCGCAGATGAATACCATTGGAAAGATGGGATCGGACCGAGTGAGAACCGCAAACGGATGATTAATACACATTGGGGCGGTGTGGTGGAGAATAACCACTTCGGTACACACGAGTTTCTTCGATTATGTGAGATGCTAGAATGTGAGCCATACATATCTGGAAATGTTGGAAGTGGGACCGTTCAGGAAATGTCGGAATGGGTGGAGTATATGACCTTTGACGGCGTATCTCCAATGGCAGAATTACGCAGAGAGAATGGTCAAGAGAAAGCATGGAAAGTGAAATACTTTGGAGTTGGGAATGAGAACTGGGGCTGCGGTGGGAATATGCGTCCAGAGTATTATGCTGACCTGTACCGTCAATTCCAGACCTATGTTCGTAATTATGGAGAGAATCGCATTCACAAAATCGCCTGTGGTCCGAATGTCGATGACTACCATTGGATGGACGCAGTGATGTCTTCTGCACATCGTCATATGGACGCTATTAGCTTGCATTACTATACCATTCCGAGTGAATCATGGGCTGAAAAGGGAGCTGCTACGGGATTTAAAGAGTCAGAGTGGTTCAGCACCTTAAAGAAAGCGCTATGGATGGATGAACTCATAACGAAACACTCAACCATTATGGATCGTCACGATCCTGAGAAGCGCGTCGGTCTTATTGTAGATGAGTGGGGGACTTGGTTCGATGTCGAGCCAGGAACAAATCCAGGGTTCTTGTATCAGCAGAATACCATTCGAGACGCGTTGGTTGCAGGTCTTACGTTGCACATTTTCCATGAGCATTGTGATCGAGTGGAGATGGCGAATATCGCTCAAGTCGTGAACGTATTGCAATCTGTGATATTGACGGAAGGCGAGAAAATGATTCATACACCTACGTATCACGTATTTGATATGTACAAGGTCCATCAAGATGCAGAACTTTTATATAGCCACACAGTGACATCGGATTATGAGATGGATGGTAACAGAATTCCGCAAGTGACCGTATCTGCTTCCAGAGATAAGAACGGCGTCATTCACATTAGTATGTGTAACTTAAGCCATCAAGACGAAGCGGATCTAAAGATTGACCTGAGGGGATTAACCGATAGTCAGGTGAAGGTTACTGGAACAGAGTTAAAAGCTTCAACAATGGATGCGCATAATACGTTTGATCATCCTGAGAACGTAGCACCATCTGAATTCACGGCATTCGATTTAATGGAGACAGCTATTCAAGTGAAGTTAGCACCGATGTCTGTGACGGTGTTGGAACTCATTGCAGAATGAATGAACAAGACGCAACTTGTAAAGGATGCCGAGAAGAATACCAAGTAACCGACCAGCAAATTCAACGTATATTATCTTCAATGAAATTAACGGTGGAACAATGTGTGACCGATTCGGTTTACGAAGAAAGATTGCAAATCTGTGATCAATGTACGAAGTTGATGAATAATCATACGTGTACGTTATGTGGTTGTATTGTACCGGTCATTGCTAAATTTAAGGATAAGAGGTGCCCCTATCCAGGGGATAATCGGTGGGAACTAGCAATTAATTCAGCTAATAAAAAATAGTATGAATTGCTTTACCAACCCTTAAATAAATGAATGAGATGAATGGGCTTTCCTGATTGATGGGAGAGTCCATTTTCTTCTTTTTAAATAAAATATAACCCTCTAGCACCTTATAAGAATGAAATGGATGCACAATCAAAGCTATATGGTAAAATTGTAAATAAACAAACCAGGAGGTGATAAGAATTGAATGACAAGATGCTTAGTGAAATATTAGATCACTATTCCATACATGCTTCGTCAATAGTATTTATTCGTCATAACGAGAATCTGACCTATAAAGTGACGGATGAATTAAGTGAGATGTCATATCTTTTAAGAATTCATAAAGCAGTTACTTCTGCTATGAGCGGTATACAACATACTTATGAAGGACTTAAGCTGGAGATGATGTTATTAGATGAATTGAGTGGAGAAACAGATATCCTTGTGCAGACTCCAGTTCGTAACATTGCGGGAGATTGGGTTACTCCAGTGACAGTAGTAGATGAGGTTATTCAATGTACGGTGTTACAATGGATCGAAGGCAGGGATATACAGAAGGATGAAGTGATCTCCCAAGAACACATTACTCATTTGGGAGAACAGGTGCGCGCATTGCATCAATTCGGAAGAACAATAGGGGTGAATACGTGCGAGTTCCGACCAAAGTACTCTAGTATTTCGGACAATGTATCAATGCTGGAGCAACTTGAAGTGGGCGTTTCGTTGGGGATTTTTGAGAAGAATGATTTAAAAAATCTAAAAAGATTCTTTGAGCTCCTTAATAATAGATTAGAGAATTACCCTCAGACTTCGGATACTTGGGGAATCATTCACGCGGATATTAATAAAGGTAATCTCCTTGTAACACAAGATGGGATAGGTATGATTGATTTTTGTCTATTTGGTTATGGCTATTATCTCTTTGATGTAGCGGGAGGTGTGCTAAGCTTTAAGCCGGAAGAGCGAGATCACTTTATAGCAGGGTACACTAGTAACTCATCCGTATTTACCGAGAAGGATATGAAGTTGTTGGAAGGGTTCATGATATTATTTATCCTTGGATTTTATGCCTTTCATATGGAAAATGAAGATAAGCATACTTGGATGAGAGAACGGATGCCGATATTTTGCAAGAAGTACTGCCTTCCTTATATAGATCATCAAAGTATTTTTTATGAGTTCTAGTAGGAAGATGAGTAGAGAATGATAGGGATGTTGCGAGAAGAAAGGGAAACTTTAAACTGAGGAGGATCTCTGATGAAGCCCAAGAAAAGATCGCCACTGAGAGTTTTTGTAGGGAAACACTATTTCGTCTATCGAAGGTATCTAAAGTGGGTGTGTGGAAGAGAAATATATGCAAAGAAGATATCTCTACAACGATTAGAATACATAGTGAGTTCGCATAACACACCATTACTAAGAGAATTGAAGAACGTGGATATGTGGTTGCAGCATAATAAAGTGATTAACTTGAAGATTGCATTGAAGCAATTAAATGGCATTATCCTACAGCCTGGAGAGACATTCTCTTATTGGAAGCGGATTGGCAAACCTACCAAGCGTAAGGGCTATCAAGAGGGAATGGTACTATTCTATGGGGATTTCAAAGCAGGTGTAGGTGGTGGACTATGCCAATGCTCGAACCTTATTTACTGGATTACATTACATACTTCGTTAACGATAACGGAAAGACACCGACATAGTTACGATGTGTTCCCAGATGCGAGAAGGACGCAGCCTTTCGGTAGTGGCGCGACTTGTGCATATAATTATTTGGATCTTCAGATTCGTAATGATACTGACGTTCCATATCAACTATGCCTATACATGGACGCTAACGATTTAGTAGGGGAATGGAGAGCAATGAAGCCGGAGCCTTATACATATGAAGTGTACGAGAGAGATCATCGGATTACGCTTGAGCCGTGGGGGGGGTATATGCGGCATAATATTATTCATCGTAAAAAGTACAATGAGCATAGAGAGTTAATAGATGATCAATTCATTACCGAGAATCATGCAATTATGATGTATCAACCGTTACTGAAGGGACCGGAGCAGAAGATTAAAGTGGAGAAAGATATATAACTTAAGAATCAACAAGAGAAGACCCTTAACATAAAAAAGACTAGAGCTCTTATTCCACAGTAGTTGGAATAGGAGTTGTTTTGCATCTTGTAACCCGACGATATCGGGATACTTTGGTGAATTTGCCAATCTGCAAATTTTAGGGTCATATCCGATTACCAGATTAAGTGGAACAGCATAGATTATAGCTAGAAACCACTGAGAATGAATTGTATTTTTCTTGGTTGAAAAGAGACAGGTAGTTCCAATGAGATGTGTTTAATCTGAACGTATTGGGTAAAGAAATAGTTGAGCGTGAATATTCAGTACTAGTTCACTTCGGGTGAAAAGGGTATATTAGATCTTTAATGTTGGAACTACGAGAGGATATGACCTATGAAAATAACACCAGAACAAACGATACAATTACATGGTTTTAATAACCTGACGAAATCTTTGAGTTTCAATATGTATGATATTTGCTATACCAAAACCAAAGAAGAACGCGAAGCTTATCTGGAGTATATTGATGAACAATATAATGCGGATCGCTTAACTACAATTCTACAGACGGTGTCTAGCATTATTGGGGCACATGTACTTAACATTGCGAAGCAGGATTATTTCCCACAAGGAGCCAGTGTAACGATGCTCGTATCCGAAGGCCCCGTGGAAACAGCACCGAAGGAATCTTTTAAAGAATCGCCAGGTCCATTACCAGAAACGGTAGTCATGCATCTAGACAAGAGTCATATTACAGTTCATACGTATCCTGAGTACCATCCCGATGAAGGCATAAGTACGTTCCGCGCAGACATTGACGTATCTACATGCGGAGAGATCTCACCCCTTAAAGCACTCAACTATCTCATTCATTCGTTCGACACGGACATTATGACAATTGATTATCGGGTACGAGGCTTCACAAGAGACATTAGTGGACACAAGTTATTTATTGATCATGATATTAACTCTATTCAAAATTACATTCCCGAAGAAGTCCGTGGGCTATATGACATGATCGATGTTAACGTGTATCAAGAGAATATATTCCATACCAAATGTAAGCTCAAAGTATTCGACTTAGATAACTATCTCTTTGGGTATACGAAGGGGACGTTAGACTCTATGGAACAAGATAAGATTACGGAGAGAATAACGGAAGAAATGAATGAAATTTATTATGGGAAGAATATGAATCGTAGGCGATAAGTCTGAAATCTGAAGCTCTGAATTGGAATTCCAAGCTTGGAAATATATGTGTTCTCTGTTACTATAAGTGTGAATGTAATTATTCGACACAATTCTATCAAACCCGTGAGTGTAGAGAGCTGTTTCCTTCATGAAGGGGTTGAAATGAGAGGTAACCGTGAGAAAAGAATCGATGACTGGCGTTTTATCTCGAAATGCGAAGCTTGGAACAGATCATCAATACCAGATTCGCAAAGTCTTATCTCAAAGTGAACTATCCGTTGTGTACATTGTACGTCATTTGCAGACTGGTACAACTAGCGTAATCAAAGAGTTCTTTCCGAGTGCCTTAGCTCGACGTTCTTCTGATGGGAAGAGGATCCAATGTCTGAATGCATTTCTTTCTCCACAGTATATGAAGTTACAGGAGGCATTCCAACGAGAAGTAATGGCGTTACGAGAGTTGCAACATCCAGGCGTGGTACGTTATGAGGATGATTTCGAAGCGAACGGAACACTATATCTAGTGATGGAGTATTGTCGGGGGATAACGTTGGAACGATTCGTAAGTAAGAGTAATCAGGGGTTGAATGCTGAATCTCTACGAACGATCATGCTTCCCTTGATCAAGGCGCTGGAATACATTCATCAACAAGGGTACGTTCACCGGGATATTAAGCCTTCTAATATTGTGATCGGAGAGGATGGATGCGGTAAATTGATTGATTTCGGGTCTGTTATTCGTTATACAGATTCTGATACCGAATATCCCATCTTCACTACGGCCGGTTACTCACCACTTGAGTTGTATTCAGAGAAGTCATTACAGACACCTGTCACGGATATTTATAGTTTAGCGGCTACCTTGCACTTTTGTTGTTTAGGTTCGGCACCTACAGCTGTACCCACACGACTATTTGAGGATAAGCTAGATTCGGTTCGTGCTGGGAATCGGGGTATTTCACCTGTCTTGTCACGCGTCATTCGACGGGGACTGGGGCTATCCGCGAATAAGAGATGTAGTTCTTTACGATGGTTTAGAGTGGCACTTCAAGCAGAATATATGATGCACAAAAAAAGCGCGATCCGACTAATGGGTCGTAAACCCTAAGTCGAATTGCACTCACTTTCGAAGGAACGAGAGCTCCAACACTCGGATTAGGCGGAGTGTTGGCTATCGTTTCCTGTATAAATGGTAGTAACGGGTTTAACTGCTTTGTAACGAAGTTCAATTTCGGTCTTTCCATCTTCAAAGGTAATATACAATTTATCATTGAAGTGGAGGGCTTCTTTTTTATTTCTAAGTAGAGGTGTTTTCCTTGAAAAGAAGTTAACGGCCATGATTTAACTGGAATGTCTGTAACGCTAGCAGTATTTAAGAAGTAGCCCTCTAGGCGTCCAGCAAATTCAGGTTTCGGACGTAGCCAGAAGAATACAAGAATCCCAGCTATGACAATAACAGCCACGGCAGCGCCAATGATTTTGTAGATCGTATATTTGGATTCTATCGAGAAGTGGAAGAGAGCAGTCACTGTTCCGCCTTCAGAATCTGTGGCAACAAGAGATATATCAGATTGCCCCGTACGTTTGGGTGTTAAAGTTAGCGTAGATCCAAGTAATGTTGGGGCAAGATCGAGTTCTATTTCCCCATCTTCTTTAATGAATGTCATATCTAATGACCCTGGGAATAGATAATTATAAACCGACCTTTGAGACTATATTTGATGAAGCAAATTACAGGCTTGCATCAAAGCACTATGATGAGATTAGAAGTGTGGGTATGGAAGATATTGAACAGGTTTCAAAAAATACTGGTTTATCAGCAGAAGAAATAAGCGCAGTGAAGCAACACATCTTTTTTGATTCACATAAATAACGCATTAGTTACACAGAACAAGTCGATTATGGTCAGAAACCACCATGATTGACTTGTTTTTTATTTTTGTGTTCTTGCGCTTTTACAAAGCTACTCGCAACTGTAGATTATTCTACAGCAATCATATATAGCATGATGAAGTACAAAACCGAGAACAAGGCGGCGAGTCCACTGACGAGACTAAAAGTCGGATGACATAGTAGTTATAATTGGTAAAAAAGGTGGATACTTTCTTTCAGTAGGGGTTATGATTACTTCTTAGGGGACGGGTAAAAATATCAATGATTCAATACAAAAAAAATTGATTGAAATTACAAGATCACAAACTGCAAGAGCGGCCATTAAAATGCCACTCCTAAACAAGTATGGAAAGCACATAAAAGGAGTATTTAGAATGGCTGAATTTAATAAGATAGTTCATACTTTTGAACAAAATTTTTTAAGAGATGGAATAAGTCAGATTGAAGTAAAAGAAGCATTCGGAGAAGCTAAGCCCGCAGACTTAGAGTATCTAACTAATTTATTTGAGACGTTTAGCGAGTGGTCTGCCTTTTATAATGATGATGATTTAGAAGATTTAAAAAGATACTCTGTTCCAGAGTCTATTGTGGAATTTTATCGTAACTTTGAACCTCAATATTTACCTGCATTAAGCGGAGGGGTAATATTAATGGGGCTAGAGTCGATATGAGTGCATTAACATTCCTGACGAAATTGCTAATAATTATTCTGATGACGAACCTCTTGTCTTAACTTATGACTTAATAAAACGATGTCTTCCGCAAGTAGCAATCTCATTTAGTGAGTTTTAAGATAAATTAGCAAATGAGGAATTTGAAAATATTGAGAACGAATTTTTATTGGGTTAATATCTCAATAAAACCAACCAACCAACGAAATACTAACAGACCTGAATAATTGATGAATTGAGAAGATATACTCCACTCGAAATGAGTGGAGTATTTTTTTAAAGAAGAAGGAAGTAAGGAAGAAGAGGTAGGGACTGTAGTGATAGCAGGGACAGCCGCCGTCGTGAGTCAGGCTGTGTCGGATATAGCCTGAGGAGAGTATGAAATCAATGGTAATTGTACATGAAGCTGGTATCCTTAAAGGTGAATAGATTGAAGCAAGCAGGTATTGCTATTTCCGTAGGCTGTGGGGACGTCGTTAGAGTGCCGAATTAGTGGGTTCATACCTTTGCTTAGTAAAGTGTAATAGTCGTCGGCTTATGAATTATCGGAGTCAACAAATAGACCTCGTGATCCTATAAAGGGATCACGAGGTCTATTGCTATTCCAATACTACATTAGTACGGACATCTTTTTCATCCGTAAGCTGTCTCATTTATTTCTCGTTAATCTTAACTCCTGTGATCTGAACCTTCTCGCTTGGCGTGCTCATCTCACCGCTCATACCTACTTCAACAGGTGTAGCAGCAATCTGTTTCACAATATCCATTCCATTCGTTACTTTACCAAAGATGGTATAGTTCGGTTGGCTATTAAGTGAAGCACTATCATCACCAGTACAGATGAAGAATTGGCTACCATTCGTGTTTGCACCTGCGTTAGCCATAGCTACAATACCAGGTTCATATTTATAACTAGTCTTCTCATCTTCGAATTGATACCCAGGTCCGCCCATGCCTGTACCTTGTGGATCCCCGGTCTGAATCATAAAGGATTCAATAATACGGTGGAAGATCACGTCGTCGTAGAACCCTTGTTTAGATAGGAATACAAAGTTGTTGACGGTTTTTGGTGCATCTTTAGCAAATAATTCGATGGTGAATGTTCCTTTTGAAGTTGTCACTTCAGCTTCATAGGATTTGTTGACGTCAATCTCCATAGCTGGAGGGTTGTCCCAACTCTTTGCTTCCTGTGCTGCAGGAGCCTGTTCAGAGGGTGTTTCTTCAGCTGGCTTTGTTTGTTCTGTCGTGTTACCTGCCGCTTGATCCGATGTTGTCTCTCCGGATTTTGCGTTGTTATTACCGCAAGCACCCAGTAATAGAGCTGCGGAAATAAGCAGAATTAACGGCAATAATACATAATTCTTTTTCATAAATGCTGTCTCACTCCTTCATTACAAATCTTGTCTTATCATATCGAGTTTTTGCAGAAAAATCTAGTTTACCTCAAGTGAGCTTCTTACATCTACCAAAAAATGAAACCAATGTAGGGTTAGTCACGTTTAATATTTATAATGTGAATGATTGATTGGAGGGTACATCATGTTTCAAGATTTAAATGTACGTCTCGCGGAAGTGAAAGAGCAAGGTCGCAAGTACAAGAAGTGGGAAAAGCGCATTGCAGAGCTAGAACAGGACTTATCTCGGTATGAGAGTGAAGCGCAGAACTGGAAACAGCGGCTCGACGAGGAAGAACATGATGTAGAGAGTCTGACAGGTATGACGTTATCTAATCTAATCTACAGTATGTTGGGTAAGAAAGAAGATAAGCTCGAACGTGAACAGCTTGAGGTTATTGAAGCGAAGGCGAAATATGATGAAGCGTTACGTACGTTGAAGGCTACGAAAGACGAGATACAAAAGGTGCATCAAGATCTCTCTCAAGTAAGAGGTTGGAAGGTGGAATATGCAGCAATCTTACGCCAAAAGGAACAATCCATTCTGCATAATAATACGGAACTGATGGTGCTTGTTGACCGACAAACGGAACTAACACGAACTATGAAAGAGTTGAAGGAAGCAATTCAAGCAGGAATCTTGGTCGTGGAGAATCTGGAACGTGCAACAGATGGACTTCAGAAGGCGAGAAACTGGGGTACTTATGATATGCTTGGTGGCGGAATGATATCGACCCATTTGAAGCACAACAATATTGATGATGCCATGGATTATATCCACGGTGCACAGTGGGAATTGAGCCGATTCTCAAAAGAACTGAGAGATGTACAGATGACGACATCTATTGAGATTGATATGGGTGACTTTCTTAAATTCAGTGATTATTTCTTCGATGGGTTCATCACGGATTGGATGGTCCAAGGGAGAATTAATGATACATTAGATCAAGTGGAAGATAAGTTGTACGCCATAAATGAGATACTTCGACAGTTGGAGAATGAACATAGGACGCTAGAGTCTGAGCTTACAACGGTGAATGATCAATACGTAACGGCCCTTGAACAAGTTGAATAGAACCTAAGGAGGTAAGGAACGATGAGTTTTTTTGATAAATTGAAATCAGGTGTGTCTGAAGCAGGAAATAAGGCTAAGATCGCTGTAGAAGTTAATCGTCTTAAGATGCAGAACAGCTCTAAGCAGAGGGAGATCGAAGAACGGTACCAAGAGATTGGGAAGTCCGTCTTTCAGTCATTAACGAATAAGGATCAAGCATTGAATGATGAACAACTAGAATCCTTAGTACAGGAAATACTTACGCTGAAAGATGAGATTCAGAAGAACCAGGAGCATATTGGTTATGTGGGTGATCAGAAAGAATGTGCATGTGGTGAAAAAGTTCCGATGACGGCACGTTATTGCCCAGCATGTGGGCATGCGTTTGAAGTGATTGATATTGATTGATACGTTTCACATTTTTTTTGAAAAAATAAAGGTGTAAACCAAAAGCAGGACCATCCTATTTCATGGTCCTGCTTTTGGTTTGTGTTTATCCGAATGATTCAACTATAGGACACGATTCTTCGTATGCAATGCATCACAACAAATAGCGAAGATAGATATAGATCGTTGAAATGACAATAGACAGAATCATGAGTGGGAATCCGTATTTAAGAAATGTCATAAATTTAATGGGTTGTCCTTCTTTGGCAGATAACCCCGCGACGATGAGATTCGCACTAGCCCCAACTAAGGACCCATTCCCACCTAGGCAAGCCCCTAGAGCAAGACTCCACCATACGGGTTCGAGATTACTTATACCCATCGAACCCATATCTTGAATTAAGGGAATCATGGTGGCAACAAAGGGAATGTTATCTACAAAAGCAGAGGCGATAGCGCTTAGCCATAGGATGAGCATAGATGTGGATGCCACATCGCCCCCTGTAAGAGCTATAGCATGTTCTGCTAAGGCAGTAATAACACCCGTCTCAATTAACCCTGACACGAGTACGAACAATCCGACGAAGAAGAATATGGTTGTCCATTCGATTTTGGCAAAAGCCTCCTCAAGGAAATGTTCACCCGTTAGAAGAAGCAATAGAAAAGCGCCGGTTAAAGCAACGGTAGCTGATTCTAGATGTAGCATTTGATGTGTGAAGAACCCGATAATCGTAGCTCCTAACATCGTCAAGCATTTGATAAGGAGTGTATGATTCGTGATGACGGATTTCTCATCCATGTCCATCAGGCCCTGCATTAACTCGGGTGTTGTCTTCAATTGTTTACGGAAAATGAGAATAAGAACAGGAATCATAACTAACATAATAATGATGATAACTGGCGTTAGATTCTCAATAAAGGCCATAAACGTTAATTCTTTTACAGCACTTCCGAGCATAATATTCGGTGGATCCCCAATCATCGTGGCTGTTCCACCAATGTTAGAAGCTAAAATCTGAGCAAATAAGTATGGAAAAGGATTAACTCGTAATTGACGGGTTATGCTGAATGTAACGGGAACCATTAACAATACAGTCGTTACGTTATCTAAGAATGCTGATGATAGTGCTGTAATGACAGTCAGTGAGATCAGAATACGAATGGGATGTCCCTTGGCCTTCTTTGCAGCCCAAATCGCAATGTACTTAAATAATCCCGTCTCAGCCGTAATGTTGACCATAATCATCATACCGATCAGGAGACCTAAGGTATTAAAATCAATATGATGTAATGCGGTCTCTTGGTCAACAATTCCTAAGATGACCATAAGGATACCGCCAATCATGGCTACGATCGTACGGTGTATTTTTTCGGATATGATAAATCCATATGCAATGAGGAAGATACCTACAGCTAGAATCGTCTGGTGTTCCATACAAGCCTCCTATAATTCTTGGGTTTACAACAACGGCAGAAATAGCCCGCTCATGGCAGGCTGTCTGTCATCTAATAAATCAATAGTGCCATTATAGAGGATAATGAAATTTACAACAAGGAGTATTGAAATGATTAAACAATGGTGGAAGGAATGTGTTGTGTACCAAATATATCCCGTAAGCTTCATGGATAGTAATGGTGATGGGATAGGGGATATTCCAGGGATTATATCTAAGCTTGATTACCTACAGAATCTCGGTGTAGAAGTGTTATGGCTCTGTCCTGTATATAAGTCACCTAATCATGATAATGGGTATGATATTAGTGATTATTGTGACATCATGAGTGATTTCGGGACGATGGAGGATTTCGATAGTCTACTCACTCAGGCCCATGCGCGCGGCATGAAGATTATGATGGATCTTGTTCTGAATCACACGTCAGATGAGCATCCATGGTTCATTGAATCCAGGTCTTCAACAGATAATCCGAAGCGAGATTTCTATATTTGGCGTAAAGGGAAGAATGGGGGACCACCCAACAATTGGGAGTCTTATTTCAGTGGTTCTGTATGGCAATATGACCAGAGTAGCGATGAATATTATCTTCATTTGTATTCGAAACATCAACCGGACTTGAATTGGGAGAACCCCGCGGTTGTTGATCATATTTATGACATGATTCATTGGTGGCTCAAAAAAGGGATTGATGGTTTCCGCTTTGATGCTATCGCACATATTGTAAAGGCAGTAGGACTACCTGATGCAATTAATCCTGACCATCTGCCCACAGTACAAGCTTATGACATGTTCTCCAATCTAGAGAATGTGCATACAGCATTACATCAGATACATAACAACGTGCTGTTTCACTATGACATTATGACAGTTGGAGAGACATCTGGGATTGGTCCAGAGCAGGCACTGGATTATGTCGGCGAATCGCGCAGTGAACTTAATATGGTATTTCAATTTGAACATATGAAGTTAGATTCACAATCTTCTGGAACTGGGAAATGGGAGAGAAGAGCGTGGACGTTACTTGAACTGAAGAAGATTATTAGCCATTGGCAAGTTGTTCTCCACATAGACGGATGGAATGCCAATTACTTATCTAATCATGACCAGCCTAGATCCGTATCTCGTTTCGGTAATGATGGGAAATATCGAGTGGAGTCAGCGAAGATGTTAGCGACCTTCAATCATATGCTGGAAGGAACGCCGTACGTTTATCAAGGAGAAGAGATTGGCATGACCAATATTCACTTACAATCCATTGATGATTATCGAGATGTGGAGACGTTAAATTATTATGAACAGTCGATGAGACAAGGAATACCGGAAGAGAAGATTATGCAAGCTTTATGGGACAAGAGCAGAGACAACGCGCGTACGCCCATGCAGTGGAATAACACCGAGAATGCAGGATTTACAATAGGCACACCTTGGATCGCAATCAATTCTAACTATGGTGAGATTAATGTAGACCAGAGCCTTAACGATCCTCAATCGATCTATCATTATTATCGTAAACTGATCAAGTTAAGACGAGAGCATGAGGTCATCGTGTATGGTGAATATAAGCTAATCCTTCCTTTACATTCTGAGATCTATGCATTTACAAGGACTTTAGGGCATGAGCATCTGCTTGTTATATTGAATTTTTTTGAAAAAGAGTCCATTTTCGAGCTGCCAAACCATTTGGATGAGAAGAGTATAGGCGACGTGATCATTTCTAACTATCAGGTACGTTGTGAGGAGGATCTGAAGTCTTTACCTCTTCGTCCATACGAAGCTAGGGTGTATCGGATGACTACGAAGTAGTAATCGTGGAGATTTGCAGAGAATAAGGGATCATATACGATGTGACGACTGTGATGGTGAGGACAGTTGGCTATCATTGCGGCATGTTACACCAGTTATGGATTTTCTGCGGGTCTTGTATCGGATCAGTCTTTTTTTGGTGATGGCTAAAATTGAAAAGATGATCACGGATGATTATACTTAAGACAAAGGTATTAGTTGTAGCGGGACTTCTTTTATCTATTGTTGACCCATGGAAGGAAGTTAGAAATGAACACTCAATCACAGATCGAACAACTGAAACAATTTAAGCATGATATTACTCGGTTTATGATGGTTTATAAGTTTGCATTAGATGAAATGGAGACGAAAGTTGAAATATTGAAGGAAGAATTTCAGACATTACATGATTATAGTCCCATTGAACATACGAAGTCGCGGTTAAAGTCACCAGAGAGTATTATGAAAAAGATGGTTCGCAAAAATTTCGATCTATCCTTTGAAGGTATGAGGAATAATATTAAAGACATTGCTGGTCTGCGTATTACGTGCTCTTTCATTTCAGACATTTATCGCATCCAAGACATGTTACAGAAGCAAGATGACCTGATCATCCTAGAAGTGAAAGATTATATTAAGAATCCCAAGCCCAATGGGTATAAGAGTCTTCATTTATTGCTTCAAGTTCCCGTATTTCTATCGGATGGCGTGGAACATGTGTGTGTCGAAGTACAGATTCGTACGATTGCCATGGATTTCTGGGCAAGTCTAGAGCACAAAATATTCTACAAGTATAATCAATCTGTACCCGAACAACTTATCCAAGAGTTGAAGGCTGCTGCAGATTCTGCTAATGCGTTAGACATACAGATGGAGCGACTTAATGATGAGATTCAAGAAATAAAGGATGCTCAACATGAAGGTTCCATGGATGAATTGAAACGGATTATGATTAATAATCAGCAGTTTCATCTTCCCACAGATCTTATGAAGCTACTTGATGGCAGCCGGTAAATTGCAGCAGATACAATTATAAAGCCATCCATCTGCCCATTGACTTTAGATGGGAATATTGGTAAATTAATTTCATCCTAACCAAAGGGGAGAAATTTTGATGACGGGGTATGTTCTTAACTAATAAAACTCCATATGGACTGATTGTACGCTAAGAAAATTTCGTTCGAGAGAGAGCGAGTTTATTTAAATATAAGAAAATTTAAGTTAATCTCATACTTAATTCTTATATTTCTCGTTGAAACGGATACCGTCCTTATAAGGACGATGAAGCCGAATCTACGATTCTTATGCCGTATGGTGGTCTTGGACTAGTTAAGAACACGCGAAGCATCAAACGGCGCCTTTGGCTGTTTATTTCTTTGTAAATATAGAATGAATGGGAGTTCCTCGTCACGTAATGTGATGATGAGGAGACGTTCTATTCGGACTATACGCGATCGTGCTCTTGGAGCACGATTTTTTGCGTTTACATAGGAAATGAACAACTGGATTCGAGGGCAAAGAATGACATTCGTCATTTCTTTGCCCTCTTTTTGTTTTTTCATAATAAAAGGAGGTTCATGTACAACATGGATAATGTAACTTTAAGTATGTTGGAGTATGACAAGATGAAGGAAAATGTTATGGAATATGCGGTATCCTATGCCGGAAGACAGAGAGTTACAGAACTGCATCCCATGGATCAGATCAGGGCGATTCAACGTGCGATGGAGGAGACAGATGAGGCCAGAGCGCTGATAGAGAAAGGTGCCAGCATTCCACTACCTTCCTTAGAGGGAGTCGAGTACGTCGTATCTTTATTGAATACAGGTTACATGTTTACGGAACAGGATCTGATGGCGATGTATACCTTTCTCAATAGTTGCAACCAGTTGAAGAAGTATATGGCGAGTAAGGGGCACATTGCACCTGTTATTAGTACGTATGCCTTGTCACTCGATGATCTCTCTAAAGTGAGGAGTGAGATTGAGCGTTGTATTCAATATGGGAAAGTGACGGACCAAGCGAGTAAGAATCTGGAGCGAGTTAGGAAGAAAATCGTGGTCATTAAGGAACGTATTCAGAAAAAGTTAGCGAGCGTTCTATCTAGACACCAAGCCATTCTACAAGAGAGTTTAGTAAGTGTAAGAAATGGGCGTTACGTTATTCCAGTGAAGAAGGAGTATCATAAGCAGTTCAAGGGCGTCGTGTTGGATCAATCGACTAGTGGACAAACGGTTTATATGGAACCAGATGAAATCTCAGATCTTCAAGTCGAGATGAATATGTTAGAAGCTGACGAAGCAAGGGAAGAGGGAATAGTGCTGTATGAATTAACTCTTTTACTCGAGGCGGACGTGGTAGCGATACATCTGAATATCGAGATCACAGGGACATATGACTTCATTATTGCCAAAGCGAAGTATGCACGGTCCATTGGAGGGATGGCTGTCCAGTTGAATGATAAGGGCATCATCAGTGTTCGTGGAGCCAAACATCCCTTACTACTACAGAAGATGATTCCGTTATCTGTTGAGATCGGAGAGGGATATCGATCGTTAATCATTACGGGACCGAATACAGGTGGTAAGACGGTTGCTCTCAAAACAATGGGCCTACTCACACTCATGGCGCAATCCGGCATGTTGGTACCTGTGGAGGCTGGTAGTATGTTCGCTGTATTCTCCAATATTATGACTGTCATTGGTGATGGTCAAAGTATCGAACAATCACTTAGCACGTTCTCAGCGCAAATTCAGAGGATCACCCATATGGTAAGTGCTGCGGGTCGGTCTACATTCTTATTGATCGATGAGTTGGCAGCAGGTACAGATCCGGGTGAAGGCATGGCATTGTCCATTGCGATACTGGAAGAATTAAATCGTAAAGGTGCCAGTATGATGGTCACAACCCATTTTAATGAGTTGAAGACCTTTGCTTCTCGAACGGATGGATTTCAGAATGCTCGTATGGAATTCGATGTAGAGACGTTGGAACCCTTATACCGTCTCACGATCGGAGAGTCAGGGCAGAGTTATGCGATTGAGATTGCTCAGAAACTTGGCATGGCTTCTGTCATCGTAAATAGATCGCGGGACATCATCACGAAGCAGGATCATCCCATGTCCGGAGATTGGGCGCAACATGTGTTCATCGAAGGTAGTGAGAATGTAGCTGAAGCGGAATCTATGAAAATCAAACCATCGGGTGAAGGATACCCAATGGGAACAGGAAAACGTGTGATGAGAGAGGCAACGGATCATGACAACAATACAAAGAAGAAACTGGCGCCCTCTGCTACATTCGAAGTGGGTGATAGTGTCTATGTGAGCACCTTCGGGAAGACAGGGATTGTCTATAAATTAGAAGACAGCATGGGCATGGTAGGCGTGATGATTCAGAAACATAAACACCAAGTGAACAAGAAACGACTCCAATTATTTCTGGAGAAAGGTGAACTGTACCCCGATGATTATGATATGAGTATTATTTTTGATTCCAAAGAGAATCGGAAGAAGAGACGAACTATGGAACGTAAACACGTAGAGGGACTGCATATTACAAGAGGACCAGGAGAAGAATGATGATGATTTTCTATGTTCATGAATAACTGTTGAAATGAATAAAGGCCCGTGGGATAGTCACTTGGTTATGAAAAAACCGATCCTGCGGGTCATTTTTTCGAATTATTTTTACCTCGAACAGCCGTTACAAAAATGAACATAAAATTAGTAAATATTTTAAATTGAGTCTAATAATCGCATTTTTATGGATAGACAAGCCTTTCTTGAAAAGTCTCAAAAATAATTGGAGTTTTTTGTTTTAATTATATTCATGCGGGTAAATGGGATATGTAAGGCTATTTAATATAATACTTTCCCTGGATAAAAGGTGAATGGATGATACTTCTCGTACGATGGTTGATGATTTTATCCTAGGATTAAATAGATTTGTACTAAAAATAAGAATGGATAGAGAGATCGTCCATATGGAAGGGGTATGTTATGAAACCAGATGAAATGCAATCGGGGGTATATGCGGATGAACAGGAACAATATGAACAGGACAGATATGAGCAAGAACCATTTGAACAAGATATCTTACAACGATATGGAGATGATGATTCACAGGATTTAATTGATGAGAGTAAAGAGAAAATGCAACAATGGACTAAGGAAGATTATTTGGAATCTCAAGCCAAGGTGGATCAAATAAATATTCAATTAAAAGGGGTCCTTGAGGCTGGACTTGCTCCTGGAAGTCCCCAATCCCAACACATTATTGCTCAACACTTTGAGTCCATTGGAAGATTCTATACCCCTAGCGCGGATGTATATATTAGTCTAGGCGAGTTATATGTGAATCAACCCGAATTCAAAAAAATATATGATTCCTATCATCCAGATCTTGCAAAATATTTTTGTGAAGGAATGAAAATATTTGCGAAGCAACAATTATAATATTATACAAGGAGAGGTTGCCCTTCGATAAGTGCTATCGGAAAGGGCAACCTCTTTTTGTATGATTAATCCTATGAACTACAGTTGAGCCGTTAGAATGTCTACGAATTTCTCTAGGAATTGTTGTTCTTTAGCGTCAAATCGACTTTTTAGAGGGCTATCAATATCTAGAACCCCGTATAATTCTCCATCTTTTATAATAGGAACTACAATTTCACTGTTTGTGGCACCATCGCAGGCAATATGGCCTGGGAATTCATGAACGTCATCGACTAAGAATGTCCGGCGCTCATTTGCTGCAGCACCACAGACTCCACGATTCAATGGAATGCGTATGCACGCAGGTAATCCTTGAAATGGACCCAGAACGAGCTCCTTACCATCATAAATGTAGAACCCAACCCAATTAATATCTTTCATAAATAGGTTAAGTAATGCGGATGCATTTGCGAGATTAGCGATGGAGTTAGGTTCGTCATGAATAAGTGATTTTAATTGTTCTAACACAGCTGTAAATGAACTACTACGGTCACCTTCGTATGGAATCGCTTGAAACATTACACTCCACCTTTCTTTTAACCATGGGTTAATTATAAAAGATAGTACAGTGCGCCCCCTCCCGTCAAGAGAAAAGAGAAAAATACCCTATTAGTAGGGGAATAGATGCACTGAAGTGTTATCAGCGACGGATCATAGCACGTAAACAATCTTTATTCAGAACAAAATGACGTACAAATACAAATTGGCAGCTCAAGGTATACATCCTTGGTCTGCCAATTTATATTTAAAATTTGATTTCAATCAATTTTTAAGTTGAAGAGAGGGAATAGAATCAAGTTATAAATAAATATTATTTCTCAGGAGGTTATTCAGATGAAACCAGGATTTAAAATAGCAAAGGATATATATTGGGTGGGAAAAATTGATGAACGTGAGGTTCCTTTTCACCGTCTTCTTTTAACAAAAGGGACCACATATAACTCTTACTTACTCAAAACGGGCAAACCTACAGTTATTGATACTGTGGATATGGAATTCGGAAGAGAGTTTGCAGAACAATTGGCCGAGCTAATCGATCCGTTGGATATACAATATATTGTCATCAACCATACAGAACCTGATCACTCGGGGGGATTAGCTGCACTTGCATCAAAAGCAACCAACGCCACCATCGTGTGTACGGAGATTGCCGTACCTGAGATTCAACAAATGTACAAGCTTCAGCATCGGAATTTCTTAGTCATCAAAGATGGAGATCAGCTTGATATCGGTGGGAAGACACTGTTGTTCAAAGAGACACCTTATCTTCATACGGAAGAAACGATGATCACTTACTGTATCGAAGATAAAATATTATTCCCATGCGATATCTTCAGTACACATGTAGCTGTAGATCACCTCTTCGAAGATGAATCCGAATTGGATATTATGGATGACTTCACGGGTTATTATCAGGCAATCATTCACCCACACAGAAGATATGTGCGGACATTGATTGAGGCTGTTAAGGACCTTGAAATTGACATGATTGCCCCTTCACATGGATATATTCTTCGGAATGACATTTCCAAATACATTGATCTATATGACACATTTAGCTCTGAGACGACGGAGGGTAAGAAGGTTGCTATCGTCTATACTACAATCAAGAATAATACCAAGAAGATGGCGCATATCTTGCAAGATTGTTTTGCTGAGAACAACATTGTGGTGGAGCTCTGGGATGCGGATAAGGCAGAAGAAACGGATATTCTCAATAGCATTGAAACCGCCGATGCTGTATTTATCGGAACATCAACCAAATATGCGGATATGATCGGAAATTTGGAAGGTATTTTACGTAAGTTACAACCTATGAATCTGGAAGGGAAAATTGCAGCTGCCTTCGGATCTTACGGCTGGAGTGGTGAAGCGATTGAGGTGGTACAGGACTATCTGAACGGCACGAACATGACGGTACAGAGTACTTCACACGTTATCAAAACAACAGGAATGACCCATGTGGAATTCCCAATCCGCGTCCGTTTTTCTCCTAAGGAGCAGGAGAAAATCACTTTGATTAGAAATGCAGCCGAGTTCGTCTCAGATCTACTGCTCAGCGCGATTTGATTCACATAAAAAGGAAGTGAAAGGAAGATATAAATGACAGAGAAACGTTATGTTATTGTCGGTAGTGGTACAGCTGCCGTACATGCAGCCAAGGCAATTAGGGACCACGACTGTGATGCGATAATCTCCATATATGGGGAAGAAGAAACGCTACCTTACAATAGAATTAAGCTTTCCAAAGGGTTATTCACGGATCTCCACAGCGAGAAAGTGTTAATAAAGAAGGATAAATGGTATCGAGAGAATAGAATTGATGTGCATAACGGGACTACAATCAGTAAGATTGATCCGGATGACAGAGTAGTGGTGACTTCAGACGGGCAGGTTATTTCTTATTATAAGCTTCTCTTATGTACTGGAGCGACAAATCGAAAGCTAACCATAACAGGTGCCACACTACGCAATGTTCACAATATTAGAGATATGAACGATGCGGATCGGTTAAAGGCAAGCTTGCAGCACGGAGATCGTATTTGCGTGATTGGTGGCGGTGTGCAAGGCATAGAGACCGCATGGTCCTTTATTGATGCGGGTTATGAGGTAACGATTGTGGAAGCTAGCCCGCGTCTTATGGGTAGACAACTTGATGCGCAAGCCTCAGAGCTCCTTAAACGGAGAGTCACGAGCTATGGAGCTAATGTAGAGATTGGGCGGGGTGTTAAACAAATTATTGGGACAGATTGCGTGCAGGGTGTAGAGCTAGAAAATGGGTTATTTCTTCCGTGTGAGCACGTCGTGTACTCCATAGGCATTATACCGAATGTTACCCTCGCGCAACATGCAGGTATTCTGGTACAGACGGGCATCATTGTAAATGAAAATATGCAGACCAGCGCTGCTCATATATATGCGGCAGGTGATGCTGCCGAATTTCAGGGTAAAGTAGAAGGCTTATGGGGAAGTGCGATTGAACAAGGGAAGATTGCCGGAGCCAATATGGCCAACAACACAGTTGCTTACCAACGTCCAGTGCCAGTTACGTTGTTCAATTCGTTTGAGACACCTCTTTTCTCTATGGGTCAAGTGGATGATCATCAATGTGATGCTAGCGTACATCGGGTAGAAGAAGAGCCTTACACACGTATTTTTATGAAAGAGGGTGCTCTATCGGGCGTGATATCTTTCGAGGGTGTTGCTGCTTCGCTCACGTATAAGTCGTTGATTGAAAAGAATGTTAAGCTTGATGGAATTGATCTCAATCACACTAGCCTGGATGAAATTATGGTAGAATTCAGCAATAGATCATAGAAATAACACGTTAAATATAGATATAAGGAGATAATAATATGAAAAAATATATTTGTAAGCCATGTGGCTATATCTATGATCCAGCAATAGGTGATCCTGACGAAGACGTCATGCCGGGCACAGCATTCGAGGATCTTCCTGAGGATTGGGTCTGCCCGGTATGCGGTGAAGACCAGGATCAGTTTGCTCCTATTGAAGAATAGTAATGATTGTGGGGGAAAGGTTATGACAAAGCATTCTTGCCAATACTCGGAGGAACCCTGCGCCCGCAAAGTTCCTATCTTTACATCGTTATCTGACGAAGACCTTGCCAAGGTCAGTGCCATGATAAGGCATAGAAAGTACAGTAAGGGAGAAGCTTTGATCGTAGAGGAGCAGCCTTCGGATACACTATATATCATCCAACAAGGTCATGTTAAACTTTTGAAAATAACACCTCAAGGTAAGGAGCAGATTTTACACATTCTCTCAACGGGTGATTTTTTCGGTGAGTTAAACATTTTTAATAGCGATGAATTAAGTAACTTCAGTGCGTATGCTCTAACGGATACGGAGATCTGTATGCTGACCAAGAGTGACATGGAGCACATCATTGATGAGAATCCGGACATCTCACTGAAACTACTTAAGAGTATTACTAAAAGATTGGCACATACGGAGAATTTGGCCCAAAGTCTGGCTACAAAAGACCCGGAAATTCGTATCGCCTATATGATTCAAGAACTTGGGCATAAATATGGGAAGTTGAACAAAGGGCATACCAAGGTAAAGTTACCTCTATCACGGGAAGAAATGGCGAACTACGTAGGTGTTACTCGTGAAACGATCAGTCGTAAGTTCAGCAAATTTGAGGATTTGGGCATTATCCAGATCAACGGCACACGAGAGATTACGATTTCCAACATGCAGAAACTGAACGAATATATGGATTAGGATAAGAAGGAGAATTGTAGTGATGATTAAGTTGGATATATCACCTGTGGCTGAGCGCAGACTTCTAGAGAATCTTGGAGAGCAATCTGGTGTTATCAAAATGTTCTATGATAATGAAGGATGTGGTTGTGATGGTGTTACCACACTGCTTATTCAGAATCAGGGGGGCAAATACGATGTTGCAATGGATGCCGGTTCGTTTTCCTTTGTAATCGACCAACAGCATCAGCTCTTCTATGAAAGTGTTCTGCGACTTGACGCAGAGGAGAATTATTCCGACTTTAAGTTAGTCAGTCACTCCATGATCTATAGCACTCATGTTAACATTCGGGATATGCGGCAAGAGACAACCGACTAGGTAATTCAAGTTCTGATCTATAGTGAAATAAAGGGCACATTCGTTAGTGATTTTCGCGAATGTGCCCTTTCTATGTCATATAAATGTGGCCCTGTTTTTGTTTTGTTTATTTTCATTGGGGTAATACTTAGTATTGGGTTACGGCGAGGGCGCCAATAAATGTTTACAAAGAAAAGAGGACATGAATATGAATGCACTTTATACTGCAACGGTAACAACAAAGGGTGGAAGAGAGGGTAGAGCTGTCTCTTCTGATGGACAATTAGATTTGAACATTGTATCTCCTAAAGGGTTAGGTGGTACAGGTGGAGATGGGACGAACCCAGAACAACTTTTTGCAGCGGGTTACTCAGCATGTTTCGGTAGTGCTCTGAATTTAGTTGTTGAGAAGAAGCAAGTCAACGAAGTAACAGGAACTGAAGTGACGGCGAATGTTTCTATTTTCAAAGAGGGTGAAGGCTTTAAACTTGCTGTTGTGATGGAGGTTAAAGTTGACGGTGTTGATCTAGCCAAAGCGCAAGAACTAGCCGATGCTGCCCATCAGGTATGCCCTTATTCAAATGCAACTCGAGGTAATATTGATGTAGAGATTAGAGCGATTGGTTAACCTATATAATATTTAACAGCATAAATAAACCTGACGAGCGTTTCTTCGTCAGGTTTATTTTAAAATATAAGAATTTATAAGTATTTCCACTTATAAATAGGCTTATATCAACGCTAAACGTTTCTTCGTCGTTAAAGGACGACGAGATCGTTTATGCTTGTGTTGATCGAGTAGTTGCTTATACTTGCTTACGTATAGGTAGCCACTTCAATACATCTTGGATTTTGGCATCCCAATATCCCCAATCATGGCTCCCGCTCTCTTCTTCATACGTTAGATCCAAATCCGTGTGGGCGCAGGCCTTTCTAAAGGTTTGGTTGTCCTCGTATAGGAAATCTTCTGTTCCACAACATTGATAGAGAAGTGGTTTAGGCCCTTCTGTTTGATTACACTGCTGAAGTAGATGAAGGATATCATTATCTGTGCCATGAATATCTTGATCACCGAATATGTGTGTATAGTTCACAAGGGGTTCTTGCCGATGGATCACATTAGCCATATCTAACGCGCCAGACAGACTAGCAGCTGCAGCATATTGATCGGGACGGCGAAGTGCTAACTTCATTGCTCCGTATCCACCCATAGATAATCCAGCTACATAATTATCTTCTCTTGCATCGGATAACGGGAAGAAAGACCTTGCTAGTTGAGGTAGCTCCTCATTTAGAAAGGTCCAATAGCGATTTCCTTGAGCCATATCTGTATAGAAGCTCAGATGAACTTGAGGCATAACCACAGCAAGTCCAATCTCAGCCACATATCGCTCAATAGAAGTGCGGCGCAGCCAGATTGAATCATCATCGGAGAGTCCGTGTAACAAATACAATGTTGGATGTTTATCTCCTAATATATTGTTGCTCATGCCAATCTGCGTTCTCGTTTGTTGTGGCAGAATAACCGTCATAGAAGTGCTTAAACCAAGGACCTCAGAGTAAAAGTTACATCGAAATAATGCCATGACGACAACCCCTCACCTATTATTTACTAGCCTACTATGATTATAGTAGAAATGAGTCTCTACGAGCCAATTTTGATGTGAAATATAGCTTATAAAGGTTTGACTTGAACCTAGTAAGTTACTATAATTGTTATAGTTAAATAGATTTTTTATGGTAAAATGTGAGATGTTTGGTTGACAATCTAATGTGTGAGAAGGAAGGGGTCAGAAGAGGTTCATGAAACCGAAGAAAAATGCCAATGCAATGGCCATACGTAAGGCCGAGAAAGAACGTCAAAGAAAGCTTACGCAAAAAATTATGTGGATTACGGGAGCCTGTATTGTCATCCTTGCGATTGTTCTCTTAGTCATACAATCGAATTCGGATGATAGTTCGAAAGACAACACGGTTTCATTTGCATATGATAATCTACCGATCGTTGGGGATCCAGATGCGCCTGTCAAAATAGTAGAGTTTGGCGATTATAAATGTCCATCCTGTCAATATTTTAGTCAGAACTTCAAGCCTCAGTTAGTGAAGGATTTCGTAGATAAAGGCCTCGTATCTTTTTATTATATGAACTACCTAGTTATAGATCCAGATAAGGATTCCAACACAGCTGCATTGGCAGCACAGTCGGTATACCATCAGAATAATGAAGAGTTCTGGAAGTATTATCATGCTCTGTATGATAACCAGAAGGATGAGAATACAGAGTGGGCTACACCAGAATATCTTGTGGAACTCGCTCGCCAAGAGAAGATTGCTGTTGACTATGATAAGTTAGCTGAAGATATTAAGAAGAAGACGTATCAGAAGGAAGTAGACGAGCACCAGAATATTGCGGATGATAATAACGTGCGTAGTACACCTTCGTTCTTTATTAATGGTAAGCAATTTATACCTAATCCGAATGGCTATAACTATGATGACCTTGCAAAGGCAATCAATGAGGAAATAACAGTACAAAGTGCGGGGCAAGAGGAGAAATAACCATGAAAAGTAAAGGGTTCTTCAGAACGTATTCCCTATATTTAGCTTGGGTTGTATCTATTGTTGCAACGTGTGGTAGCTTATATTTAAGTGAAGTCATGTTATTTGAGCCTTGTAGACTTTGCTGGTTCCAGAGAATATTTATGTACCCTCAGGTGATTCTATTGGGGATAGCTAGTTATAAAGATGATCGAAACATCATCTCCTACGTACTTCCTTTGAGTATCCTTGGTGGATGTATATCGATATATCATTACTTGGAGCAGATGGTTCCTTCATTTGCCAAGGTTGCACCATGTTCTGTGGGAATACCTTGTAATGTAGATTATCTAGATTGGTTCGGATTCATTACGATTCCCTTACTTGCACTTATTGCTTTCGTGATGATCATTACGTTGCTATTGGTCGGTAGAGTCAAGGAAGAGGATGAAGAGATCGATCTAGAAGAAGAACATATTCAAGAAGAGATGTAAGCAGATACGAGAGATGTGAAAGATGGATAGAGGTTTCGGGGTACATCCCGATTCTCTATCCTTTTTTTGTTCTCATATGAAGGGATATATATATTTCGGTTTGAAAAAGGTCATTCTAGTGGTAGAGTGTTGATATTCAAGGAAAAACAGGGAGTTGTGTAACATGTACATATGCGACGGGAACATTCCGAAGCTTGAAAGTGAACGAATTCTGCTTCGCAGGATGGAAGTTGAGGATGCCTTATTGTTGTTTGAATGTTGGTCGAGAGATGAGGTTCGTGAATACTCAGGGATTCCCGAACTTGAGAATGTATCTAGCGCGGTGGAGATGATTCAATTTCTGAACGTCTTGTCGAAGACAGAAGATGGGTTGAGATGGGGCATTGTGAACAAAGCAAGCGGTGAATGGATGGGAAGTTGTGGCTTCAATATGTGGCAACTGGAAGGGGCATTTCGTGGGGAAATCGGGTGTGAGCTGTCTAGCCTTTACTGGGGACATGGGTACATGCGTGAAGCTATAGGTTTGTTATTAGAATTTGGATTTGAAGTGATGGGGCTCCATCGTATAGAGGCTTTAGTAGATCCTAGAAATGAACGGGCAAGTCAACTTTTCTTATCTCAATGTTTCCAGCGGGAGGGACGCCTTCGGGATTATCGACATACGGAAGAAGGATTTCAAGATGTCTACATTTATTCATTACTGTATAGCGAGTGGCTACATAAGCATAAATAAGGGGACGTCACGACGATTACTTCCGTACATTCATGGTTGTTGTGGATGATTCAACTCGATCCTCTTCTTGCGGTTATGATTATGTTGGAGGCTCAAGCGATGAGCTATAGTGCTGTTTCAAACTAAGATATAAATGATGTATAAGTCCACTAAAGACAAGTAACCATGCAGCCATTGCGATAAACACCATGAATCGGGGGATAGCTAGAAGAAAGGAAACTTCTAAGGCTTTCGATAACTGATAAGTGCTCGTAGTATACATGGCAAGTGGAAATGCCATCCCCCAAAATTGAGGGTCATAGGTTAATGGATAGCGGTGATATAGATGACGCCAGATCATAAGGATAAATAGCAAAGGAATCCACCATGTTCCTGTAACCCAAAAGAATAAAGTAAATCCTTTTAAAAATGGCGTAATCAGTATGAGGAGAGGCGAATGCTGTGAATGAAGGATTAAAGTAGAGCCAGCCAACGTAGTAATCGCAACAGCACCCATATTGATCCAATAAGGAGGAGTAAGCGCAGCGAATTTCAGTTCCACAAAAGTGAATCTGTAAAAGATGAGTGCAATGATGTTCAGATACAGCATACATCCCAGCAAGTACATACATAGCGTAAAGAATAAGATGATTTCTCTTTCATTTACTGCATAGGGAGAGAGCAAGGTACCTAATACAGATATGGATTGTGTTGAGACTGCTGCAATTAACCAAGCCCCGTTAATCCCCTCTGCTAAAGTAGGTTTATTCTTTCGAATGGTGACCGCAAAGAAAAATGTGTACATGATCAATACCCATAATGAAATACCTAGAAACCATAAAAAAAAGGCGACGGAATAATTATTATTGACGATAATAAGTTGACATCCTAAGACACAGGACCCAGCAATGATCGTGAAGAATCCGGGACCAGCAATGTGGCTGGTCAAATCCTCCTTTATTCTGGGAAAGTATAAGAATATACGAATGAGTGTTAATAACCATAATGTTGCGTAGGCCACGATATTGAAATACAACAAACCCTTGGAAATCGGGGTCATTCCGAGTAGAAATGTTGCGATAGACAAAGCTCCTGTAGCCATAATCACTGAGAAATAGCCCGGAAATAGATTGGCTGCTTTTTGTTGGATGAAGCTAACCATTCGACCAACTCCAATTTATTATTTTTCGATTTTGACTTTACTGCGCATTAGCGCTGCTAATTAAATTCTTTCTTTTTAATTATAGAGTAGAGGTTAGTGCGTCTTAGTGAGGACAGTCACAGGGTTAAATTGTACAAATTGGATCGGTCCTATTCGAATTCTACACATTTGTTGCATAACTCTGTGATTATTATTAATCTGTTGATCAGAGCATTAAGATCGTGATTGGTATCACAATCATTAGCGGAAATGCATGATAAATTGATTACCGAAGTAAGGATTGACGTTGGGCGGCGATTGCCGACGGAAAAGTCAGATGGAATTCGGAAATCGGTACAGTACAGGAGGTACGTATAAATATGAAGCATATCGCTATAACTTCTTCAACAGTGTCACGAGAGATTGATTTTATGGAAAGTTCATTCAGCGAATTAATTGATCATATCGTGAATGTGCATCATGGTTATTTGTACAGAACGCTACCTGAGATCGAACAATATCTGTATGAAATTGAGAATGTCGATGGAACGCGTCATCAGGAACTGACCAAGGTTCGCATGTTATTCACAGAGATGCATAAGGAACTGATGAGTCATCTGCCGAAGGAAGAACTGGATATGTTCCCAGCGATTAAGAGATTTGAGCAAGAACAATCGGGTCTCATATTTCAGAAATGCAGACGTATGATCGAGAAGCTTGAAGATGAGCATGAATCGTGTGAGTCCATCCTTAAACAAATTCGGGAAATAACCGGGGATTATACACTGCCCGAAGAAGCATCGGCCACCCATAAATTGACTTACCAAAGACTGCAGGAGTTAGAGTTGGATCTGTTTCAACATATACATTTAGAGAATAATGTTTTGTTTCCGCGCGTGATGAATACTTCTGTGTAACAGAAGGTGAGGAATTAAAGCGCAAACGGTAGTCCCATAAGCTTGGGGCTACCGTTTTCTTTATATTATAAGCGAGTAAAGGTTTCACTTAATACTCTATCCCCTATATTTCCACCAAAAGGGGTGCCATTCTTAAAAAGAACGGCACCCGTTTCTACTTGTTTGCTATGCAGTTAGTGTTCTCCGCCACAACCGCAGCTTCCCCCACAACCGCAACCACCTGCTTGCATTTCACTAGTCTCTGGTATTTTGTTGAGTTCAATGGCTGTAGTGAAATACTTGCTAATTGAATTGTGAAGTTGGTTGAATTCTTTCTGTGCATATAGAAATCTACGTATGACATCATTATTGTATAAGGCACGTTCCTCCTGTTCGTAGTCGTTGATCTCCGCCTCTGTTCGTACTAATCCTTGAGCATCCTTTTGCTGAAGGGTACGATGGTTCTCCAAGAATCGCTCATATTGCTCAATCGCGCTCTCGTCTTCTGTGAATTGGTCGATCATTTGTCGCAATTCCTTATATTCGTCTTGTTGCAGTAACGCTGAGCAAAGCTCCGCCATTTTCTCCAAGACTGCATTTGTATTCATTTTAACGATCATGGACTTGCCCCCCTTATTATCTTCCTCATTTACTCTACAACGAGTTGTACGACACCCATGTGACTGCTCTCACAAATGGAGTATTTTTGGGGTGGATGAGTGGGACGCTCTGATTCAGAAGTGGATACATCTTAGGGATCTGGAACCCCTTCGCATTTTAGTCGTTAGGATTTCAACAAATAGTCGATGCATTCATGTTAGATTTACTGTAAAATACTAGAGGCATATCTTTCATTGAACAGTAGAAAGGAATTAAATGTTGTGAATTCAATACAAGGTAAACAAAGAAATTTCATTATGGCGGGTATTCTACTATCCACCTTCTTATCAGCAATTGAGGGCACGGTTACTGGACCTGCGGGTCCGGCCATAGTAAGTCATTTTGGTGGGATGCAACTGATGAGCTGGATATTTACCGCCTACCTTCTAACGATGGCAGTCACCACGCCTATTTTTGGAAAAATTAGCGATATCTATGGTCGCAAACCGGTATTTATAGCCGGATCGCTAATCTTCGTCATTGGATCGTTGCTGTGTGGATTCTCCCAGAGTATGGAGCAACTCATCATCTTTCGTGCAATTCAGGGGATTGGCGCAGGGGCAATTGTTCCGGTATCCTTTACGATTATTGGTGATATCTATCCTATTGAACAACGTGCTAAGGCTCAAGCGTTAGTTAGCTCGATTTGGGGTATTTCTTCCTTAGTTGGGCCATTAATCGGAGGTTATCTTGTTGATTATTGGAGCTGGCGCTGGATATTTGGATTTAATGTGCCATTCGGTATTTTATCGATCCTCCTTATACTACGGTATCTTCCCAAACATAATGTAAGTCGCAAAGCTAAGGTTGATATTGCAGGTGCGGTTACATTTACGATTGGTGTTACGGCATTATTGTTCTCACTAGCTACAGGAGGGCAATACTTCGCATGGAATTCACCATTATTAATTGGATGTATGGTGATTGCAGTTATTTTTTTAATTCTGTTCTTTATTGTAGAGAACAAAGCAGAGGAGCCAATGCTCTCACTGAAGCTCTTTCGAATTCGCGATATTGCCGTATCGTCTATTGCAAATTTGCTCATTGGCGCGCTCTTAATTGGACTTACAACGTATACTCCTCTGTGGATTCAGGGTGTCTTGGGCAAGAATGCCACCTTCTCGGGTCTAGCCATGGCTCCTATGTCCATCGGTTGGATTATAGGGTCTATTATTGGTGGGAAAATGTTAATTACAGCAGGCTCGCGTAAGACAACTGTGATTGGCATGTTAGGTATCGTGATCGGTGCTCTAGGCATGGCATTCATGACTGGAGAGACACAGAGTGTGATCTTGTTGAGTCTTACATTTATCTATGGAGTGGGATTCGGATTTACTTCCACGGTATTCACACTTATTGCACAGTCTTCTGTGGGTTATCATCTGAGAGGTTCCTCTACAGCGCTCAACACGTTTATTCGTTCGCTTGGGCAGACAGTGGGTGTAGCTGCTTTTGGTTCATGGATCAATTTGAGAATGGCAAACTTAATACAAGATACACCGGGTGCAGAGAACCTGGACCAATCAGATATTAATAAGTTACTCACGCCTGAAGGTAATCAGGGCATATCAGAGTCTGTGTGGCTCAGTATGCGCAGCGTGATGGAGGGAAGTTTGCATTCGCTCTTTATCGTTATGGCCATCGTTGCAATCATCAGCATGTTGGTAGTGACTAGGTTTAGAAATAAAGTTCCTTCCGAAGAAGGAGAGTCGTTGACTCCAGAACAATCATAACTTATGTAGTAACATAACGAAGAACCTGAGGGAAGTTTTCCCTCAGGTTCTTTTGTTCAAATATAAGAAAGTCGATCTATTCTTGTTTTACTGTATAAGTTGGAACCTCTTTACGTATTTGCTATTTCCGCATAGAAGGAGAAAGTCTCTCCGCTTGAATTCCCATTTTCTTGAGCAGTAAGATCATTTGGCATTTCTCTTCGGCATTTAGTCCACTGAGTGCTCGATGAATTCGTTCTGAGAATTTGGGATACAAATCGTTCATAAGCTGCTCGCCTTCAGCAGTCAGCTCGGCAAAAATAACACGACGGTCCGTAGGGCAAGGCTTGCGACGGAGGTAACCACGCTCCTCCAATTTATCTATAACATAGGTGACATTTCCACTCTGTAGTAACAACTTAGCGCCAATCTGCTGAATGGGTTGTGCTCCTTTATAATAGAGAACTTCCATCACAGCAAACGCTGTTGGGTTGAAGCCTTCGATCTTACTTCCCATTACGGCATGCTCATTCACACTCTTGAACGATTTGGCAAACACACGGTACAAGTGTAGAGAGATTTGAGTATCTACTTCTTGAATTTGAATCAAGCTTCTCACCGCCTTTACATTCATAAATGGCTTAATTTGATGACTATATTTATATACTAAGCGAAGTGTTATCATGATGGACATGTGATTTGTCACAATCACAACACTTTTTAATATTTAAAAATAAAGCAATTATCGCTCTACAGTCTCACATAAGATCATTCTTGCGTATAAGTCTTATTTCATCCTGTAGACCGATGGTGAGCAAGACCACATCCCTTATCGTATAGATATAGATTTATACCTTAGAGGAGTGGAAGAATTGAATCAATCCAATCGTGTTAATATGACCACTAGAATGCCCTTACTAGGCAATCGCTCATTTGTAGTACTGATTACTGCACAGATTATTTCTAATTTAGGAGATTGGTTACATATCCTAGCAATCTTCACTTTGGTGGGTTTTAAATGGAATGCAACTCCGTGGGAGATCACTATTTTCTCGCTTTGCGTGGCTATTCCTATGATGATTGGTGGTCCTATAGTAGGTGGCGCATTAGTAACGGCTTATGGCGCAGCCTTCATTGTCTCCGGTTCTTTGATGTTCATATTGGGACTAGGTGTACTGTTCGTTAGATTCTGGATAGAAAAGAAGGATACCGACATTGCCCAATCGAAAGGGTTAACAGAGATGGCCTCTTAATAATATATTGAAGCTTTTCGTTACTTCGAAACGTTAAGCAATGTTGAAGGGGTGTACAAAAGTTTCTTCTATATAAGAGGGGAAAGATTGTGGGGGAGATATGTATGGATATGTTTAGCGAACCGGGACTGAATACAGTGCTAGAGGTTAGTATTAAGCGGGCAGGATACGACGAGGGTGAATCTTGTATTTCAAATATCTCCTTTCAGGTAAAGCAAGGTGAATTATTAGGACTTATTGGACCGAATGGAGCGGGTAAGAGTACTACAATCAAATCAATTCTCGGGCTTCTGAAGCATGTGCAAGCAGAGGTGTCTATTGGAGGCGGTACGGGTAAATATGCATATATTCCAGAGCAACCTATATTTTATGAGGACTTAACATTATGGGAACACTTGGATCTTGCTGCAGCGGCCTATGAAATAGAGTATGAAACTTTTGTCCACCATGCAGAGGAACTACTTACGCGTTTCGGTATGACTCAGTCGAGGAATCTATTGCCTGCAGGCTTCTCTAAAGGAATGAAACAAAAGATGATGTTGATGATTGGGTTTCTAGCATGCCCTGATATATATATTGTAGATGAGCCTTTTATCGGACTGGATCCTCGTGCAACGATAGATTTCCTGGGGTTATTGGAGGAGGAGCGCCGTCGAGGTGCAGGCGTATTGATGTCCACGCATGTACTAGATACGGCAGAGAAAATATGCGATGCATTTATCATGATCTCGGAAGGTAAAGTAGTTGCACAAGGGACGTTGGGGGATATTCGGAGAATTGCAGAGCAACCAGCAGAAGCATCGTTATTTGAGTGTTTCGATAGGTTGATGTAATGGAAGGGAATAGGATGAAGTCGAGAGGAACCTATCAATTTACAGGACCCAGCAATCTATTTTGGCGTCGGTTGAAGGAACATGCTCGAAACCAGATGACTGTTTTTCGATCCATTTCGGATTGGTCTGTATGGCTCTATGTTCTAATTCCAGGGGTCTTATTATCTGGTCGATTGTATTATGGTTTATGGGTGGAGGGGCTACCAAGCTGGAGTGAAGCTCTGCCAGGGTCGATATTTCCATCTCTCATGGTACTTTTGATGTACAGAGCGAGTATACTTCTCTTCGTGCAAGAGGGTGATGTACTGTTCATTCGGAGGGCCCATCGTTTTATGTCCGGAATCATGCTTCGCGGCGCAATATATAGTATGACGATGATTATAATCACGAGTACTGTAGTATTTGTTATTTTATTGCCATTCCTAGTACAACGGTTAGACTTAAATGCTGTTGAAGCGTTAAGTTACTTGATTTTTTCAATAACCGCGAGTTGGATCGTTGCTTGGAGTCGCCATATGATAAGTGTGAATTACGTAGGATGGAGACGGCAACTCTTTCTAATTCCTACGATTGGAGTTCTCTGTTCTTTATACGCACAGGTTACTTTCATATGGATGGAGGAGCCGCAGAAATTGCTCCTCATCTCTTTCGTATTGTTGTGTATTGTCTTTCTGTTCATTAGCGTCCGATTGAAGATGCAGGGTACGTTCATGAATGATGTACAAGAGGATAGTAAACTGCGCGTAAGGCTAACTGGCCTGATGTTAAGTCAAGCGATCGATAAACCTCGTGCAACGCGGACCAAAACATGGCTTTTCAGAAACTCACCATATCTGTACCGTTCACGCTCAGCGGAAAGACGCTTGGCAGGTGCGGCTGTAAAAGCCTCATTTCGCAACCCACAAGATCTGAAGCTATATGTACAATTTACCGGTGTATGTGTACTAGCTATGATTTGGCCACCTATCATAATCAAATGTATACTGCTGTTGGCTACATATATATTATTTACCTATTGGCATTATCTATATTGGGTACGTTTTGTCAATGATGAATGGATTGCACTCCTTCCATGGTCGCTAGATCTGACGGCACAAGCACGTACGATAGCCATTCGAACGCTGCTTCTACCTTTTACAGTGGTTATATCGTTGACCTTTTCTTTATCTTGGTTGGGTATGGGTTGGGGCTGGCTACTTGTGGTCCCGTTAGTGTTTACCTTGTATGGGTTTACTAGTTACATTTTGGCGCTGTTGACCTTATCTAGATCTAGATCCTAAATAAATAGCGCAGTAAAAGGCGTACTGCCTTTATACTGCGCTACTTCTTAATTAATTAGTTGTCTGCTGCGTGCATTCCTGCAGTATAACCTGTAGAGAACGCGGCGGTGATGTTATATCCCCCAGTGTAGCCATGAATATCTAGAATCTCTCCGCAAAAAAATAATCCAGGCATCAACTTTGATTCCATCGTTTTGGGATTTACCTCTTTCAGATGGACACCTCCACCAGTAACGAAAGCTTCATCAAGTGATTTGGTCCCGACAACATAGAAGCTAAACTTTTTTAGAGTAGCTAAGAAAGCTTGCCACTGATTTTTTTGTAAATGAGCATACGTGATATCTCCGTCTAATTCTGCCTTGGATAAGAGAAGAGGGATCATCCGTTCAGGGATGGGGCCCTTTAATACATTCTTAATGGCCTTCTTAGGCTCAGATTCTAGACGTTCCTTAAGAAGCGCATCGAGTTCTGTCGGGGAGTAGTCTGGGAAGAGATCCACAGACATTTCTACTTCCTTGACGTTGAACTTCTTTTGTACTTGGCGAATAAATTGGCTACAGCGTAACGCAATTGGACCTGATATTCCGAAATGAGTGAATATAAAGTCACCACGATGGTGAATTACGTTCTTCCCTTTGGGATTCCACACCGATAGTTCCACACTTCGAAGAGAAAGTCCTTGTAGCTCACGACTGTGTATCCAACGTTCATTCGAAACAATAGGAACCTCCGTAGGATATAATTCTGTAATGGTATGTCCAGCTGCCTCTGCCCACGCATATCCATCTCCCGTAGAGCCAGTCTGTGGTACTGATTTACCACCTGTTGCAACGATAACGCTAGAAGACTTTATCCGCTCTCCCGAGATTAACCTCACGCCCGCTGTCTGCCCATTCTCGTAAAGAACCTCCGCAATCGGACTATGCGTCATGATCTTGACTCCCAATTCGCGTACTTTGCTCAATAACGTGTTGACCACACTAGATGCTTTATCGGTGACAGGAAACATTCTTCCATGATCTTCTTCTTTCAGCGCAATACCCAGACCTTCAAAGAAAGCCATAATATCACGGTTGTTAAAATGCCCAAACGCGCTATAGAGAAAGCGACCATTTCCTGGGATATGGGCAATTAAATCTTCAGTCTCCTTGGCATTCGTCACATTGCAACGTCCTCCACCGGATATTCCTAGCTTACGGCCAAGTTTATCTCCTTTATCTATAAGTAGAACGGAAGCACCTTTACTACCAGCCGCTACACAGGCCATGAGTCCAGATGGGCCTCCACCTACAACAATTACATCATATTTCATTACATAATCTCCTTTAGCATGTAACCCTGATCTTAGTTGAACAATCATTCCATTCTTGTCTATTATGGATCATACCAAATAGATATAGGTTACAACAACTCTAGTAAGATATATAATTAGAATATATTGTAATATCTTGAAGGCTATGATTTAATCGGGTTAATAAACACGTGAATAGTATTTAGGTAGGAGAGGAGGGATGGATATTTATATTATCCTTAAAAATATCTTGTTGCAGGTATTAATATCCGGCTCATTTGTATTTCTTTTTCCTCTGATCCTTGATAAATATGTACGCCGAAAACGCAATTCCAAGAACCTAGACTCCATTGGTTTTACGATGGTTATCGTTTTATCTAGTGCCGTGAGTATGATGTTATGTTCTTTATTTTCATCTGAGATTTATGTGGGGGTTATACCGCTGAATATGGGTATTATTCCTCTTTTTGTAGCCATTCTGTATGGGGGTTATAAATCAGGTGTACCCTTGGCTATTCTTCATATTACGTTTTATTTTATCTTTACAGAAGTTTGCTCTGTAGGAGGCGTATTTCTTCATACAGGTATGATCATGTACCCTGTATTATTTTGGACTTCTTCTCATTTTCTAAAAGCTTCTCTAAAAGAAAAAATGATGCGAATTATTTTATGCTTATTACCTGCCATGTTATTGCTATGCATCTCTCCATTACTATATGGGGGGGATCCTAGCTTCTACGATATGAATACTATTATTATGATTACCATCT
Organism: Paenibacillus sp. Y568; assembly: GCF_059445545.1. NCBI lineage: Bacteria > Bacillati > Bacillota > Bacilli > Caryophanales > Paenibacillaceae > Paenibacillus > Paenibacillus sp. Y568. The sequence continues at coordinate 311,972 of NZ_JCAIUM010000003.1, forward strand.
ATTTCTTTATTAGTCTTTTATGGGGAGCAATGGTTATCTATTTGATTGAAATTTCATTTGAGAGGCTACTTCTTAAGGAAAAGATTATGGGGATGTCAGAGAAATATTTGCGAGAAGAGGATAAATTACAGCAAGTCATGGATGTTGCGCCACTATGCATGGCTTCTTTAGATCGAAATGGAAGAGTGTCTAGTGTTAATGAAATGATGATGAGTTTGTTTAAGACAACTAAACCTAGATTGACAAAAATGGACGTTCTTGGGCAATCCATAACCATGTTTACGGACGATATGGTGGAGAAGCAGCAAATAGAACTTCGAATCGCTCAAGCCCTTCAAGGCGTAATTATGGGTCACGAATTGACACAGAATGACTCGAAAATTTACTATATGAACATTTCGCCACTTACGAACTCCTTTACAGGTGAGATTCTGGGAGCTGTATTAGTCATTCAAGATATTACAGAGCTTGAGAAGTTTCGCAGTGAGCTCGGAAACATAGAAGGACTTAGCTTAGTAGGCCAAATGGCCGCAAGCATTACCCATGAGATCCGTAACCCTATGGCTGTTGTACGTGGTTTTTTGCAACTTATGAATGAGAAGAGCCCAAGTTCACTAGATCATTATTATCGGATTGTTATGGAAGAATTAGATCGTGCTAACGGTATTATTAATGATTTCTTATCCCTTGCACAGAACCGAGCATCTGAGAAAGAAGAATATAACCTACATAAAATTATATATGACCTGAGTCCACTATTGTGGGCAGATGCTAATTTACGAGGTCAGACGATTGAGCTAGAGCTCGAAGAGAATATCCCTGATCTGCATTTGAATGCCAAAGAAATTAAACAGTTAATTCTAAATTTAGCCCGTAATGGAATGGAAGCCATGAATGTGAATGGGCAACTTACCATACAGACTATAGTGAAACTAAATAGTGTAGAACTGATTATTAAGGATACAGGATGTGGTATTCCGAAGAATAAGTTAGATAATTTATTTGTTCCCTTCTTCACTACGAAGGAGCAAGGTACAGGCCTCGGGTTGGTATTATGCCTTAGTATTGTTGAACATCATAATGGTAAAATTACGGTGCATTCTGAGGAGGGTAAGGGTACTACTTTTGTAATCGTATTTTCCCTGTAGTAAGCGATATATTGGTAAAAAGTGTGGCTCATCTTGCTCCGTTGCTTGCTTTCAAACATTCAGAATAGGTATAATCATATTAATGATTTATAATTGTATCTATGCTTACAAGAGGAGTGAATGAGAATGTCTATGTCTTTTGATCGATATATGAGAGATATGATTCAACCTATGCGGGATGAATTAACTAGTCTAGGAATTAAGGAACTTACTACACCTGAGGAAGTTGAGGCAGCAGTGCCTAACGCTAAAGGTACGACTTTGATTGTTATTAATTCAGTCTGTGGGTGTGCTGCAGGGCAATGTCGTCCAGGAGTAGCTAATGCATTGCAACATAATGTAGTACCAGATCAATTATTTACGGTGTTTGCAGGGCAAGATAAAGAAGCAACAGCGAAAGCACGTGAGTATTTCGCTCCTTACGCGCCATCATCACCTTCTATTGCATTGATGAAAGATGGAGAACTTGTACATTTCATCGAACGTCATCAAATTGAAGACAGATCAGCGCAAGAAATTTCAGCAGAACTAACCGAAGCTTTCGACCGTTTGTGTAAATAATAACTAGCGTTCGTTGCATAATAACCCCGAAGTTGGTATTCCTACAACTCCGGGGTTTATTATACGATGATCGAAATGATTACGGAATGAATTTACGGAGTACATACTTTTGAGAAACGGGGTGGCTTTGACAATGAGTTTACAAGAACAGATCATTGCGGAACTAGGGGTTAAGCCTTTTATTAATGTGGAATCAGAAGTGAAGGAAAGAGTGGCTTTTCTTAAAAATTATGTGAAGAATGCTGGCTCCACAGGACTTCTAATAGCGATTAGCGGTGGAATTGATAGTGCAGTGGCTGCTGGTTTGTGCAAATTAGCTACAGATGAATTATCCAAAGAAACAGGCAAAGACTACATGACACTAGGTGTATTCCAACCTTATGGGACACAGGAAGATATCGATCATAGTTATGCGGTAGCCAAAGCATTTGATCTAAAACATACGGTGGAAACCAATATTGAGGATTCTGTAACTGAAGTGGCATTGGAAGTAGAGCAAGGTCTTAAGGCTATTGGGGTACATCGCCATATCAGCCCTAAAGGCAAAGGAAATGTCAAAGCAAGAACACGTATGGTGATGCAATACGCTTTATCTTTCGAACTCAATTTGATTGTAGTAGGTACGGACCATGCCTCAGAGGCGATTACTGGGTTCTATACCAAATGGGGAGATGGTGCTGTTGATATCACACCACTAAGTTCGTTAAATAAGCGTCAAGTACGTCAGATTGCTGCATATTTAGGCGTACCACAGTCTATTCTTGATAAGGCTCCTACAGCAGGGTTATGGGAAGGTCAGACTGATGAAGATGAACTAGGTCTAACTTATGATGAGAATAGCGACTATCTAGAAGGTAAGGAAATTAATCCTGCATCTCAGAAACGTCTGGAAGACTTCTACACCAAAACAGCTCACAAGCGCAATGCCATCCCGGGAATATAAGTAGGGTTTTCCTGAACATATAAGTAAAATAGGTGTTTTAATGGAGTGTACACTGGAAACAGTTGTTGCACTCCATTTATTATTTGTAGAATGTCTAGTGAAATGTCGCAACATCAGCAAACGACTGTTACAATAGGAATGTAAGTTCGGATGGAAGGTGTGAGAAGTAATGATTTATGGAATCGGTCATGATGTGCTTGAGATTAAGCGAATCGAGAAGCTACTCAGCGAAAGAATAGGCCAACCTTTTATGAAAAGAGTACTCACATCTAAGGAATATACCTTAGCTCAAAGTCGCGGACCGAAGTTGGTAGAATTTACAGCAGGAAGATTTGCAGCCAAAGAGGCTATAGTTAAAGCATTCGGTTGTGGCATTGGAGCTGTGATTGGTTTTGGAGATATAGAGATCCTTCCAAATGCTTTGGGGAAACCCGAGGTTCATGTGAGTGAACAAGCTTGGAAGAAGTTGAACCTTCCTGGACAACCACAGGATTATGGTATTCATTTGAGTATTACCCACCAGAAAGACCTTGCGTCTGCCTTTGCAGTCGTCGAGCGGTTACATGAACAAGATTAGATTAACTCCCCATGGAATATAAGATAGAGAAGGAGAACCACCATGTCTAACATTGAACAACAACACTATTTTAGTGAGAATCTACTGAGATGGTATCTCGAGAATCGACGGGATTTACCTTGGCGTCGCCATCGTAACCCTTATTATATTTGGATATCTGAAATTATGCTTCAGCAAACACGCGTAGATACCGTCATTCCTTACTTTAATCGATTTATAGAGAGGTTTCCTACGATTGCGGACTTGGCTAATGCCCCGGAGCAAGACGTGTTAAAGTGTTGGGAGGGGTTAGGTTATTACTCGCGTGCTCGTAATTTACAATATGCTGCCCAACAAGTACTAGATTTACACGGAGGTCAGGTACCGAATGACAAGGAAAGTGTGTTTGCCCTGAAAGGTGTAGGTCCTTATACAGCTGGAGCCATTCTAAGTATTGCATTTAATCAACCTGAACCAGCCGTGGATGGAAATGTAATGAGGGTGTTATCTCGTTATTTTCTAATCGAAGAGGACATCATGAAAGGAAGTACACGCGCGCTAATGGAGAGATTAGTGGTGGAGCTCATTCCAGAGGGACAGGCTTCTCACTTTAATCAGGCGCTTATGGAGCTTGGAGCTTTAGTATGTACACCGAAGTCGCCTTGTTGTCTTACATGCCCTGTTATGGAGCATTGTGAAGGAAGACTGGAAGGGAAAGAAAGTGAGCTTCCCATCAAATCGAAGAGTAAACCACCGCGTCCGGAACAAAGATTTGTTGCTTTAATTGAAGGAGAAGGAAATCATACTGGACAAATATTAATTAGACAACGTCCAGAGAGTGGATTATTAGCTCGAATGTGGGAACTTCCGCATATCCTATCCCCAGTGAGTCGAGGAGCTAGAATGGCGGATCAACGTGCTCAGGAGTTATTAGGTGCTGAGATACTAACCGAGGGTATTCCAGCGAGACCTATAGATCATTTCATGGATGCAGAACATATCTTCAGTCACATTCGCTGGCATCTACAAGTGTATAAATGCAAGGAAGAGGATCAGTTACTAGTAACGGAGCAAATAGGGCCCTATACGATAGATGTGACGGAAATTGGAGATACCATCACTGATTATCGCTGGATTACTGAAGAAGAAATGACATCATATGCTTTCCCTAATGTATTTCTTAAGATTATTAATGCTTACTTCGAAGAACAGCGAACGAATAGGGGATTGTAGCTCTTTATAAATATTTAGATACTTCATATATTTAAAAAAATGATCCGCCCTCATAGGGTGGATCATTTTTAACTTATTATATTGAAATTATTTAGCAGCTGCGTAACGTTTAGCAACGGCATCCCAATTTACTACGTTCCAGAAAGCAGAAATATAATCAGGACGTTTGTTTTGATATTTCAAGTAGTAAGCATGCTCCCATACGTCAAGACCAAGAATTGGGGTTAGGCCTTCACTAAGTGGGTTGTCTTGGTTCGGTGTGCTTGTTACAGCTAACTTACCGTCTTTACCAACAACAAGCCATGCCCAGCCACTTCCGAATCGAGTTGTAGCAGCTTTAGCAAAGTCTTCTTTGAATTTATCAAGACCACCAAGTTCGCTATCAATCGCTTGTGCTAATTCTCCAGTAGGGTTGCCTCCACCGTTTGGACCAATGATTTCCCAGAAAAGGCTGTGGTTTGCGTGCCCACCACCATTGTTACGAACTGCAGTACGAATTTCTTCAGGTACACTTCCTAGACCTGTAAGCAATTCTTCAATTGTTTTGTTTTGCAACTCAGGAGCTTTTTCCAGTGCTGCATTCAAGTTTGTTACATAAGTGTTATGGTGACGATCGTGGTGAATTTCCATTGTTTGTGCATCGATGTGTGGTTCTAGTGCATCGTTTGAATAAGGTAGTGATGGTAGTTGAAATGCCATGGTAAATTACCTCCTGCGTATTGTTATTGATTGATTATCTATGAATAAAGGAAATGCGTAAGCATCCTTCATCAACATATGTAGACTTACTATATTATTAAACCGTATTTAACAGATTAAATCAACATTTATGTTTGTAAAGTCGGTTTGTTCAATTTTAATTACAAAACCTTAGTTATGATATCCTATTTGATAAAAAATTATGATAACAGAAACTAGAAATCAATAGTTGGTCTTCTATTATATAGAAAAAAAGAGAGATATAAAGCGCTTTCATAAGAAAACAAGTGTTTTATGGAGAGAAATGTGGTTTAATGGACTAGCAAGAAGGATTTTCAGGTTATTTGTCGTAATTAATATATTCGGGATATGTAAAGTTGGTTCGTTAAGTAACTTTTATTGTAAACCGAATAAAGCTGACGAAAAGGGAGATTTAATTTATGCATGTTCGTTCCTTTCAGTTAAGTGACTGTAATCCAGTAACTGAACTTCTTAAGGTTGCTTTGTCGGAAGATTGTTTTGAAAATACGATTAAACCTTTTTCTAGACAACTTTCATGGGATTCTGACCTGATCATGGTAGCAGAAGGAGATGGCGAGATAGTGGGGGCCTTAATCGGAACGATTGAGAACAACCACGGGTGCTATTTTAGAATTGCTATTCACCCAGATTATCGCCGCAAAGGGATAGGTAAAGCCCTTGTTACTACTATGGAACAACGTTTCCAACAACGTAAAGTAAGTCGTATTATGATTGCTGGAGATGAGCATAATCTTACCGCAATGCCTTTATTTGAGGCAATGGGTTATGGTGCTAACAAAATTTTTGAAGCTTTCCAGAAACTTAGTATTGTTGCACATGTATAGAGTTAGTTACAATAGAGATATAAATAAACAGGGCATTTTACTTTTTTAAATATAGAGCATATCTCGCAACCGTTGCAAAAGCGGAGCAGATATGCTTTTCTATTTATAGGCTGATTTCAACAAATTAGTATAAAAAGAGGTGTATCATGAACCAAGAAAATGGCATAACATCGGGTAGTTCTACATCCCCCAATAAGCCAGAACAATCTAAACCAGGGTGGAAGTCTGAATTATGGGATTGGGTAAAAACAGTAGTAGTTGTCTTTGCAATTATGATGTTGCTTAATGTATTTGTATTTAATTTATCCATGGTCAAAGGGCAATCGATGGAACCTACTTTAGTAGAGCAAGAGCGTTTGTTTGTAAACAAAATAATATATGACTTCACGTCACCTAAACAGGGTGAAGTGGTTGTTCTACACGATCCAAGTGATGACGATACTAAAAAAGAGTTCCTTGTTAAGCGTGTGATCGGTGTTCCGGGTGATGTGGTAGCAGTTATAGAACACAAGTTATATTTAAATGGTGAGTTGCAACAAGAAGAATACATTGATGTGAGCATTCAAGATGAAGACTTCTCTGAGATCGCATTAGAAGAAGATCAATATTTCGTTATGGGTGATAATCGTCACCAAGGAGCGAGCAAAGACAGTCGTTATTTCGGGACAGTTACATCAGATTTGATTGTGGGAAGAGCAGAATTTGTATTCTGGCCATTAAACAAACTTAAAGGACTATAGGCTGATTATATAAAAAGGGAGACGATGTGGAGATGACATTAGAACATGTACAGTCGCTGTATGCTCCCTCGCTATCCGAATGGGAGCAACTAAAAAGGGATATTCAATTAGCTGCATCTAGTCTTGGAATAGATGATATAGGATTTGCTACGGCAGATCCTTTTATTTCATTGAAGTCCATCTTACAGCAGCATCGAGATAATGGATATGATTCAGGTTTTGAAGAACCTGATTTAGATAAAAGGATAACACCTGCTTTACCTTCATCACAACCGACATCATTGATTGCCATTGCAGTGGCTTATCCATCCAAAATGGTAAATCCACCGAAATCGGTACCCGGAGCTAATAGAGGGATATTAGCTCGCTCTGCATGGGGAAGAGATTATCATCACGTATTAAGAGAAGCGATGAGCAAGCTTGAGAATTTCATTAAAGAACGTGTCCCTAATGCCGTGATTGAAAGTATGGTAGATACGGGTGCACTAGTTGATAGAGCTGTAGCACAGCGAGCGGGAATAGGGTTTAGTGGTAAGAACTGCCTAACGATCTCTCCGAAGTGGGGTTCTTGGATCTACTTAGGGGAGATGGTTACCAACATTCCATTCCCACCAGACACCCCTGTAACTGAAGATTGTGGGGAATGTACGAAATGTATTGATTCTTGTCCTACGGGAGCTCTTGTGGGTCCAGGACAACTTAATGCTCAACGTTGCATATCATTCTTGACACAAACAAAGGGCCTATTAGAAGAAGAACAAATGATTAAGATCGGAAATCGCCTTTATGGTTGTGATACATGTCAGATTGTGTGCCCTAAGAATAAGGGGAAGAGCTGGGATCATAACAGGGAGTTACTTCCTGATCCTGAAATAGCGAAACCACTATTACTACCCATTCTTGATCTTAGTAACCGAGAATTCAAAGAGAAATTCGGAGAGAGTGCGGCGGCTTGGAGAGGAAAGAAACCTATGCAGCGCAATGCAATTATTGCATTGGGTAATTTTAAAGATCGATCCGCCGTACCAAGACTTGAAGAAGTGCTGTTAAAGGACCCTCGTTATGAAATGAGAGGAACCGCTGCATGGGCACTAGGACGTATTGGAGGAGAGGAAGCTTTGAATAGCATAAACAAAGGAATACACGTAGAAGAAGATGTGAACGTACAAGAAATGTTAATGAAAGCGAAAGAAAATCTAGAACCGGTAATTACGATGGTAGAAGAGCGTTCTAACGAGATTATTTATTATGATGAGATGCTTTCACCCATTGGGATATTAACGGTGTTTCAATCATCCAAGGGAATATGTTTAATTGAAATGGATTCTTTTACTACAAAAGAGGCAATCATACAGCAATGGGCACGAAACTGGGCACCAAACGCTGAATTTATACAGGATGGCGACCGTCTATCTGAGGCCAAAACTCAATTACATCAATACTTTGATGGTGAGCGTAAACAATTTGATCTTCCACTAGATTTAAGAGGTACATTATTTCAACTACAAGTATGGAGCCAACTTGCCGATATTCCTTATGGGGAGACTCGCTCTTATGAACAATTAGCGGAGGCCATTGAGCGTCCTAAAGCGGTGAGAGCTGTTGGTGGAGCTAGTAATAAAAATCCGGTATCGATTATCGTACCGTGCCATCGTGTAATGGGTACAGATGGTTCTCTTGCAGGCTATGCTTACGGCCACGAGATCAAGAGTCAATTGTTGTCTTTAGAGGGGGCTTTACCCGACAGATAATAAGTTAATTAGGAAATGTAAGGGGAAGATTTATGAGATATGTAAGTATTGGAGATGTAGAGACAGGGCAGTACCTTGGAAAGTCTGTGTACACGTCAAATGGGACGGTACTACTCGGCGCAGGGGTTCAATTAACCGTATTTATGATCAATACGCTCAATCGAATTGGTGTAACGATGTTGTATATCCAGGATCCTCTATATGATGATGTAGAGACTGGTGAAATGTTAGAAGAAGCCACGAAGCAGAGTCTCATTCAGGGAATAAGTGATACGTTTAAAGCTGTACGCTCTGGTAAGGAGTGGAACACGCGAAGAATAGGTAAGAATATCGATGAGCTCATGACAGATGTATTGAGTAACAGAGAATTACTTGTTCATTTAACGGACATTCGAACTGCCGATAATGCAGAATATGTTCATGCCATGAACGTCTGTCTATTATCTACCGTTATGGGCATTAATATAGGGCTGAATTACATTCAGACTAAAGAGTTAGCTACAGGTGCACTGCTACATGACATTGGAAAGAATAAGATTTCAAGGGATGCAGAGATAACTCCTGGTATGAGAAATCATCATACTTGGCGTGGATTTGAGAAACTGAAGAATAAGAGAGAACTTAACCTCTTAATTGCTCACGTTGCTTTGCAACATCATGAAAGGGTAGACGGGTTAGGTCAACCCCGAGGACTTGTAGGGGATGAGATTCATATTTATGCTAAGATTGTTGCGGTTGCTAATACCTTCGATCATTTGATCAGTTATATGCATGGGGAAACGGCACTTCTTCCACATGAGGCTTGTGAGAAGATGATGGCTATGTCGGAAATTGAACTAGATCGGGAAGTGCTGATTCAATTTACAAGAATGGTTTCAATCTATCCGAATGGTACGGGAGTTCGGTTATCAACGAATGAGACGGGTGTTGTTGTACGTCAACATCGAGGTCTACCTGGACGACCTGTAATACGTATTATAAGAAGTGGTATCGGTGACCATCTAGATGTAAAAGAGATCGATTTAGCCATAGAAACGACCGTCTTTATTGAGGAAGTCCTTATCTAGAATTATATTTGCTAGCCTCTTGTAGACATGCTATGATATGTTCGTGTCTACACAAGTTAGACAAACTATTGTAAATATTGAGGTGGCCGAAATGATTATTGCACTTCCTATTATTACGTTAATTGTTGGATTAGTTGGGGGATTTTTTATAGGCGTGTTTTATTTACGCAAACAGATGGAAAAGATGCAGAGTGATCCACAAATGTTGCAAAGAATGGCCAAACAGATGGGCTATAATCTGAATGGTAAACAGATGCAGAAAGCACAGCAGATGATGAAGAATCAGCCGGCTGTTCCAAAGAAAGGCCAAAGCCGTAAAGGTAAGTAATCTTTCAATCCGGGAAATGGCCGTGAGGGGAGGGTATACTTGTGTCTGGAGTTAAAGATTATGTAAATAATGAAGTCGTTAATAATCGTGAGAAGATTGAATATCATATTGAACAAATTTTGAATCTAATTGGTGAGGATGCTAAGCGTGAGGGACTCCTTGAGACACCAGCGCGGGTTACTCGCATGTACGAAGAAATCTTTGCAGGGTATGATGTAGATCCTCGTGATGTGTTAGGCGTGACTTTTGATGAGAACCATGAGGAACTTGTCATCGTGAAAGATATTGTGTATTACAGCCAATGTGAGCATCACATGGCGCCATTCTTTGGTAAAATTCACATCGGATATATCCCAAGTGGCAAAATTGCTGGGCTTAGTAAATTTGCACGATTAGTTGAGGCTGTAACTCGCCGTTTGCAAGTACAGGAGCGTGTAACATCTCAAATTGCAGATATTATTAACGAAGTATTACAACCAAATGGCGTGATGGTTGTCGTAGAAGGCGAGCATCTATGCATGTGCTCTCGTGGTGTTAAGAAACCGGGAAGCAAGACGGTTACTTCCGCTGTACGAGGGATTTTCCGTGAAGATTCTGCAAGTCGTGCGGAGTTCCTATCCCTCGTTAAAGGATAGGAAAACGGCATGAACAGGAATTCACTCCAAATGATCAAGTGGCTCTGGCGATTTGAGGAGACCACTTCAATTCATTCAAATAAATAAAGGCGACTTTTCATTCGGAATCGAATGGGAAATCGCCTTTATTTAAAATATAAGAATTTATAAGTATTTCCTTATAAATAGTCTTATATTTCAACGCTAAACGTTTCTTCGCCGCTAAAGGACGGCGAGGCCATTTATGCTTTTGTTCTGCTCTATCTCTATTGCCTTCACAAGAGGCAATGTGCTTTTGAGATTGACAGCGAACGGAAGAACAATCCGTTATCGTAGCGGCAGCCTAGTCGAATACCGATCATCGTTTCTTAATAGGGGGTTTTCGCCTCTGATGATGTATGAAGATGAACGACCTTTTCTTCTTTTGAGTGGGAAGATGTGGGTTGGAGAAGTTGATTCTGAAATATACCAGGTTGATTTAATGTATCTAGCGTATGTAAGAAGTATTCTGATTCACGAATAATATGTAGAAGCACAGTATTGGCCAATGAATTTTCACGTATGGCAACGCTGTGCTCTTTAATGCTGAATAGGTGTCGAATAAATTCATGGGATTGAAGACATGAGAGAGATAACAACTGTTCTGTCTCTATTAGAAGAAATGGGGATGAAGTTGTATCAGATGAAAGAGATTGATCTAATAGCGTCCTCGCGCTGAGTTCACTTTCATGAAATACCAACGCCCATTCGGTAAGTAGATTTGCATAAGGGATCTCTAGATTAGGAATGACCGCTTGGATGAATACCGTGTGTTCAGATTCTTGGTTTTTCCAAAACTGTATCTCTTCTAAAATGCGTATTGGCAACATAGATCCATACCCGTATAGCATAATTATCCTCCCTAAAAACATGTCATTACGACATTGTATTCAGCAGAGGTTTTTATATGTTGATATGATAATGAAAAACCCGGAATCTGAGGATTCCGGGCTTCTCAAAACTTATGATTGTAATATAGCATATGGCTATTCCTCTAGAAGTGAGGTATTAAGGTTGGTTTTCACATCTTCAAGGAATGAAGAAACGCGTCGTAAGTATTCCCGAGAATGCTCGCGAAAGATAAGTTCATGATGACTTCCATCTACGATCCACACATCGGAGAGCGGGTTAGTCTGATTAGAGGCTAACGATTCGGCAATGCCATAAGGAGCCTTCTCGTCCTCTGTACCATGAATGAAGAAAGTAGGGAATGGGTAATCTTCACTTTTCACTTGCTTATATGGAATTTGACTGAGGCTAGTTCCATTTAATACTGGGAAGAGTAGTTCTAATATTTCTAACGAAGGATGACGTGGTAGAGCTATCTGGTTTTTTATATTGTGATATAATGTATCGGGTTCCAAAAGAAAGGAACTATCAAGAATCATGGCATCTACATCGTCTGTTTGCAGACCCGCTTGAAGTGCTGTGCCAGCCCCCATAGAAAAGCCCCATACGATGATTTGTCCAGCATCACGTTCTTTAGCAAGTTCAATAGCGCCTAGTAATTGCTGTGTTTCAATTTTGCCACCCGTAGCAACGTCTTTATTGTACTCAGCAGCAAAACCGTAGTCGAACATAAGTACATTATAGTTGAGACTATGTGCATAATGAGCAAGATCATACATAGGAACCCATGATTCCTCGCGATTCGCTCCATAACCATGGCTGAATATGATGGTTCTTTTGGATCCTTCAGCAGGGATATACCAACCATGCATCATACGGCTGTCATCAAGAGCAGGAAAGGCAACATCCTCATACTCCATTGATTTGGCAGTTAAGGGATCGGAGTAGATCGGCGCTACTGTAGGATTGGATAAGACCCAAGCAATGTAAGCATGAAGTGCAACGAAACAAAACGCTAGAAAAAAGATAATCGATAGAACTAAAGCAACTATAATATGTTTAACACGAATAAATCGTGGTGGTGCTTTCTCCATGAACTGTTGAATTGGTTCAGATTGTGGGGCATTAGTCCTAGATAACATGTTCATATGAGCCCCTCCTTAGGTCTTATTAATCGTATGCCCCTCATAAAATAATGTCAATGTAGTTTGGACAATTGTTAGCTAATTGTAATATGTAGACTTTCCTCAGGTAATTTCATATAATTTATGTAACCAAGTTTCACGTGATGAAACGACAAAGAGGGGCGATTCAGATTGGAAGATCGCAAATTGACAGTTCGGTCCGTAGAACGGGCACTTGATATATTATTATGTTTTACTACCAATGTTGATCTGGGGTTGACGGAAATATCGGGGAAAATTGGGCTTCATAAGAGCACCGTACATCGCTTGTTGTCGACGCTTGAAGAGAGAGGTTTTGTTAGTAGAGATGCTGCAACGGAGAAGTATCGTCTTGGAATGAAGATATGGGAATTATCCACGCATTTGTCACGAAGCGATGATCCTGCGGTAATCCTGTTACCAGCCATGGAGAAAGTACGAGACCGCTTAGGTGAAACGGTTAGCCTGTATTTACGAGAAGGGAAAGAAAGACTACGTATTCAGGCGGTACAGAGTAACCAAGCTATTCGGCGTGTAGCTCAAGTGGGTGCACGACTTCCGTTATATGTGGGTGCATCAAGTAAAGTTCTTGTTGCATATGCGTCAGCTGAGGAGCAAAAGAAACTGCTAGAAGATCCAGAATGGCCTGCATGGATTGATCGTAATAACTATATGGAACAATTACAGGAGATTCTGGCTAGTGGATATGCCATGAGCTTCGAGGAGAGAGAGCCAGGTGCGGCAGCCATATCAGTACCTATTGCGAATCGACAGGGCATCGTGACTGCGGCTCTCTCTGTATCAGGACCGGTTAACCGACTTTCTATTGATACACTTCATGAGTATGCGCCATACTTAGTAGAAGCAGCACATGATATGGGACTAATGATTCCATAAAAGATACAAAGTAAAGAACAGAAAAAAGTTGTTAGTGTGCCGCTACGATAACGGATTGTCCTTACGATCGCTGTTGCCCTCCGATTTCTTGATTGTATACTGCTTGAAGCGGTTGAAATCCGATGGGCAAGCTTATGCTTCCGATGTAGCTTTCCTACGGAAAGCTTGTAGGCGAACGCTAACGCTTCTTCAGGACAATTCCGTTCTCTTCGCTACTTCGAACTTAATAGTGATTCCGTTTTTAGGCATCATTCACACAATCTATTTGTGGGATTGTTGATACCTATTTTGAAAAGGATAACCAGAGCGTAAAGATAGGCGACCTTCCGTTCATAAATCAAACGAAAAGTCGCCTATTTTAGCTTGTTAAAGTTCATTTAAGAATAAAACCGAAAACGGATTTTTTTTTAAAAAGGCTCTAAATCATAATCAGTGCTTTCAGAATAAGAAGTAGCGCAGGGGGTGGAATTGTCCTGGAGGAACGGAGTGCTCGCCTTTGCCATCGGATTTCTACCGCTATAAGCGGTATATAATCAAGAAATATGATGGCAACAGCGATCGTAAGGACAATCCGCCGTAGCAGTATCTTGCGAGAATAAGTTTCTACTTGTTACATCATATTAACGACCTCTAAAGCGCGTAATAATGAGTCTTCAATTGTCATGATGCTAGATTCTGTGTGGATACGTTCTTTAAATTCAATATTCCCTTGGATTGCTTGTTTACCAACTATAATCCGAATAGGAAGCCCCATTAAGTCGGAATCCTTGAATTTAACGCCAGGACGTTCATCGCGATCATCGAATAGGACTTCGACACCTTGATTTAATAAAGATTGGTAGATATGTTCGGCGATCTCCATCTGCGCTGAGTCTTTAATGGAAACAGGGATGACGTGCACCTGAAACGGTGCAATGGATATAGGCCATATCATCCCTTGCACATCATGGCTTTGTTCCACGAGAGCTGATAATATGCGAGACACACCGATACCGTAACATCCCATCACCATGACTTGTTCTTTTCCTGTAGGATCTAAGTACACAGCGCCCAGATTTTCTGTATATTTAGTCCCTAGCTTGAATATATGACCTACTTCGATACCCCGACAGAAATTCAATGAACCTTTGTTGCAACGTGGGCATGGATCACTTTCCACAACATTACGAAAGTCACCTACGTGATCAAGTGGAAAATCAGAGCCCGGACGAACATAGCGACAATGATAGTCTTGTTCATTGGCACCTGTAATTCCATGGTGACTATGAGCCACAACTTCATCGACTAGAATAGGGATTACTAATCCAATTGGGCCAGCGAATCCAGTAGGGGCTCCCGTTACCTGTGCGGTTGTGGATGAATCAGCTAGTTCTATCTGTTGAGCATGAAGATGATGCTTCAACTTAACCTCGTTCACTTCATGATCGCCTCTGATTACAACAGCTATTGGATTGCCATCCACAACATATATCAAGGTCTTAAATATGTGTTGTGCTTCGATCTGTAGAGATACCATGAGTTCATGAATAGTACGAACGTTAGGCGTATGGAATTTCTCCACAGCATTCCCTATGTTATCTGGAGATAACGTACGTATCGGGCCTGATTCTGCCTTTTCTAGATTTGCAGCATAATCACAGTGTGTACATGTGGCAATCGTATCTTCTCCGATGTTGGCCAACGCCATGAATTCATGCGTTTCACCTTCGCCTCCAATGACACCCGCGTCGGCCTCTACCGCTCTATAATTTAATCCACAACGATGAAAGATATTTGTGTAAGCTTGATGTATCATCCGATAGGATTGATCTAAGCTAGCGTAATCTGGGTTGAAGGAGTAGGCATCCTTCATAATGAATTCTCTTCCACGTAGTAAGCCGAAACGTGGACGTCGTTCATCACGGAACTTGGTCTGAATCTGGAACAATGTCACCGGTAATTTCCGATAGGAGCTAATCTCGTTACTTACTAAGTTCGTTATAACTTCCTCATGTGTGGGACCAAGAGCAAATTCACGATTATGCCGGTCATGTAATCGAATAAGTTCTGGCCCATATTCCGAATACCTTCCTGATTCTTTCCATAGTTCGGCGGGCTGGAGAGCAGGCATGAGTAGCTCTTGAGCCCCTACACGTTCCATTTCTTCACGGACAATCTGTTCGATCTTACGTAGTGCTCGCCAGCCTAATGGTAAATACGTATACACTCCAGAGGCTAATTGTCTGATATAACCTGCCCTTAGCATGAGTTGGTGACTGATTACTTCGGCTTCAGAAGGTACTTCGCGTAATGTTGGTGCAAATAAATGACTCTGGCGCATACAAATCCTCCTATTCTATTGGACAACAAAAAGAACGCATTCGAAAGGGACGAATGCGTTCGTGGTACCACCCTAATTTTAGTCGTCCTTATGGATCGGACGATTACTTATTGGATAACGGGAATGTTCCCGGTAGAGATAATAAATATCTACTACAGCTACAAGGTAGGGAGACTTCAATCGGAAGGGGGAAACCTTTCAGCACAGGGATTTCCTCTCTGGTACGATTCGATATTGAAGCTTAAGTCCTTGTTTAACGCTTTTAAATGATTTGAATGATTTCAATAAATTTACATCAGTGGAATACAATTAGTCAAGATCAATTTTATCTATGGTTTATCTATGGTAGTTAGATCACATTGATCTAATGGAATAACCTTAGTTTTCTTCACCCATCGATAACCGAACCAGATCATGAGGAAGAGGGGAACACTGATATAAGATACGACAATGCCGTACCAATCAATGGATGTACTACTAAAAGCACCAAGATTCTGTCCAAATATTGCGATTAAACATAAGATAAAGGCAAAGATCGGACCAGCAGGGAACCAACGCGCACGAAATGGAAGCTCAGCAAGGGAATGTCCTTGAGCTAGAAAAGCACGTCTGAACCGATAATGGCAGACCGCTATAGCTAGCCAGTTGATAAATCCACACATACCAGAAGCGTTAAGTAGCCAGTTGTATACTATACCATCACCGAAGAAGGAAGCAAGGAAGGCTAGCATTCCTACGGCAGTCGTTAGGAGTAGTGCATTAATTGGAATGCTACGTCGATTCAACTTGCCAAGGAACTTAGGTGCTAGTCCATTCTTAGCCATAGAATAAAGGACACGTGTTGAAGCATACATCCCCGAGTTTCCTGCTGAGAGGACAGAACTTAGAATTACGGCATTCATGAGCGCCGCGGCAAAAGCAAGTCCAGCCTTCTCAAAGATTAGAGTGAATGGGCTGACTCCAATGTTATTCAGTTCAGCATTCAATAGACTAGGATCGGTATAAGGGATTAGCATTCCAATAACGAATATAGCAAAAATATAGAAAATAAGAATGCGCCAGAATACTTGACGAATAGCACGTGGCACATTCTTGCGAGGATTCTCACTTTCACCCGCAGCAACACCTATTAATTCCGTTCCCTGAAAGGAGAAACCTGCAGCCATAAATACGCCAACGAAGGCAAAGAAACCCCCGTGAAATGGTGTGCCTCCAAGATTGAAATTGTTCATTCCTACAGCTTCTCCACCCATGACCCCAAAGATCATCAGTACGCCTACAGTAAGGAAAATAACGACCGTTATAATTTTGATGATAGCGAACCAATATTCTGACTCCCCGTAGCTTTTAGTAGATAGGAAATTCAATCCGAACATAATAAGTAGGAATAAGAGGCTCCATAATGCGGAGGAGCTTTCTGGGAACCAATATTTAATAATAACCGTAGCTGCAGCTAACTCTGCTGCGATGGTTACGGCCCAGTTATACCAGAAGTTCCAGCCTACAGCGAAACCGAAGGCGGGACTAACAAACCTTGAAGCATACGTGCTGAATGAACCCGAGTCTGGTAAATAGGTTGCTAGCTCACCTAAGCTGGTCATGAGGAAATATACCATTAAACCTACTGCAGCATAAGCGAGTAGGGCTCCACCAGGACCTGAAGAGGAGATGGCACTTCCACTAGCGAGAAAGAGTCCTGTTCCAATGGATCCACCTAGAGCGATCATGGTCATATGTCGTGCTTTGAGACTTGCCTTCAGTGAAACTTCTGAATCGTTGCGGGTCTTCATTAATCATTACACTCCCTCTACAAAAAAAAATTAAATATTTTGTCATGGAAGGAAAGGGACACAGCAAAAAGACCGCTGGAAAGAACACCGGCGGTCTTATTAATAGATATCGTAACAAATGTATGCCCTTGTAAAGGGGCAACATGTCTTCTATTTATATGATCCGCACCCAACTTCCATGAAAGATAGCCCAACATGGTATCCTGTGAAGGAAACCATGACAGTTCTGCCCCTATTCGGAAAACAGACCCAGCGTACGTGGCAAAAGAAGCTGCCTATACACTTCGGCGAAAGGCGCCTTTCGATCGTGAATCATACGGCGGCTTCTAACGCCTCTTCACGGTCTACTCATCGCGGTTCGCGACCTCTACCTCATCTTAGTAGGATGAGGATATCTTTACTTGTTTATACTGAACAATGTCTAAGTATAATCATTTGTCTGTGTAGGATCAATGGTTAAATATTGCATTAGGATCGCGTACGTTTAGCCATCTGTTGCCATATGGTCCCGGCAGCTTCTTCACCTGACTCAATCCGTTCTAGTGCCATCTTGGCTTGTAAGCTGACTTCGAATTCAGGATCTTGTGCCGCTTCTTCTAGCGCAGATCGGGCATCCTCCGTACCTACTTCATAAAGAAAACGAGCAGCTCTCCAACGAACAAGTTTACTTGTGTCCTTTAAGGTTTCAGTCATAGGTTGCGTAGCATTAGCATCCCCGATATCCGATAGGGTGTCACCTGCTGTACGACGAACAGCTGCAGATTTATCTCTTAATGCTACATACAATAGATCCATAGCATCCGTTGTGCGCAGATCACCAAGATAGATGATAGCTAGACGACGGATTTGCATTTTAGGGTCTTGTAATGCCGTCATAATGAAATGAATTCGTTCTGGTGTAGGACTCATACCATCTAATGCAGCATAACGAATTCGCCAATCGTCATTCTGAAGAGCCTCTTCGAGTTCCTGATCGCTTAGTTCTGTGCGTTTCTCCATGAATTCTTCGTTACTAGCTCCATGTGCAATCGCCTGCTGAATGACTTTCTCAAGACGCTCAGGAGGATATGCTGCCTCAAGTTCTTGTTCTACCTCACGTGCAATGTCCTCTAATTCACCATAACGAACACCGTAATCGGAAAGCTTACGTTCCTTAATCATGGTTGCAATAGCAACTGCGGTTACTGCCTTAGTGAATCGTTCTGATAGTGCAATACGTTCTTCACGACCGGCAGCCTTCACACGAATTTGCATGGGGATGCCGCGGAAATATTGTACAAGGACCTCAGCTTCACCGTAATGCTCACCCATTTCGTTATCCACTTCTAACCAAGTGGTTGTTAATCCATCTTGTCCGAGTCGTTCTTGTACTTCGCCTAAGATCGTTGACCAATCGGCGTTACCTTTACGTTCAAGCGCTGCGAAGTCCGTCGTGTGGAACACACTTTTTACACCAGGAATATGTAGCATTTCCCGTATCCATACGGGGGCAGAGCGCTCATTATCTAGTGTGTATGTTCTTCGTAACCCATTCTCTATAGTTTCATCCAAATGGAGCTTCATTGTATTGGGACTTGGTGTTGGTTCAATAAAAGTAATCTTCATATGCGTTTTATAACCTCCCTTTTCAACGTTATTTTACCTCATTTCCATCTGAATAAAAAATATTGTTCATGTTTTGGTGGAAGTGATTACAAGATAAAGGAAAAGTATCGCTGAATGTTTTCTTATGACTTCGAAAAGGTGTCACCTTTGTGATATAATGTGAGGAGTTAAATTTGAAAGGAATGGATT
Organism: Paenibacillus sp. Y568; assembly: GCF_059445545.1. NCBI lineage: Bacteria > Bacillati > Bacillota > Bacilli > Caryophanales > Paenibacillaceae > Paenibacillus > Paenibacillus sp. Y568. The sequence continues at coordinate 331,330 of NZ_JCAIUM010000003.1, forward strand.
ATTTCATGATCAGTACAAGCGGCGTGACCCTCCGTTATGGAAAACGCGCACTTTTTGAAGATGCAACTATAAAATTCACACCAGGAAATTGTTACGGACTCATAGGAGCAAATGGTGCGGGTAAATCAACATTCTTGAAGATCCTATCAGGAGAAATTGAAGCGAACTCTGGTGAGGTTCATATGACACCAGGAGAACGTATGGCAGTTCTCAAACAGAATCATTATGAATATGATGAATTCCCTGTGCTTGAAGTTGTAATCATGGGTCATATTCGTCTGCATGAGATTATGAAAGAGAAAGATTCTCTGTATGCTAAGACTGACTTCACAGAACAAGACGGACTTCGTGCCGGCGAATTGGAAGGTGAATTTGCTGAGTTGAATGGTTGGGATGCTGAGCCGGATGCTGCAGCACTCTTGATTGGTCTTGGTATTCCTCGTGAACTTCACGATAAGAAGATGACAGAGCTAAGTGGTAATGAGAAGGTTCGTGTATTGTTAGCTCAAGCATTGTTCGGTCGTCCGAATAACTTGCTACTTGATGAACCTACCAACCATCTGGATCTTGAATCGATCGGTTGGTTAGAGAACTTCTTGATGGATTATGAAGGTACCGTTATTGTCGTATCCCATGACCGTCACTTCTTGAACAAAGTATGTACACACATTGCGGATATTGACTTCGGTAAAATCCAAATGTACGTAGGTAACTATGACTTCTGGTATGAATCCAGCCAACTTGCTCTACGTTTGTCCCGCGATTCTAACAAGAAGAAAGAAGAGAAGATGAAAGAACTACAAGCGTTCATTCAACGTTTCTCGGCGAATGCATCGAAATCCAAACAAGCAACATCACGTAAGAAACAACTTGAGAAAATTACATTGGATGATATTCGTCCATCTAGCCGTAAGTATCCGTTCCTACATTTCAAACCGGAACGTGAGGCTGGTAAGCAACTTCTTACTGTTGAGGGTCTAAATAAGACGGTTAACGATGAAGTGGTTATTGATAATGTAAGCTTCGTAGTTAATAAAGGCGACAAGATTGCTTTTGTCGGACCAAACAGTCTGCCTAAATCCACATTATTTGATGTCGTGATGGGTGAGCAAACTGCGGATGCTGGTGAATACACTTGGGGTATTACGACAACACAAGCATACTTTCCGAAGGATAATTCCCGTTATTTCGATGGCGTGGATATGAACTTGGTGGATTGGCTTCGTCAGTATTCTCAAGATCAAGATGAAACTTTCCTACGTGGCTTCTTGGGTAGAATGTTGTTTGCTGGAGAAGAAGCATTGAAGAAGGCAAGCGTACTCTCCGGTGGAGAAAAAGTGCGTTGTATGTTAGCTAAAATGATGCTTAATGGTGCCAATGTCCTTGTGTTCGATGAACCAACGAATCACTTGGATTTGGAATCCATTACAGCACTAAATAACGGACTTACTGATTTTGATGGAACAATCTTGTTTACTTCACATGACCATCAGTTCATTCAGACGATCGCTAATCGTATTATTGAGATTACTCCGAACGGAATTATTGATCGTACGATGAGCTATGATGAGTACTTGGATAGCGAAGAGGTTAAATCCCTTCGTGAACAAATGTATCCAGCAGAAGAATAGCCTAAGATTTAAATCGAGGGAAATAAATTGTTAACGAAAAGAGATGGCTCCTGAATTCAGGAGCCATCTCTTTTCATATTGTGCTCTATCTAAAGAAGAGTTACGAATTACCCGCACGACGACGTTGGGTAGTCGGCTTGGTGTTGTTCTGATTTTTTAATTGCTTAGCAGAACCGGCTTGAAAAGTATTCGATTGACCTGAAGCAGACTGTTGTTTCTTCTGATCTAGTTTTTTTCGAATGGCATCAGCCAAACTGACTTTCTTTACTTCATTGTTTTCGCTCATGTGAAAACCTCCCTTTGGGCGTGTGTCTTCATTTTAATCGTTTTTAATTATCCCCACAAGAGGGATTATGCACATCTCCCTTGCAAAAGACAACTTACTTGCTCTACACTCTGCAGGAATATGATCATGGTGTTCAGGAAAAGATGTGTGATAACGGCATTTGAAGGAGTGGTACATCGATTTGGATATTTATGAAGAGATACGAAAAGGTGAGAGAGGCGCATGGGTAAGCATTGGAGCGTATCTCATTCTATCTGGATTCAAATTAGCGTGCGGCTATTCGTTTGCTTCTAGTGCATTAGTGGCTGATGGTGTAAATAACTTAACCGATATCGTTGCATCCGTAGCGGTATTAATCGGCTTACGGATCTCTCAGAAACCCCCAGACTCTGATCATGCCTATGGGCATTTTCGGGCAGAGACAGTGGCAGCGTTAATGGCTTCTTTTATTATGGCTATGGTTGGTATTCAAGTTATTGTAGAAAGTATACGTACATTGTGGAAAGGTGAAAAGGTACTACCTCCTAACCCATGGTCTGCAGGTGTAGCGCTTATATGTGCCGCTGCCATGTTGGGCGTGTACTTATACAACCGTCGTTTAGCTCGTCAAATAAATAATAAAGCATTGATGGCTGCGGCTAAAGATAATCTGTCTGATGCCATGGTAAGTGTAGGAGCAACCGTGGGGATAGTCGGAGCACAGTTTGGACTACCGTGGCTAGATAGCGTAGCTGCATTTGTAGTAGGAATCATTATCTGTAGCACTGCCTGGGGCATCTTCAAGGATTGTACGTATAGTCTAACCGATGGATTTGATCAGAATCAGATCATGGATTTACGGAGTACTATCGCTCGTATCCCAGGTGTGGAAGGAATTAAGGATGTAAAAGCGCGAGTACATGGCAATCATGTCCTTGTAGATGTAGTAATCGAGGTTCATTCCAATCTAAGTATTATTGAGGGACATAAGATTGCAGATCAAATTGAAGAGGAAATGAGGAAAGATCATAACATCATGCAAGTTCAGGTCCATGTGGAGCCTAAATAAGTAGAGGTATATCTAAGAATAAAAGGGGGTGTCCCATGAAATTTAGGTGTTCTGAGAGAACGCTCCGCTTTTACGAAATTATTCCGTCCTCTGCGCTAATTTGAGCATGGTTTATTCAACTTATTCACTCCAAGAACGTCATTATATTACTATACATACCTACTTGAGGTAGTGATAATTCGTGTTAGCTGGTATAGTTGAACCAAATGTAGGGATGGAAAGTGGAAAGGAAGGAGGCAGTGAATGAGGCTTTTAAAACGACTTGTGATGTTATTTCTAGTATTAGTTATTGTACTGGCTGTTGCAATTATAGTCTATATTAGACCGACTAATGAACTAGATATGAACTACGAGCAAGTGGATATGAAGACTAAAGTATGGAACATGGTGAAGACTAAAGTGCCTGAGATTGAATTATCAGAGGAGGAATTGAATAATCTCGCTAAGAAAAAAATAATAGAATATCTGGACATACATGATCAAGGTGTAGAAATAACAGGGACAAACTTTGTGATTCATGATCAAGAATTAGAAGTTAATCTGAATGGGAAGTGGGCGATCATTCCCTTTGGTGTAACCCTTGATTTTCATATGGAGGCTAGCGGAAGTGATTTGATCTTGAAGCATAAGTCTACGAGAATAAAACAAGTGACTATTCCTGTTTCTAGATTTTCTTTAGATCCGATTACCTTTTCTTTAAAAGAACATGTACCCGATATTGTTGGTATTGATCAAATTCATTTCAAACCGAATAGTATGATGCTAACGTTTAAAATAGATTGGTCGATTATCCCACAATTTCTACTTGATTTTAAATAAAACAAACATCATAGAACCCCAAATCGCTTAATAAAGCAACTTGGGGTTCTATGATATGATATTCAAACCTTTTTCTTATCTCTCTAATAAATGAATACTACGTACATAGTGGATGGTTATAAGTTTCTTGAACGTCCTGTAAAGAGTGAAATAATAAATAATACGATAAAGATAAAGAAGAGTACTTTCGCAATAGATGCTGCAGCTGCAACGATATTAAAGAATCCAAATATTCCTGCAACTACCGCAATGATTAATAATATAACAGACCATTTCAACATGTCCCTTCACCATTCTTTCTTTAAAATTAGTATTGCATAGGATATTTTCTCGCTTTCCTTCATAAGGTTAGGAGAATCCTGTGTGCGGCCTATAATGCTTGTCGCGTCGTCCTTGTATTCGGTATTTAACCTAGGCATACAGAAATGAAACAATTCAATTTTTGATGATTAACCAAAGCTTGTTCCACTTCATTGGCTACTGTTTCGCCTTTTTACGGAACGGGTAACTAAGAGCATTGAACGTTATAAATTCCAGAAGGTAGAAGGAGAGATTGTATGATGATCGAAATTAGTGTCCTTATTATAGCTATTGCATTTGCGGTACTTGTTTTATTTCTTATTAAAACTTTAAAGGCAGCTACACATTCATTAGAGAAAACAACGCAAACATTACAGGAAGTTCAGAAGACGATTGATGAATTAGGTTATGAAGTGAAACAAACCGTAAGACATGCTAATAACATTACCGTTGATTTACAAGCGAAGATGAAACAAATTGATCCTGTATTGGATTCTGTGCACAATCTCGGTGAAGTGTTAAGTGAGGTTACATATGCGGCCAAGCAACTTTCCACTACAGTTATGGATAAAATCAAAAAAACCAATGTTAAGGCCTCTTCCAATACACAATTAAGTACGCCCGAACAACGAACCATTGAATCTTATGCAGCATTGAATGAGACTAAAAGTACTAAAGATACAAGCTGGGTGAAATATGTTGATGTAGCAGCAGGGATTTGGCAGAAATTTCGTCGTTAAGATGGAATGAGTATTCCACTATGGTTACCAGAAAGGATGAGGAACATCCCTAATGGATACGAGCATTAGCAACATTTCCACTACAGGCAACATAGAGAATGCTGTTTTAAAAGCACCGGTGGATTCTTCAATTAATCAGACACTGACGAGTGGGGATTCCTTTGAAACGTTAAATGGTATTTCTCTCTTGGATCGAATTAATGAGATGGTTATTACTATAAATGAGAATCAGATCTCTGAAGCGTTGGGCTCACCGCAGTTTCATGCAGAAGATGGAGAAGTGTACATCAGAGGAGATCAAGCCATTAAAGTATATAAAGATTCTAGTACGGGAACAATTCAAGGTATAGATTTTTTCGCAGATACATCTTTCTGAAAAGTCTCCATTTGAGATTCAACTTTAGATTTCAGGGGTAATATACTACCGAAGCAGAAATTTTAAAGGAGAGTGAAGACAATGGATTCAACTCAATTAAACTCATATGCTAAAGTGGTAGATAACGGCGTTAAGGCCGTACAAGAAATTAAGCAATTGCAAAGTGCGGGGTATGTGTACGATAATATCTTCGTCTTGGCACATGATGAAGATCGCACAGATCGCATTGCAGATACGGCGAATGCGAATGAGATTGGTATTAAAGAAGAAGGCGTATTCGATTCACTGGCTAACTTATTTCGTTCCCGCGGGGATGAACTTCGAGCAAAAATCACTTCTTTAGGATTTACAGATGCCGAAGCTAACTTTTATGAAAAAGAACTAGATTTGGGTAAAGTTCTCATTATTGCGAAAAAATAATAGGCTTCAACAAATTCATATAAGTAGCTAACATGTATATTAAACATAGATAAGGAATGGGGATTGCCCCATTCCTTATCTATGTTTAATGGAACATATAACCACATAACCTTGGTTGTACACCATATAAATCACTGTAATGAAAGAAGTTTCCTCTAATTAAAGCTTGGTTATGGTATATAGTTATATAGTATGAAAAAGAAATATGATGAATACTCAGGCCTTAAGTCACGGCTTGTTATGTTAGTTTCGATAATGCGGTATTCCGTTAATATGATCTTAAGGAGCGAACTATGTCTATATTAATAGTGGATGACAATCCTACGAATGTCATTATTATACGTGAAATTCTGAAAAAAGAAAGCTATTTAGATACACTTACTGCTCCATCTGCTAAAGGGATGTTCGAGTTTCTAGGGATTGCTAATCATCCCGATGAGGTTATACCTAAGAATAGCGATGTCGATCTCATTCTACTTGATATGATGATGCCTGAAATGGATGGAATTGAAGCATGCCGTATTATCCAACAGTATGAACATTTAAAGGATATTCCGATCATTATGGTGACGGCAGTAGGAGATTCCAAGAAGCTTGCTGAAGCGTTGGACAGTGGGGCTACAGATTATGTAACCAAACCGATCAATAAAGTGGAGCTCATGGCAAGAATTCGCCTTGCGTTACGTCTTAAAAAGGAGAACGATTGGCATAAGGAGCGAGATCAAAGGATTCAAGAGGAGCTAAGATTAGCTGCTTTAGTTCAGAATGCCGTTCTCAGTCCTCCTATTGAAGATGATTTATTTGAAATTCATGCACTTTATCAACCTTCGGCAGAATTAGCAGGAGATTTGTATGTATGGTATCGACTAGGGGATGGACGATATGGTGTTATTCTGCTTGATATGATGGGACACGGTATTTCGTCTTCGCTAGTCTGTATGTTTATAGCATCCGTATTAAAGGATACGGTCACCACGTATGTCGAACCTGAGAAAGTCATTCAGGAATTGAATAGAAGATGTAATCAACTATATATTGAGAATGAGCTCATTCAATATTATTTCACAGCGATATATTTAGTAGTGGATACCCGTATGAAGAGAATTGACTACGTGAATGCAGGGCATCCACCAGCACTCTTTTTCCAAAAAAATGGAAGTGTAGAGATGCTAACTCAGGGAAGTTGCCCTGTGGGACTGTTTGATAAGATCGAAGTGGAGCAACAAACTTTTTATTATGAAGGAGAGAGCCATATAGCATTATATACAGATGGTCTGATGGAGATTATTGCAGGTGACCATGATGAACAGATGACTTTCTTGATCGGGCATTTCGAGGGTAGTCATGTTTGGAATGAAGAAAAGATGAAACATGTTTTTTTTAATAATGAATTAGAACAAGAACGTGATGATGACAAATGTCTGGTGTGGATCTCACTTAAAGAAGGGGGAGATGCCTAAATGAGATTAAAAACAAAATTGTTGCTTGGATTCGGTTCTATGATGGTCATTCTGATGATATTGACGCTTGTGGGATATGATCGGTTAGATTATATGAATAAGCAATTGGATACAGTCTATGAGCAAAGATATACGAAGGTGCGGAATTCGAGTGGCATGCGCGGTGAAGTGAATAATGCTTCGCGGATTCTCGTTAACCTATTGCTTAGTAAAGAGGCGAATTCTGCTATTAGTTTAGACGAACGTAAAGAACTATCTTTAGCGATGACTAATGCAGAAAAGAGATTGCAGACAATTAGTGAATCCAACAACAATGTAGATGAGAAAGAGATGCTGGATCGTGTACGAGTCTCTTGGGATCAATTCGTTATATTTGAACAAAAAGAACTAGAATTAATGACGAATGGCATGTATGAGGAAGCAACAACATACCGAGATAATACAGGGCTATCGATCCAGATGGAAGCATTAGATAATTTGAATGAATTGGCGACTTATCAAGATCGCATGATTGATAAAGAGATGAATACGGCTAATGCTGAGTATAACCGATCTATTCAAATAACAACCGGCATTATGGTTGCAGGACTGATGATAGGACTGGGTATCATTCTATGGGTTATCCCAAGTATCAGTAAGGGTCTTAAAACGGTTAACATGATGATTCATAGTTTTGGCAAAGGAAATATTAGAATGATTCGTCGTCTGAAAGTTACTTCTAAGGATGAGATTGGTGATGTTGGGCGAGTATTTAAACAGATGGCAGAAGATATAGAGGAAAAACAAGAACTCGAGAAGAGCTATCTCGAAGCCCAAAAGGATCAAAGTTGGCTTAGTTCTAATACGAGCAAAGTCACGGAGTTACTCCGTGGAGTGAATACATTAGAGCAGGTATCTCAGACCTTTATTAATGAATTCACACCCGTGTTAGGGGCACATTATGGTGTGGTGTATATTCAAGGTGAAAATGACAAACCTAATCGTCTATTTAAATACGGAACTTATGCTGGATCAGAAGAGGTACTGACGAAAGGGTACTTTGATATTGGAGAAGGACTACTGGGCCAGAGCGCCATGGATAAGAAACCTATCTATATTACAGATGTTCCTGATCAATATGTCTCTATCAAATCTGGGCTTGGAGAATCATTACCTATAAGTTTGATGATCTATCCAGTGGTATTTGAAGATGATCTATTGGGTGTTATAGAACTGGCCTCATTGTCAGAATTCACACCACTCCAACGACAATTAATAGCACAGCTGAGTAGCAGTCTAGGAATTATTCTTAATAATATACGCAGTCGAATTCATGTGGAACACTTGTTACGTGAGTCACAGGCTTTAACAGAAGAATTACAATGTCAATCAGAGGAACTACAGTCTCAACAAGAAGAATTACGTCGTTCGAACGAGCATTTAGAAGAGCAGACAATTGCGCTTAAGAGATCTGAAGTGCAGTTACAGAGTCAACAAGAGGAACTTGAACAATTCAATACAGAGTTAGTTGCGAAGTCGCGGTCAATGGAAGATCAAATGCAACAGTTAGAAGAAAAGAACTTTGAAATTGAAAAAACAAGTTCTCAGTTGGAAAAACAGACCGTCCAGCTAGCAGTTACTAGTAAATATAAGTCGGAATTCTTAGCTAATATGTCACATGAATTACGTACACCACTCAATAGCCTGCTTATTCTGTCACAGTTGCTAACGGAGAATAAAGGTGGCAATCTCACAAGTAAGCAGATCGAATATGCCCGGACGATTTATATGTCGGGTGCTGATTTACTTAAAATGATTGATGAAATTCTTGACTTATCCAAGGTTGATGCAGGTAAAATGGATATTAACCAAGAGATGGTCAAGCTCACCAATTTAGATGAATTTGTTCAACAGAATTTCAAACCATTAGCAGACAAGAACCAGATAGAACTTCATGTTGAATATGGTACAGATCTTCCTGATGAAATCATGACAGATGATCATCGTGTGAAACAGATTATTCGTAATTTGTTTACGAATGCCATTAAGTTTACGAGCAAAGGATCTATTAACTTCCGTATAAGCCGAGCAGTATCTAGTGATCTTCCTAGTATGCTAAACAAGGATGTCGACTATATTGCTCTAGCTGTAAAAGATACGGGTATTGGTATTCCTAGTGATAAATTAGAACTAATATTTGAAGCATTCCAACAGGTAGATGGCACAACCAGCCGTAAATATGGGGGTACGGGACTAGGATTGTCCATTAGTCGTGAACTTGCAGCTCTTCTTGGAGGATGCATTGCAGTAGATTCTAAGGAAGGGGAAGGAAGTTGTTTCACGCTATTCCTACCTATCGATTCTACGAATGAAGTATTCTCTGGAGAAAAGGAAGCAGCAGCATCTACCTCAGAAGCTTTGATACCGCGTAGAATGCATCGTATAGATACAGATTTTTCAAATAATATGAGGTTAGAACCTAAGGTCATGATAAACGAACCTATAAAGGATGATCGCGACAACATAGGTGAAGAGGATAAAGTCATACTCATCATTGAGGATGATGTGCATTTTGCAAGTATATTATTGGATATGGCTCGAGAACGAGGGTTCAAGGCATTAATTGCTACACAAGGTGATATAGGATTAAAAATGGCACAGGATTATCTTCCTAGCGCTATTATTCTGGATATTCAACTCCCTGTCATGGATGGATGGTCTATCATGGGTGTGTTGAAGAACTCCGCCCTTACCCGGCATATACCCGTTCATATCGTTTCTGTCGTAGATGACGTGAAGCAAGGTTTACGATTGGGAGCAATAGCATACCTACAGAAACCTTCTTCTAAGGATTCGCTAGAAAAGGCCTTTTCATACATTGAATCTTACACAGAGAATTCTCTAAAACATTTGTTAATCGTTGAAGATGATGATGTACAGCGTAATGCTATTATTGAATTTATAGATCATGATGATGTGGCTATTACAGCTGCTTCATCAGGTAAAGATGCTTTGAAAGAACTTCACAAACAGAAATACGATTGTATGGTTTTGGATCTAATGCTGACAGATATGACAGGATTTGAACTTCTTGACCAGATTCGGGAAGATGAACAGTTAGCTGATCTCCCAATCATCATCTATACGGGTAAGGAATTGAATACGAAAGAGGAAATGATCTTACGTAAATATGCCGAGACCATTATTATTAAAGATGTGCGATCTCCGGAAAGATTATTAGACGAGACGACGTTATTTTTACATCGCGTTGAGGCAAACTTACCCGATGATAAACGTGAAATTTTGCAGAAACTTCATAATAAAGAGGCACTTTTTGAGAATAAAAAAATATTACTCGTCGATGATGATATCCGTAACGTCTTCGCTTTATCCAGTGTATTGGAAAGTTATCATATGGAAGTCGTTTTCGCCGAGAACGGAAAAGATGCCTTAGATATTTTAGATAAACAACCTGATTTCGATCTGATCTTAATGGATATGATGATGCCTGAAATGGATGGATATGAGGCCATGCGTCAAATTAGGCAAATTCCAGAATTTCAGAAGTTACCCATCATTGCACTTACTGCGAAGGCCATGAAAGAGGATCGATCTAAATGCATTGAAGCCGGTGCTTCTGATTATGTTAAGAAGCCGATTCAAACAGAACAACTCTTATCATTGATGCGCGTATGGTTATATGCATAATAATATTGGTATTTAATATGGAAGTAGGTAATATTATGACTTCATGGAACGGTCCTGAGGATGAACACCAAATAGGAAACGCAATGGACTCTGAAAGAGAGGATATTGAGTTGGAACTGTTGTTGGATGGGATGCATCGGTTATACGGTCACGACTTTAGAGATTACGCGACTCCATCCCTAAAGCGGAGAATATGGAATTTCATAAAAATGAATCAACTGAAAAACATTTCTTCTCTTCAGGAGAGAGTGCTTCATGACCGTGGTACATTTGATCGCTTGGTTCATAGTTTATCTATCCCTGTTACAGAGATGTTTAGGGACCCAGGACTGTTCAAGTCATTTCGAGAAAATGTAGTTCCAATCCTTCGTACGTATCCATATCTTCGTATATGGCATGCGGGGTGTTCAACGGGAGAAGAAGTATATTCTATGGCCATCCTTCTACATGAAGAGGGTCTTTACGATAAGACACGTATTTATGCCACAGATATGAATAATCACTCTTTAAAACAAGCTCAGTCAGGTATATTTGGAATTGAGAAAATGAAATTATATACCAAGAATTATATAGAAGCGGGTGGAACCGGTTCTTTCTCAGAATATTATACAGCCAAATATAACTCAGTTATTTTCAAACCTTTTTTACAGAAAAACATGATCTTCTCAGAACATAACTTAGCGACCGACCGCTCATTTAATGAATTTAACGTCATCTTATGCCGTAACGTTATGATTTACTTTAATGATAAACTTCGAGATCGTGTACATGGGTTATTTCACGAGAGCCTGAGTCATTTTGGAATTCTAGTATTGGGCTCTAAGGAATCCATACAGCATACAGACTTTGGAAGTTCATATGAGGTACTGGATCGAGTAGAAAAAATATATCGTAAAATAGATTGAGAAGAATGGAGGAAGATAGCATGGGGTTTCTCGAACCGATTCATATCCTTTTGGTAGATGACCGACCAGAAAATTTGCTCGCGCTTGAGGCTGTCCTCGAGAGTGAACAATATAATCTTATCAAGGCAACTTCAGGAGAAGAAGCTTTACGATGCCTGTTGAAAAATGAGTTTGCCGTGATTATATTGGATGTGCAAATGCCTGGATTGGACGGGATCGAAACCGCAAAACTAATAAAGGCACGGGAAAAGACGAAGGAAATCCCCATCATATTTATCTCGGCAAACAGTAAAGAGGCAGAGCACTTATTCGCTGGTTACTCCGCTGGAGCAATCGATTATATGGTCAAACCTTTTATCCCTCAAATCTTGAAGTCTAAGATTGAGGGATTTGTGGAAATGTATTTGACGAATAAGAAACACAAAACGCAGTCCATGATACTTCAACAAAAAACGCAAGAACTAGAGAAAATGAATCGGGAACTTATTGTGGCGAAGGAAGCTGCAGAAATTGCTGTGAAAGCAAAGACTGAATTCCTAGCGATGATGAGTCATGAAATTCGTACCCCTATGAATGGCGTTATCGGAATGATTGATCTTCTAATGGAGACTGAACTACAAGATGATCAGAAGGAGTATTCTGAGATTATTCGAACGAGTGCAGATGCTCTTGTCGCTGTCATAAATGACATACTAGACTTCACCAAGATGGAATCAGGTAAAATGGAGCTTGAAGAACATCCATTTGATGTACAGGCTTGTGTCCAAGAAGTAATTAGTCTTTTTGCAATGGATGCAAGTAAGAAGAATCTGGAGTTGGTTTACTTTATGGATGATAATATCCCTGAAGTTGTATATGGTGATATGAACCGACTTCGGCAAGTTCTTATTAATCTAATCTCCAATGCCATCAAATTCACCGCTCAGGGTGGGGTTTACCTAGTGGTATCACTCCAACAAAGCGATGAGGATCATTTGACGATCGAGTTTACGATAAAAGATACAGGAATTGGACTCTCCAATGACAAGCTTGATAAATTATTCTTACCATTTTCTCAACTGGATTCATCTATGAATCGTAAATATGGAGGTACAGGCCTTGGCCTTGCCATCTGCAAATCCATGGTTGAAATGATGGGTGGTAGCATTTACGCGGAATCAATGGATGAAGAAGGGGCTACGTTTGTATTCAACATCGTTGTTCGACAGTTGAATGATGAAGAACGTGAACTGTGTCTCGTAGATAATCTGGGATTGCCAGTAGCCAAAAGAGAGCGGCTTGAGGCTAGCGTATTAATTGTGGACGATCATCCTGTGAACCAGAAACTGATGGTAAGTATGCTCTATAAGTTAGGCCTATCAGCTGATATCGCTGTTGATGGGTCACATGCCTTAGAGATGATTCAGAATAACAATGGCTACAAAGTGATATTCATAGACTTACAGATGCCTGTAATGGGCGGATTGGAAGCCACGGCAAAGATCCGAGCATCTATCTCTTCAGCAGAGGAACAGCCTATTATCATTGCTATGACAGCGAATGTGATGGAAGGCATTGAACAACGATGTTCTGAAGCTGGAATGGATAATTATATTAGTAAACCCATTCACATGAGTAGTGTTAATCAAATATTATCGCTCTACGCGAACAATCTCCCCCTACAGGTGAATCAACTTTTATGATGAGGGCATAATTAACAAAAGTTATTTTGAGTGTAAGTTGTTTCAACCATCACTAAATAGGGTTATGAATATTGATAGTAAAAACCTATTTTCAGGAGAGAATGACGATGAATATAAATAATAACGAAAAGTTTAATGCTACAACGGAAGTGAACGATGGAGTAAGCACAGTTTTTCTTTCTGGAGAATTGGATTTATCTGTTGCTCCAGAATTCCGACTAGTGATGGAACCGTTGGTTGGAGATGCGAACCGGGATCTTATCATTAATTTAAAAGACCTAAAGTACATTGACAGCACGGGTATTGGGATTTTATTATCTATTCTAAAAGCAAGACATGGGATGAGTTCTAAGTTTCTTGTTGAAGAAGTTCCGCCACAGATTCAAAAATTATTTGATATGACGGGTATTGCCAAGTTCTTTGCACCTAAAGAGAATTCCTAATAGGAAAGGATCGAAAGATAAATGAATGGTGAAGCAGTTCAGAAAGTGGTAATAACATTACCCGCTAGTGCTGATTATGTTGATATTGTGAGATTGAATTTGTATGGTATTGCCTCCAAAATGGGTTTTTCATATGAGGAAATTGAAGATATGAAAGTAGCTGTATCCGAAGCTTGTAATAATTCTGTGCTGTATGCTTATGGGCAGAAAGATGGAATGGTCGAAGTTACTTTTGAAATAGATGGTGATAATTTATCTATTATTGTCAAGGACGAAGGGGAGAGCTTTGACAGTGTAGCTGCTCAATCTGAACGTAGTTCGTTACATGATAAAGAACTAGATGACGCCCAAATTGGGGGGCTAGGGTTCTATTTAATGCAGGCGCTTATGGATGATGTTAGTGTAGAAAGTCAAGCGGGTCATGGTACGAAAGTTGTACTTAAGAAGCGTATCATGAAAAGTGAGGAAGTAGTATGAGTGAGAATGTGACTCCCCCCGAGTCCATGAGCGAAGCAGTGGGTCTGATCTGGGAATACCAGCAGACACAAGATAATGAAATAGCGACTGTACTTATAAAAAAATATGAACCGATGGTCAAGATGGCTTCAGGTAAAATCTCTCGTAATCGTCCTGATCTTTATGAGGATTTATATCAAGTAGGTCAGATGGCTTTGATTCGTCTGCTGAAACAGTATGACATTAGTATGGGGATTCCATTTGAGCCATATGCTATGAAGAGTATGATCGGACATATGAAGAACTTTCTTCGAGATAAATCGTGGTATATTCAAGTTCCACGAAGAATTAAGGAGAAAGGTGCCCAAGTTCAGCATGCGATTGATGAATTGACAGTCAAATTCGAACGCTCTCCTAATGTTCAGGAAATTGCTGAATATCTAGATTTAACACCAGAAGAGACGATCGAGGTGCTGGCGGGTCGTGAATGCTATCATTATGTTTCGTTAGATTCACCTCTTTCACAGGAGGATTCGGGTGCAACTTTAGGTGAATTAATTAGTTCTGACGTCAATGATTATGATTCCGTTGAGAAACGTATGGATTTACAACAGGCTCTTAATCAGCTTAAGGATCAAGAACAAAAGGTATTGTTACTTGCTTTTCAAGATGGTGAATCTCAAAGATCGATTGCTCAGAAGTTAGGAATATCCCAAATGAGTGTATCGAGAATCCAAAAGAGAGCTACAGAGAAGCTAAGAGAAATTATTACGAATGCTTCTTTATAAAAGGAAATTTATGAAGCAACAGTACATGACACAGATCAATTTCACTTTCGTCAGGACACGCTAATATTCTCTCAGCAGAATAGGAGCGTGTCCTTTTTGAAATTATAAGGAATGATATATATATCTAAGGAGGGGACTTCATTGAAGGGTAAGATAGGGGGAAGGCAATATAATTTGTTATTCGTGGCTGAGCAATGGGAGTGGCACGACTTAGTCGCAGATGATTGGTTATCACCAGAAGTGGAGAAGCTCCGGAGAGATCATCCTGACGCAGTGGAATGGCTTGATATGCTGCCACATCTCAAGACCAATTACATAAGCGTTCGATTTCCGGATGGCAAGAATCCGAGTATATTTGGAACGATAGAATATGCGATGAATGCGACAAAGCACAATGATAAACGTGAAGTGAGAAAATTCCATTACTTTGTATATAAAGATACCTTAATTACGATTAACCTGGACGATCAGACATGGGAGGAATTGAATAGGAAGAATCGACTGACGATGTTGCAGCAATGTGAGCAAGCTGTAGAAGGATTATTAGTCATCGCTCGAACGGTTCTTCACTATCTCCATAAAGGGATGGATGTATTTGAATGCAATTTGCGTGAATTAGAACAAGAGATGGAACGAAGTAATAAACGATATCTAATGGATGAGATCTTAGCTTCGCGTTATGATTTGCTGTTTTGGAATAATTTATTTATCTCTTTTCAAGAGTTGGTTGTTGCTTCTAAGGAAGCATATTATGATGAGATGAAGGATAACCGGTTCTATAATCAATTGTTCTATAGAGTGGACAGAATGGAAACCTTATTTGTTCATTACAATAATGAAATAAACACCTTAATTTCAATTGATAATGCCGTTTCCGCTTTTAGAGGGAATGAGATCATGAAGACATTGACCATATTAACAGCCGTATTTACCCCAGCTACTGTTATCGGTGCCATCTGGGGTATGAACTTCGACATCATTCCATTCTCGAAAGTGTCTTGGGGGTTTGTAGGAATGATAGCGATTATTGGATTAACAACGACAGTAATGTATTTATGGATGCGTAAGAAGGGATGGACCGGTGATCTTCTTAAGGCAAATTCGAAGGAAAAGCATGTATAACTTCACTACTACTGATGTAAGAAATGGCCTGAAGATTCCTTGTGTAAGGATTTCTTCAGGCCATTTCTTATATCCCGCTGAAACGGATGCCGTCCTTGGAGAAGGATCACGCAGCTGTCTCTACTTGTAAGCATCAATATATTTCTGCAGGTCGCCAAGGTATTTACCAATGAGAGGCATATCCACGAAGATACTTAGGATATAACCAAGAATACCTAGAACAACAAAAGTTCCTACAGATAACCCCAGACCACGTGAGAGACCTGCTGTAAAGTTAGTAATGATCCTTTTCTTGGGGTTAGTGTAGTTCTCAACGATGTCTTTGAATTCAGCTTTATCAAGCATATCGGCAATTTGGTCAAGTCGAGTATTAAGATGCTTTACCTCATGCCTGAGTTCAAAAGGATGTTCATCCACTTCATAATTTCTGACTTTTGTCATAAGACATCCTCACTTTCGTTGTGAAATGTGGAAAATCATATATGTTGACGCAAGAAATAGCCAGCTTAGAAAGCCGGCTATTTCCTGTGAACGAACGGCTTAGTATTTTGTAGCGTTCAGTTCTTTCTGAGCATCTTTGGAAGTGTCTTTGATATCTTTAGCGGCATCTTTGGAAGTTTCTTTAACGTCGTTAGACACATGAGCTACTTCTTCAGATACATCAGAAGCAGAACTTCTTACGGTATCTACGATGTTATTAGTACCTTCAACAACGCTTTTAGCGACATCAGAAGATTTAGTAGAGACTGTTTTAGCAATTTCAGTTGCTTTATCACCTACAACACAGGCAACTTCCTTTGTCTTGTCAGTCATAAGGGATAACTTGTCGTTTAAATCTCCGCGTAGTTCATTACCTGGTTTTGGAGCAAACAATAGAGCTGCTGCAGCACCAATTAATCCACCAATCAATGCACCTTTAAAGAATGTACCGCCACTTTGAACTGGATAGTCTTTTTCTTCTTGATTCATACGAAATCACTCCTAAGTTATATTTTTAATAGGTAATAAGTATATTGTAGATCTAGGCAGCACGTCTAAATAAACGGTTTAATAAACCTAGTAAGAAAACAAAAATGGCTGTTCCCAGAATCGCTGGTACTACTGCAAATCCACCAATTTGAGGACCCCAACTACCAAATAACCAAGCTCCGATCCATGCTCCGACAAAACCGGCAATCATAGATCCTATTATACCTCCCGGCATATTATTACCTACCAGCGCGTCGCCGATAAATCCGATAATAATTGCCATTACTATACTAATAATTATACCCCACATAGTAAGACCTCCTTAGGTTTAAATGTTATGTTGTTGTTGTCTTGCTTACTTGTTAATTAAACTACAGGAGGACGGATGAAACAAGGTTAATTCTTCTTATAACTTGAATTAAGGGGCAGAAATCAGCCCATCTATAGGAAGTCATTCATAGGCTTTTTTTAAAATGATTGAAGTAATATAGCCACGGGTAAGTAATAAATATCAAATTCACACAATCAATTTATGTAAACTATGGAGGTGTTTTGAAATGATTAAGATCGTAACTTCAGCAGAACGCCATACGTCGGAGAAGGGTTGGATTCATAGTGAATTTAGCTTCTCATTTGCAGACTATGATGATCCGAGTAATTCCCACTTCGGTTGCCTACTTGCTCTTAATGATAATCAGTTACAACCTCAAGAAGGATTTAAGAAACATCCACATCATGATCTAGAGATTGTGAGTCTAGTTATCTCAGGAACGTTACAACATGAGGATGATCTGGGCAATCAACACGTATTAGAAGCAGGTACCGTTCAGGTTATGAGTGCAGGAACAGGAGTAAGCCATGCTGAGACTAATCCATCAACTACAGAGCCTGTTCGCTTCTTGCAAATGTGGTTTCTGCCCTCTCAACCTAATTTAGAACCAAGATGGGAATACAGGGATTTCTCTAAAGAGGCAATGACTAATCAATGGGCACCGGTTGTCGTTGGTCAGAATGTCATTAAACCAGAAGATCATTCATTGTCTATCCAACAAGATGTATCCATCTACTTACCAACTTTGGAGACAGGACAAGAACTTGTTTTTCCGCAAAAAGAGGAGAGAAGAACACATCTCTATCTTATTTCTGGTCATTTAGAAATAAAGTGCGATGAGGGTACCTTTCATTTAGAACCAGGAGACGCAGCACGAATTCATAAATCATGTGATTTGCATATTAAAGGAAGTAGTAGCGAGGGGAAATCGGAGTTCATTCTTGTAGATCTTCCTTGAGTAGTTGTATCTAAAAGTCTATATCATAACAAAGAGGGTGTTCCTATACCATAATGATGGCTAGGGCACCCTTATTGTTATGTCTTTCATTCTACTGACGGCGTAACCGTCCAAGTTCGGATACAAGGGATTCTACTTCCGAAATGCTAAGGTTATTCTTCTTCATAACTAATTCGTATATATCTTGTATATCTTCGTAATAATCTATTGAGAATGCGGAAGCCTGCATAGCTGCTCCACTTGCCATTCTTAACTTTGTTTTAATCTCTTCAATCATATATTCAATATTTTCTGGTGTTTTATTCGATAAATCCATTAATGGGACCATCCTCTCTTGATATGAAATACACTTCCTGTATTGTAACATGTCTTCACTAATCACTCCATGATTCAGGTGTAATCCTATCGTCTAAGTTACTTCTCAAGGCTTCTATTATGGAATACAATGAGGTAATTAGCACTTCTAATGAATTCCTATGATGGAGGGGATCGAATCAATGAGGGTAAGGGATGTACATCTTGTAAATGTTGCAAATGGACACTCTAAAAAGAAGAATGAGATGCAATTAGTTGAGTTCTTTCATCATATCGCAGCAGAGCATTCCTTAGATAACATTACATTCCTATGTATTGGAACGGACAGATCTACAGGTGATGCCTTGGGGCCACTTGTGGGAAGCCAACTATTGGAATATGGAATTCCTCATGTCGTGGGAAGTCTCGCCATGCCATGTGACGCAGGTAATCTGGAAGATCGATTAGCAGAAGTACCATCGGACCATACTATTATTGCGATCGATGCATGCTTAGGACAAACGACGGCTATAGGATCTTATTACATCTCTAGCGAACCATTACAACCGGCTCAATCCGTCGGATTGAATCTTCCTGCTGTAGGAGACTATAGTGTAGCTGCAGTGGTCAATTCGAACGGTCCTAGACCTTATTGGACATTGCAAGTTACTTCATTATATCAAGTTATGAACATGGCTCAACAAATTTCGCGATCTATAATGAAAGGCTTCGGAATCTTGAATTATTAATTAAACGGTTTCAAGATGACGCTTCTTGGATTAATAGTACATATGAAACGATACAGAACGAAACAGAAAGAAGGACTAACTATGGAAAAAGTATTATGTGATGGAAATACAATTTGTTATAAAGAACAAGGCCAAGGAGAACCTCTAGTGCTGCTGCACGGATTCTGTGGAAGTTCGGAATATTGGGATCAAGTTGTTCCATTGTTATCCGATCACTATCGCTGTATCGTACCTGACCTGAGAGGTCATGGAAGTTCAGATGCGCCCATGGGAGCATATACGATTGAGCAAATGGCGGATGATGTTCTTCACTTATTAGATTCACTGGAGCTTTCCAAAGTAACTCTCTTAGGGCATTCGCTAGGTGGATATATTACGCTATCATTTGTTCAGCGTTATTCCTCTAGATTGAATGGATTTGGACTTATTCACTCTACCGCTTTCCCGGATAGTGAAGAGGCAAAGGAGAAACGTCTTCTGGCGGTAAGTAGTATACAGACGCAAGGAATCACATCTTTTGTGGATAACATGATTCCTAGTTTATTTGCTCCAGATCATGTGGAATCACATCCAGAATGGATAAACATTGCAAAAGAAATTGGGTATAGAACACCACCGCAGGGGGCTTCTGGTGCTGCAATGGCCATGCGTGAACGTCCGGATCGTCGAGATGTGTTGTCAGCATCCGTTCTTCCCGTTTTACTTGTTGCAGGAGAACAGGATGGCATTATTTCACAAGATAAGACATTTACCGTGGACCAACCTAATGTCACTCAAGTAACGATTGCAGGGGCAGGACACATGAGTATGATTGAAGCACCTGATCAGTTGGCTAATCGTATTATTTCTTTTATGGACAAGGTGAAAAATAACTAACTTCATAACGAATTGTCATACAAATCCGGAGGCTTTTGAGCCCTTCGGATTTTTTGTGACGATGGATGGGACATCATTCGTTGCGAGCTTACTGGATTTGCTTGTATGAATGACTTACAATCGAAGATGAGTGGAACAAGAAACGTACGGAAATTGGGGATTATAAGGGGGATTTATATGTTTCGTAAAGACTACATCATTAGGATGATTGAGGAAATGACCCAAATGGTTGCCAAAGTATTTGATTTAAAAAAGGAACGGAAACATACAGAGGCCCTATGGGAAATAGATGAATTAATGAGTAAAGAGTTTCTTCTTAATTCACGTCTGTTAAATTCATTACCAGCGGAAGAAATAACGGATATGTTTCGTTTTGGCGGTACGGTTGAATCTGACAAGCTACAGGGTGCTGCGTATCTTCTAAATGAAGAGGGAAAAATATATATGGAACTAGGACAAAGCGATGAAGGTCTGACACGTTATATGAAATCATTACATCTATATTTAATTGCGGATATTCATGGTGCAAATAAGGAGTTGTTACACCTCCCAGAACAGATTGCTAACCTCCGGACACAGACCCAGGATTATCGCCTTCCGTTAAAAACAGAGCTTCTATTATTTCAATATCATGAGAAAATAGGAAGTTACGCAGAAGCTGAGGATGGGTTGTTTCGTCTTTTAGAACAAGACGGAATCGATCCAGCACAGGGGATCTCATTCTATGAACGACTCACGGGTCAAGAAGATGAAAGGCTAGAGCAAGGTAGGCTTCCAAGAGTGGAAGTGATGGAAGGGTTAATTGAAATGCAGCAAAATAGGAGTAAGAATGATTTGGATGAGCCAAGTTAATATGGTATTGTAACGGATAAGACAAACTTTTAGAAAGTGAGATGTACTCTTTTGGAATCATTACGCAAACTTATTCAACAGGTGATTGACGACTCTTCTATGATTACGGCAACGATAAGCCAACTTCGCAAGAAAGAAGGCATTTCATATACCAAAGTACAGATTAAACTGGTAGAGCTGAAAAAAGTACTGCATTATCAATTTGCTTATTATTACAGTAACAAGGTGGTTCATAAGAATGTCACGGCTTCGGAAGCTACACTTCTTTTAGAAGAACTTTTTGAGCAGACGTTCCGTCAAGGAATTATCTGTACTTCTGAAGCGGATTATCAAATTCTAATTAGCAAGAAGTTCAAGGTCTCGATTCTGACCAAATCTCCTTCTAAGACAGAAGCAGACTTATCTCATAATCGAAAGAAGCAGTATGTACTAGAAGAGGGACAACCGATTCCCTTCTTAGTAGAACTCGGAATCATGAATGAAGATGGTAAAGTATTGGCTCGCAGATATGATAAATTCAGACAGATCAATCGCTTTCTCGAGATGGTCGAGGATGTTCTTCCAAACTTGCCTGAGGATAGTCCATTGACCATTGTGGATTTCGGTTGTGGTAAATCTTATTTAACATTTGCGCTTTATCATTATTTAGCTATTCAAGAACGAAGAACGTTGAATGTGGTTGGACTAGACCTGAAGGTAGATGTCATTGAACATTGTAATCAGTTAGCTAGCAAATTGGAGTATAGTAATCTAAAGTTCCTTGTGGGAGACATCGCAGATTACAACGAACTAGAGAAGGTCGATATGGTAGTCACTCTTCATGCTTGTGATACAGCAACAGATGCCGCACTTGAGAAAGCCATTCGGTGGGATGCATCGGTTATTCTATCTGTACCGTGTTGCCAACATGAAGTATTCAATCAAGTGAAGAATTCCTTGTTAGACCCGTTGCTATCCCATGGCATATTGAAGGAACGATTCTCTGCGCTTGCGACAGATGGTGTGCGTGCTAAATTGTTAGATCTTATGGGTTACCGTACGCAACTGCTAGAGTTTATTGACATGGAACATACCCCCAAGAATATCCTTATTCGAGCAGTAAAAGGGGATAGTGGTGATCGGACTCAGTTATGGAAAGAATACACGGAGTTCCGTGATTTCCTGCATATATCTCCTTATTTAGAAAAGGCCTGTGCAGATCTTCTTCCATCCGGATCTAATCGTCAGTAGAATGAAGTATAACAATATCCATAACTTCCTATAATAAAGAAAGAGCCGCCCGTGCTGGGCGGTTTTTTTAAAATATAAGAATTTATAAGTATTTCTGCTTATAAATAGGATTATATTTCAACGCTAAACGTTTCATCGCCGCTAAAGGACGGCGAAGCCGTTTATGCTTGTGAAACGATGTGAAAGTTTAATAGGTTCAATATCGAATGGGATGGGATGGTTGTTCATATGAATCGTTGGGAGCGAAGATTATCAGGTGTTGGTTTGCTTGTGATGGGTGTTGTATGTTGCTTGCAGACAGGGGCCTTTTTTGCAACGGACTTATATAGGGTTGTACTTGGGATAAGTATGATCTCCTTGGTCCTTGGCATGTCTGTGCTAACTCGGAGCAATAAGATCGGGGAGAATACAACGAAACTTCCTGATATTTGGATACTCCTATGTCCTTTTCTTATAACGATCCTATTTGTCATACATCGATTATCTGAACCGCTATCTGCTCAAGGGACGACCGTTGAACTGTTGAAATGGGGATGGCTAGGGACGGTTGCTGTTATAGCTTATGCTGTGGGATCCAAGAAAGAGGGGAGAACTCTCCTTCAAGTAGGCTGGCATAGTATGGGATTATTACTTTCACTTAGTGCCATCTTTGATATCTACGGACTTATACATATTCCTTTCAATATTGTGTTCACATCGAATCCTGAAATAAGCGCTACAGGTGCAAGATTAGCTGGGATGATCCAGTATCCCAACACATTCGGTGCGATCATGGCCGCCTTCCTGTTGGAGCGGCTATTCGCATTGGTGCCGCTTATGAAGCAGCGGCCCACCAACCCTAGGGTGCTACTAGGCATTCTGCCGATAGCACCCTATGCCGCCGCGCTGCTCCTCAGCGAGTCGCGCGGCGCTTGGGTGGCTGCCGGCGTGGCCGCGGCCGCCGGCTTCGTGCTTGAGCGGCGGAGGCTGGTGCCGCCGCTCGTTCTTGCTGCCGCGCCATGCTTAGGCGCGGCTCTGTTGTACCGCCAGCTGGCACAGGTGCAGCTGGCTCCAGTTCTTTGGCCCAGCCTATTGTGGCTGGCTGGGCTGTGGGCCGGCAGCACGCTCGCCGGCCTAGGACTGTCGCGGCTGGTACACGGCCGCGCTCGTACATTCTCTACTTCACATAGTCGCGAGTTCTTGCTCAATAGCCATCTCAGCCATCCTCGTACTCGAAGGATCATGATGATGTTCGTTGCTGTGGTTCTATGGATCGCGAGTTGTGTTACAGTCTGGTTGACGGTGAACGAGAGACTCACCACAAACTATGGAACGGTATCAGCACGCTGGGTCATTTACCGAGATGCATGGAGACTAGTTCAACAAGCACCCTGGTTAGGCCAAGGAGGATATACTTGGCGGATGTCTTATGCTTCGATACAGTCCCAACCCTATGTAGGAAGTGAAGTTCATAGTGGATACCTAGACCTTTTATTAAATACCGGAATGATTGGATTTATGATTGTGGTGTTCATGTTGATTGGGATCGGTTGGATGTTATATAAGCAACAACGCACATTAGTACCTACTTATTTGGTATTCGTTCTTCACGCAGCAGTAGATTTTGATTGGAGTTTTGGGCTCGTATGGCTTCTAATCTTTTGGTTAGCAGCATGGGGATTCTCGTATCGCAATCATGCTCATCAAGGAGTTACACTTACCGCAAGTGACACTGATATTTCGGTTCCAAATGTAGAGTCTTTATCTACTCGATATCGTTTGAACTTAATCATGCCAACAGTCATTTGTATTATATGGTTATGTATAACGTTAGGTTTGACTGGATTATCCCTTCGTGGAGAGATGAGTAGTATTTTGCAGAAACAAGCTATGCAGACGCAGGATGCTGAATCTTCTCAGAGACTACTTCGTTCTTCCTTACGCTGGAATCCGATGAACACGGATGCAACACTTCAGTTCGTGCAGATATCTACACCGAAGGAAGCGATCCCGATACTGATACAAAGCTTATCCTATTCCCCACAACATCCTGGTCTAGTATGGAAGTTAGCATACGCTTATGGAGAGCTAGGTGAAAGTGAGCCATATATAAAATGGTTGTCCAAGAGCATTCTTTTAGATCCTTACAATACGGATAAACAAAGTCATAGTCTGGAGAGATTACTTACCTTATCCCTCGATCAATTATCTAGAGGGGATCGAGATGAATCCGATCGATTGGTCCGAATAGGGGTTAGCCAGTATAACGATTACAAGGATAAGGTTGAAGAATTAGTGCGACACCAAGAACAATTACATAATGATAGACAATTTCTATTAACAAAGGAAGCTAAGAAATGGGGCAGTCAGCTGGATATGCTGGCACAATCGCTGCCCGATTTATAACCATCTAATCCTTAACCTCCGAAAGCATCGCGAAAGGCGTGACACAACTTCTCGTGGTCGACTTGCCACATTGTTGCTAATTCTTCGCTGACCTCACGCTCCCACCACTGGTATTGCATTTTACGGTTGCTATGATTCTCATGAATCCAGATTAGATTTCCGATGACCTTACGGTAGTAATATTCTTCACCTTGTTTTAACAGTGGCTCTGGAATATGTGTCTTCATTCGTTTGAGTGTACGGTACAGCTCTTTATTACAAGCTCTACGAATCCCACGTGGTGTTGGAAGGGGTCTATCATTTTTTGACGTATGACTAGTGGGCATTATCCTCACTCCTCTCATCCACAACGTATGCGTGAAGATAGACGGAAGACACCCATATTACATTAATTGGGCTCAAGTAGAAGGGATGTCCTCTCTATGCTAGAATAGGAATTAGGATAGGAGATTCATTAGCTTATAAAAATACATAATGAAAGAGGGGACAGAGTGGAGCTTATTTCAGAAATGGTTAATCAGTTATTTCATTGGATTCAGAGTTTAGGTTATTTCGGTATCATGATTGGATTGATGGTAGAGGTTATTCCTAGTGAAATTGTACTTGCTTATGGCGGTTACCTTGTATTTACGGGCCAAATTAATTTCTTTGGAGCTGTCTTATTTGGTGTCATTGGCGGAGTTATAGCCCAAATATTTGTGTATTGGATTGGCCGTTATGGTGGTCGACCTATACTCGAGAAATATGGGAAATATATTTTCATTCATAAGAAACAGATCGATGCGTCAGAAGCATGGTTTCAAAAATATGGTGCAGGCGTGATCTTCACAGCACGATTTATTCCGATTGTACGACATGCGATTTCAATTCCAGCAGGAATGTCTCGTATGCATCTAGGTAAATTCACGGCATTAACGACTCTGGCAATTATCCCTTGGTCATTTTTGTTTGTATATCTAGGGAATTACTTAGGAGCACAGTGGGAGAATATTGATGAAACAGCAGGCCCTTACATTACACCGATTCTCTTAATAGCGCTTGCTTTATTAATTGTATATTTCCTTATGAAGTGGGTTAGAAACAAGAAGAAAGGGATGAGTCTATGAGAACTAATTTGGCTGATAAGCTTAGAACCGGGATTTCTCCCCAACAATTTATAGACGGCATGCAAAAGAATAAAGAGACGTTCCAAGCCAACTATGATGAATTCGTATGGGACAGTACTCTAGAACGCGAATTTTTTGGAAGTTTGAATCATCGCGATGATTTACGTGTACTCATTCTGGCTGCGGATTGGTGTGGAGATGTGGTGCGTAATGTACCGGTGGTATTCCATGCACTAGACACTGCAGGGATTCCTACTGAAGTCTTGATCCTTGAAGAGAACTTCGATGTGATGGACGAATTCCTTACCATGGGCGGAAGATCAGTTCCTGTAGTCATCTTTGTAGATACCGGAGGACATGTTCTAGGGTCTTGGGGACCTCGTCCGAAACATGTGCAACAATACATGATTGCCTTTAAGCAAGAGAATCCAGATCGTGAAGCAGCAGATTATGCCGAGAATATGGCTATTGTACGTTCACAAATGGTCGATGCTTATGGAGAAGGAGTAGATATCCGTGCAGCTATTCTTAAAGAACTGCGCGAATTGATATCGGGAATATAATAACGATGTTAAAAATGGATAGTTACTCCTTAGGTCCCCTACAGACGAATTGCTATTTGCTAACGAATGAAGAACAGGGCAAGGCCATTATTATAGATCCGGGTATGAATCCTGCTGCACTTATTAGAAAAATTGAGAACTTGGAGATCGAAGCTATTCTCTTAACCCATGCCCATTTCGATCATATGGGTGGAGTCGACGAGATTCGTAAACTCAAAGGCTGTCCGGTCTATTTACATGATTTAGAAAGTGATTGGCTTACAACGCCTAAATTGAATGGCTCTTTAATGTGGTCAGAGGTTTCACCACCATTGTCTACCGATCCTGCGGAGTATGATTTAGCTGGAGGACAACAATTGGAGCTTATAGGGCATCAATTCGCGGTGTATCATACACCAGGGCATTCTCCCGGAAGTGTTAGCTTCCTTGTTGGAGACGATCTTTTCTCCGGTGACGTATTATTTCGACTTGGGGTAGGACGTACGGATCTTCATGGGGGTAGAGAGCGGGATTTGTTTGATTCGATACACAATACGTTGTTTACACTAAAAGATGAAGTGAAAGTATATCCAGGTCATGGCCCACGGACAACGATTGGCTATGAACGTTCTAATAACCCGTACGTGTAACATATGATTTGAAATAGGAATATTTACCTGTACAAAAGATGACAAAGTGGTTACAATCTTGTTAGTTATTTGAATTACAAACCAAAAAAGCACGCAAGCTGAGGAATTGATCCCGGTTTGCGTGTTTTATTTTTTTGTTCAAAACTAAAACAAGTGCTTAAAAAAGTGTTGAGTAGCTTGACGCTACGATGCCGGATTGTCCTTCCGAGCGCTGTTGTACTCTGATTTCTTGATTATATACCGCTTGGCGGTAGAAATCAGAGTACAAAGCATATGCTTTCGGAGTAGCTTTCCTACAGAAAGCTTGTAGGCGACCACTAACGCTTCTCCAGGACAATTCCGTCATCTCCGCTACGGTTGCGACAATCAATACATTTTATAAACACCGTTATAGGTTTGAACTTTTTTGTATGTATTGAAAGAGAAATGAACGAAATGGTGAACCTATTCGTATTATATGTGTCGTGGATGGAAGAGGGGTGGAAGATGAGGACAGAGGAACAAGATAGAATCCAACTTGCGAAGCAGGGAGATGTTGATGTTCTAGCGGATCTAATACATGAACATTACGCTTTTATATATAAATACTTAGTCAAAGTGACGATGGATCCAGTTATGGCAGAGGATCTTACACAAGATACCATGATCCGTTGTATCGAGAAAATACGCTTATATGATGGCTCCTCCTCATTCTCTTCTTGGCTCATGACGATAGGGACCAGGCTATATATTGATCAGATGCGTCGTAAAAAGAGAGAGAAAAGTTGGCTCTTTAAGGAGCGAGGTATTCGTAAGATGAAGTGGCAGTTTGAGAGCAAGAATGAGGAATGGGACGATATATTAGAGTCGTTAGCACGACTAACCACGGAACATCGCGTAGCTGTATTACTTAAACATTACTATGGATATACCTATGAGGAAATTGGAGAGATGCTCTGCATACCCTCTGGAACTGTTAAATCAAGAGTTGCGGTGGGTATTCGCCAATTAAGAGAGGAGATGAGATAACCATGGATTGGACAGATGAGAAAGGAACGGAGGAAGAGATGATCCTCAACGAACTAAGACAAAGTTTAGATAGAATGGATCATGTACTGGATCATCCTTCGCTGCTCTCCAAAGAACAGGTGAAGGATCATATTAAGGAAACTTTCCAAAAAAGACGTCGGAAATCGATGGTGTTGGAGTTGTTGCTGTTCTGGTTAGTCTCATTATTCGTCCTTGGCAGTGGCACGCTATTAGCATACTCAGCTCCTTGGAGTCTTTGGCTTATTCAGGGGATAGGTTTTAGTGTGGCCGTTGGTATTGTTATACGGTTTTTCGTTCAGCGGAGAAAAGAGGGAATGGAATGAGTGAACTTAAGGAACTACCCTTATGGTTTTATGTAATCATCGTTCCGATTGTGTTGTTACAAGGAACATGGATGTTTATAGATGCTAGTAAACGTGGGAAGTGGCGATGGTTCTGGGGAATATGGGGGTTAATGAATGTACCTACACCCATCCTGATTTACCTCTTTTTCGTTCGGTTACCTGATGAACGTAAGAAATCACATGCAAGAAAGGACGATTAATATGGAAGAAATAGTTGCTTATTTACCATTAATTCTACCGATCTTAATTCTACAGCTTGTCCTTGCTGTGATTGGGTTGATATCTCTTTTTAAAGCTGAAAAGGTTCTAGGTCCTAAGTGGATATGGGTCATTATTATTGTATGTGGAAATATAGTTGGCAGCATTCTCTATTTCATTATTGGAAGGAAAGAAGCGTAATGGGCTTACTAAGCGTGACAGGACTGACCAAGAGTTACGGTAAAGAAAGTGCTGTTAAAGGATTAACCTTTCAGCTAGAACAAGGAAGATGTGTGGCTTTATTAGGCGCTAATGGTGCGGGGAAAACAACGACTTTGCGAATGCTTGCAGGGCTTATTCAACCTTCGTCAGGTGAGATCATCTTTGGCGAACAGCCTGGGGTCACAGATTATCGGAGGTGGCTTGGATATTTGCCTCAGCATCCTACATTTTATGGCTGGATGTCCGGCCAAGAATATATTCGGTTTGCAGCTGGACTTAGTGGTATGAACCCAAAGGAAGCTGCCGATCGAGCAAATATTGTCCTTGCGAAGGTTGGATTACTAGATGCAGCTAAACGTCGGATATCTGGATATTCTGGAGGGATGAAACAACGCCTCGGACTAGCGCAAGCACTCGTTCATGAACCTAGATTATTATTGCTTGATGAACCGGTCTCTGCCCTTGATCCTATTGGACGGAGGGAAGTGATTAACCTTCTTCGTCAAATCAGGGAAGAGACAACCGTTTTATTCTCCACGCATGTTCTACATGACGCTGAAGAGATTTGTGATGATATCCTTGTTATGGCCAAAGGACAATTAGCGGAACAAGGATCTCTCACTTCGTTAAGAGAGAAGTACCGCCAGCCCCAAGTGATCGTTCAAGTGGAGAGAGAACAGGAAGCATTATTATGGCTTCATTCGTTGAAGGATAAACCGTATGTCATACAGGCCGAGATGAAGGGAGATATTGCGGAACTAACAGTCCATGATCTGAGATCCGCAAGAGATGAACTTATAAGAGAAACTATGGAGAAACATATTCCTCTTGTGAAGTTCGAAGCTGGAAGCTCTACGTTAGAGGATATGTTTGTTAAGGTGGTGAGTGGGCAATGAAAGGCTCATGGATATTTTATCGAAAAGAACTGCTAGACATGTCCCGTAGCTTCAAACTCCTATGGATTCCCATCGTATTTGCCCTCTTAGGAATTATGCAGCCCGTTGTAAGCCTATTTATGCCGGATATATTGCAAATGTCTGGGGGAGTCCCACCAGAGATGTTCTCATTGTATACGACACCAGCCCCATCGGAGGTAATGGTTCAAGTGTTAAGCCAATATAGCACACTAGGTATTCTAATCCTCGTACTTGCAGGTATGAATAGTGTATCAGGGGAACGCTATGGGGGAACTGCAGAATTAATTATGGTACGACCTATTTCATCTCTTTCTATCATCATAGCTAAGTGGTTTGCCCTATGTACACAGTTACTCATTGCCTTTGGTGTTGGATATGTGGCGGCATTCTACTATACCTATCAAATGATAGGGGCTTTATCGTGGAAGAGTGGTCTACTATCATTTGGATTATATGCTCTTTGGCTTATATTAGGGGTGACGATTACTCTCTTATTTAGTACCATTCTGAGAGGAGCGCCAGCGGCATTCGTCACTATAGCTATTCTAGCCTTACTTTCACTTTTGCACAGCATTCTTCCTAAATGGTTGGTATGGAGCCCAGCACGCCTAACAAGCCTTGCTACAGAAGCGTTGATTGGTAATGTTGTATCCATATCTTCCATCGTTATGTGCTCAATAATGACCATGGGTATCATTGTTCTTTCACTTCTTGGCGCATCCCGTCTCCTCCAACGAAGGGGACTTCCCAACTAGTTACGAGTTAATCTTTATAGCTACCATAGACACCACTATCTTTTTTTAGTAGACTATAGATTATCTTATTGACATCTAGGAGGTAGACGATGCTACGTATTGGGGAAAAAATTGTAATCGTCGAGGACGCCTTTGAGCAGAATCTTCCGATCGGTGAATATGGTTATATTATTGCTTATGACCGCAATCCCGATAATGCATTTGATTATGTCATTCGTGTACCGAAAGTGAATCGTAACTTTTTCGTACCTAATGATGATGTTGAGCTGGAAGAAAGGCTCATGCAAGAGGAAGTTGAGCGTACAACACAAGAAGCGCTAATCGATTACGCATTGGCGACATATAATGAGGAGCTATTTCATCATGTGATGAACGGCGATCCAGAATCTGTTGAAGAAGACGAGATGCTTTCGACAGAAGCATTGTCCCAGGCAGAATTTATTAAACAGGTAAATCTTCGTGCATGGATATAGAAGAGTCGGCATATGCCGACTCTTTTTGCTAATAAGAATAAGGTTGTTGATTCCATGTGATTGAATTGTGATAAGTTCTATCCTATAATTATAAACATTATCCTGAGGCCAGTGGCTTTAATCCTGTACTACTTGAGAAAGAATAGGGAGGAATAGAAATTACATGAATATATCGAGCCAAGATGTTCAACATGTGGCCAAGCTTGCGAGACTTAACTTAAGCTCGGAGGAAGAGCTAATGTTTACAGAGCAGTTGAATGCGATTTTGCAATATGCAGAGAAGTTAGATGGATTGGATACGGAAGGTATTGAACCGACCACACACGTTCTTCATCTTAGCAACGTCATGCGTGAGGATGAGCAACGCGAGAGCTTACCGATTGAGAAGGTACTCCTTAATGCACCTGAAGATGAAGATGGACAATTTAAAGTTCCGGCCGTTTTGGAATAAGGGTCTTATTATGGAAGGGAGGATTTACAGTTGAGCCTGTTCGATTATACATTATCTGAAATACATAACAAGATGAATGACGGAGAATTGTCTCCTACGGATTTGGTGGATCAGGCATTCAAGACGATCCATGAACGTGATAACCGTGTTGGGGCTTATCTTACGTTAGATGAAGAGAAGGCAAGAGCTACAGCACGTAGACTAGATGACCAACTGAATGCAGGCGGGGAGCGGGGATTACTGTTCGGGCTACCTGTGGGTCTTAAGGACAATATCGTGACTGAAGGTCTGCGTACGACTTGTGCAAGTCAATTCCTTCGCAACTTTAACCCTGTTTATGATGCTACTGTGACGAAGAAACTACGTCATGCCGATTCCGTGATCCTTGGTAAATTGAACATGGATGAGTTCGCTATGGGCGGATCTAACGAGAATTCAAGTTTCCATCCTGTTCGTAATCCGTGGAATCTAGACTATGTACCAGGTGGTTCTAGTGGTGGTTCTGCTGCTTCTGTAGCAGCAGGTGAAGCTTATTTCACACTCGGTTCCGACACAGGAGGCTCCATTCGCCAGCCTGCTTCATATTGTGGTGTCGTAGGCTTGAAGCCAACGTATGGTTTGGTATCACGATTTGGATTAGTAGCCTTTGCTTCCTCTCTAGATCAGATCGGACCAATAACGAAGAACGTTGAAGATTCTGCTTACGTATTACAGGCTATTGCTGGGTATGATTCTATGGATTCAACATCAGCCAATGTGACTATTCCTGATTATCTAAGTGCTTTAACTGGAGATGTCAAAGGGCTTCGTATTGCTGTACCGAAAGAATACATGGGTGAAGGTGTCGATCCTCAAGTTAAAGAGAAGATTATGGATGCCTTGAAAGTACTTGAGGGCTTGGGTGCAGTATGGGAAGAAGTTTCCTTACCACATACGGAATATGCAGTAGCTACTTACTACTTGCTTGCATCCTCTGAAGCTTCTTCGAATTTGGCGCGATTCGATGGTGTTCGATATGGCGTTCGTGCAGAGAACCCAGCGAACCTACTTGATCTTTATCACGAGTCTCGTAGTCAAGGGTTTGGCCCAGAAGTGAAACGACGGATCATGTTGGGTACGTATGCCTTAAGTTCTGGGTATTATGATGCCTATTATTTAAAAGCACAGAAAGTACGTACATTAATCAAACGTGACTTCGATCAAGTATTTGAGAAGTATGATATTATCATCGGACCAACGGCTCCTACGACAGCTTTTAAATTAGGCTCGCAGGTAGATAATCCGCTTACGATGTATTTAAATGATATTCTAACCATTCCGGTCAGTCTTGCAGGTGTTCCTGCTGTAAGTGTTCCATGTGGTTTCGCAGATGGCATGCCAGTCGGTATGCAAATCATTGGTAAGGCATTTGATGAGTCTACAATGCTACGTGTAGCGCATGCCTTCGAACAGAATACGGATCATCATACGAAACGACCTAACGTGTAGCGATCTATCGTAGAAAAGGAGGGAATAAGGCGTGTCTACATCCAAATATGAAACAGTTATTGGACTAGAAGTCCATGTTGAGTTACATACAAATTCCAAAATTTTCTGTGGTTGCTCGACTGAATTCGGAGCACCACCGAACACCCATACGTGTCCTATCTGTCTTGGACATCCCGGCGTATTGCCAGTATTGAATCGCCAAGCGGTGGATTATGCAATGAAAGCAGCCATGGCTCTTAATTGTACGATTGGTGACAGAAGTAAGTTTGATCGGAAGAACTATTTCTATCCCGATTCACCTAAAGCGTATCAGATATCCCAATTCGACCAACCGATTGGTGAACATGGTTGGGTTGATATAGAAGTGAACGGAGAGACCAAGAGAATTGGTATCACTCGTCTTCACCTAGAAGAAGATGCAGGCAAACTGACGCATATCGACGGTGGCTATGCATCATTAGTGGACTTTAACCGCGTAGGTACACCACTAGTTGAAATTGTATCTGAGCCAGAGATGTCTTCCCCTGAAGAAGCTCGTGCATATCTCGAGAAAATCAGAGCCATTATGCAATATTGCGAAGTGTCTGATGTGAAGATGGAAGAGGGTTCTCTTCGGTGCGATGCCAATATCAGTCTTCGTCCATACGGACAGAAGGAGTTCGGTACAAGAGCAGAGTTGAAGAACATGAACTCATTCCGTGGTGTACAGAAGGGCATGGAATATGAAGAATTCCGCCAAGCTGAAATTCTGGATGATGGTGGAGTCGTTGTCCAGGAAACAAGACGATGGGATGAAGGACAAGGAAAGACGATTACCATGCGTGGCAAAGAGCAAGCTCATGACTATCGTTATTTCCCAGATCCAGATCTTGTGACCTTGGATATTGATGATGCATGGAAAGAGCGTATACGTTCATCGATCCCTGAATTACCGGATGCTCGTAAAGAACGATATACGTCTCAATATGGTTTACCTAGTTATGATGCAGCAGTCATTACAGCATCTAAACCCTTAGCAGACTTCTTCGAGGAGAGTTTGAAGTATACAGGGGATGCGAAATCTGTATCTAACTGGATTATGGGTGATCTGCTAGGATATCTAAATAGCAGTAACCTTGAGCTGTCTGGGGTACAGGTTTCTGGACAGGGACTTGGTGAGATGATCGGTCTGATTGAGAAAGGAACGATCAGCAATAAAATCGCCAAAATCGTATTTAAAGAGATGTTGGAGTCGGGGAGATTACCACAACAGATTGTTGAGGAACAAGGTCTAGTTCAGATCAGTGACGAAGGAGCGATCCTTAGTATTGTAGAACAGGTCGTAGCGGCTAACCCGCAATCGATAGAAGATTACAATGCGGGTAAACAGAAGGCAATTGGATTCCTTGTGGGGCAAGTAATGAAAGAGAGCAAGGGTAAGGCAAATCCAGGATTGGTCAATAAGCTGCTTATTGATGTTCTAAGCCGTTAAACGTGAAGTCAATTAGGGGCTTGTCGATCATGACAGGCTCTTTTGTCTATAAATACGGAGGTAGCTACCATGTTTTTGGAATGGAGAATGAAGTATGATCATAGAACTTGTATTAACTGATGAAGATGTTGTTCACCAAATATGGCGGTTACAGCAAGTTGCTTATCGATTAGAAGCCGAGATTATCGGATTTAACGATATTCCTCCGCTATTGGACACCACAGAGACACTTAGTCAATGCGGCGAGACTTTCTATGGTGAAGTAGATGAAGACGGTGTACTAGAAGGAGCTATAGCCATAAGTAGCGAGACTCCAGGAACAATGATGATCACTCGAATGATGGTACACCCCTCTCATTTCCGTAAAGGGATTGCAAGCAGATTGATTCAATACGTTCTTGATTCCCATACTGACGTTCCATTATTTATCGTTTCTACAGGCAAACGGAATGCTCCAGCGTTTACGTTATATCTAAAGTATGGCTTTATTCCTTTCGATACCTATGAAGTTGCGCCAGGTGTTGAATTGACTACCTTTCATAGACATCAGTAACTTCTTCCTATTCCTCATAAATAGTTGATCTTTATTTTCTTAAGGGAGGGCTACGTGTGAATAATCCTTGGTTAATCGATAATCTTCATATTTTCCTTCGGTTACTATTATCCATGCTGTTAGGTGGACTTATCGGATTAGAGAGAGAAAGTTCTAACCGAGCGGCAGGACTACGCACACATATTCTGGTGTGTTTGGGTTCGACTCTTATTATGATGCTCTCCATTTATGGATTCGCAGAATTCGCAAATGAAACGAATATTCGTATGGATCCAGCGCGGCTAGCATCAGCTGTTATTACTGGTATTGGATTTCTAGGGGCAGGAACTATTCTATTTACTGGGAAATCCATTACGGGACTAACAACAGCTGCATCAGTCTGGGTTGTAGCTGCACTAGGACTTTCTGTGGGTGCTGGATTTAACTTTGCTGCTATAACAGCTACGGTCTTAATTTTATTGACATTGATATTGTTCAACAAAATCGAGCAACGATATATTAAAGGAAATAAGTTGCACATCGTGACCATTCACGCCACAAGCTCTCCCGGTTTTCTTGACGATGTCTCTACGCTTTTTAAAGAAGAGGGCTTTACGATCAAGAAATGTATTGTGAACGAACGTAACACGGCACCTTATGGAGAGTTACAGCCTCCAGGGACGACGATTGAACTTACGATGCATGTCTTAATTAAACGTACTTTTGATCCCATCTATATATCGTACAAAATCCAGAGTTTAGTTGGGGTAACGATGATATCCTTAGAATAAATGGATTCCTAATGAATAAGCGGGTACATTCCTTTGGGAACGTACCCGTTTTTATATAAATAGCGCAAATGATAATTATTTTTGCTTCTAAATAGGCTTATATTTCAATGCTAAACGTTTCTTCGCCGCTATAGGATGGCGAGGTCATTTGTCGTGGATGCTTGTTTTACTTGGTGGGTAAATATACAGTACCCAATTGTTTACCAGTTACTATAAGTACGTAATGAGGTATTATCTAAATTATCTTTAGAACAGTATTAGGCAAAGGAGGGATACTAAAGATGGACCTCTTGCAACAGAAATCATCCACAATGAATGAACCCTTGAAACAGCATCGACCTACAAAGCGTTCAAGGAGATTTGTCACGCGTAAACGTAAGTTTGTAGCAGGGTTGTTAGCAGCACTTTTACCTGGTTTGGGACATATATATTTAGGGTTATTTAAAAAAGGGATATCTTTTATCTTTGCTCTTATATTAGATTGCTCAGCTTTGCTATATTTTTCATCTACAGGGATGCATATCAATGTACCTTTCTTGATTATTTTGGGACTAATGATTCCTATTTCTTATTTCTATAATCTTTACGATGTGCTTCAAGCAGCAGATTATACGATTACTCGACGTCTAAAAGAAGATTTAGATGTGACTGATGGAACAGGTCAAAGACGTCATAACCCTTTTGCGGGTGAAGGAAGTATCTCCTTCGGTATTTTACTTGTGATGGGTGGGATTATCTTAACCTTATTTCATCAGAAGCCTAGTTGGCTAGGGTTATATATTGAACGTTATGGACAAATAAGCATCGCATGTGGAGTAGTCGCTATTGGTTTCGTACTAATCGTTAGAGAAGTTGTAATTCAAAAAAGAAAAGCTCTACTTAGGAAAAGGGAGGGATGAGAGTGAATGGTAAACAGCACAGAATTCGTGTGGGACGCTATACGGCAGCACTTTTATTAATGATAACAGGAACGTTGTTGATCATAGATGAAGTGCAAGGGAGTGAATACATGCTTCTTTTGCTTAAATGGTGGCCTCTCATAGCGATCATGTGGGGAGTTGAATCCATTCTTATCTATTTATTGAGGAGATCTGAAAAAGGCAATGGATCTAGGATCCGCCTTGATGTTAAAGGTCTTTCCTTATCCATTCTTTTAACCGCTAGTGTATTCATTGTGACTCAACAAGAGCACTATTTATATTTGTGGAATAAAGTGAGTCTGAACCTGACTGCTTCGGCAGTAGACTACAGCGAACAAGACGGAGCAGAATTTAATAAAGAGGATCAAGTCATACCCGTGGCCCTAGACAGTGAGAATATCAAAATTAATAATATAAACGGTGATATTTTGTTACATCGTGAACCCATTGATAATATACAAGTTTCCACTAAAGTATGGATTGATCAGATTACAGGTCCTGAAAGAGAGGATGTATTTGAACAGTCATTACTTGAGGTTACTGAAGGTAAGACTATTAATATTATAGCATCAGGGAAAGCCTATGGGCAGTCGGGTAAACGGCAACCTAGGATGAATCTCGACATTGCACTTCCAGAGAATAGACGTTTCAATTTAGAAGTTCAAACGATGAATGGCAATATCAAACTTGTGAATGTAAATGCCATTGAGAATATCTCATTGAAAAGTGCTAACGGGAAGTTAGAACTATATAATGTGTTAGGAAACGTTAAAGGTGAGACTTCAAACGGTATCGTTCGAACGGTTAAGGTTGAAGGGAATGTTGAAATCACCTCAAGCCAAGGTAATATGGAAGCTACAGATATATCTGGTACACTCAAGTTATCGACACAGGTGGGTAATATATCGGCTATACGTGCGCACAACGATGTCGATATCAGGACGAAGAATGGGAATATATACGCAAGTCAACCTGAAAAGAAATTGAAGATTGAATCTCTTAATGGTGGGATCACCGTGTATTCTCATCAGATCGGCGGAGATTGGGATATCTATAGTGCTGTGGGTGTCATGAATCTACATTTACCATTAGAAGCAAATTATAAATTAAAAGGCTCCATTGCATTTGGCAATATTATTTCTTCTATACCGGCATTTACAATTGAAAATAAAACCATTTACGGAACCGTTGGAGAAGGCGAATATGACATTCGTGTAGAGGGAAATAGCGATTTAAATGTGAATAGCTTTTGAATGAATGCCTTATAATATTTCTATAACTAGGATTTAGAGGAAGGCCTATCGTTGACAATTATCAGATAATAACCGTAATATAATAATAATGATACTAATCTAGATGTTATAAAGGTGGCAGGATAGATGGGAACAAGAGTTCAACATGCATTGGAACAATTGAAAACGACCGGTGTCCGGATCACACCCCAACGCCATGCGATTTTAGACTTCTTAATGGAATCCATGACTCATCCTACAGCTGATGAGATATACCGTGCTTTAGAACCTAGGTTCCCTAGTATGAGTGTAGCAACAGTCTATAATAATTTAAAGATGTTTATGGAGTCTGGAATGGTTCGTGAACTGACATACGGCGATTCATCAAGTCGTTTTGACGCGAATGTGTCGGAGCACTACCATGTGATTTGTGAAGAGTGTGGTAAAATTGAGGATTTCATGTATCCTTCATTGGTTGATGTAGAACACGTAGCAGAAGAGGCAACAGGTTTTCAAGTAAAAGGATTAAGAATGGAACTTTACGGAGTCTGTGAAAAGTGCAAGAAACATTAAGGTAGTAAGAAGCGTTATAAAACATGTGGATTCCTAGAAGGATTCTTCATGTTTTATTTTTTATTCTAAGATTTCACAATCATGGGTTTACGGAGGGTTTATAGGTTGATGAGAAGAAAACAAAGTCACAGTACGATGAGAAAAAGGCGAGTCGGTCCATTTTTGATTGGTTGTCTAATTTTGATAGCTGGGTATTATGCATATACGCAAATTGCTCCTAACACCCAGCATGTAGAACCTGATTGGAAAGGGAAGGGTAGTCCCATTTTTGTGAAAGGTGAATTACTTGAATACTCCGCTTTGGGGACGGGTGAAGATTTAAAACTTCCATTACCGATGTTACAGGAGGAAATAGATCCTCATATCCAATATGAATCGGAGACAGAATCCATCATTATTACAACTTTGGAGAAGTTAGTTTATTTGACTACAGATCAGACGAAAGCCGAAATAAACAATGAACCTACTCAGCTCCGAGTTGCTCCTGAAGAGTCAGATGGCATAATGTACCTACCTATAGGCCTACTAAAAGAACTATACGGATTGGCTGTGCATGAGGATACCAACACAGGTGCCGTTATACTTATGAAAGCGGGAGAAAGTATCCCAATGGGAACGGTCAAGGCGAGTAAGGAAGATAACACAATCGCGATGCGTAAAGAAGATTCGATCCATGCTCCTATTATTTCAGATGTACCTCATGGGACTGAATTAAGGGTATGGGAGACGAAAGAAGATTGGTACTATGTACAATTGGATAACGGTTATACAGGATATATCAAGAAGGCTAATGTAGTTATGGGAGAGAGCAAAATAGTAGCATCGCCTACTCCATCACCTACACGTGCGGAGAGAAGTTGGAAAGGGAAAAAGGTTAATCTGGTATGGGAAGCTGTATACCAGAAGAAGCCTACTCCTGAATCCATTGGAAAACTTCCAGGCGTTAACGTACTAAGTCCTACTTGGTTCAGTATGATTGATGGAGAAGGAAATGTACGAAGCCAAGCAGATCTGGAGTATGTCAAATGGGCACATAAACAGAACATGGAGGTATGGGGACTTCTTAGCAATAGTTTTGAACCCGATCTGACATCTAAAGCAATGAGTAGCTTTGTAAGTAGAATAAACATTATCAAACAGATGTTACAGTATGCAGATTTATATGAATTGGATGGTATCAATCTTGATTTCGAGAATGTGTATACGAAAGATGGCAATAACATCACTCAGTTTGTACGTGAATTGAAACCACTTGCGGAAGCTAAAGGACTCATTGTATCGATAGACGTAACACCTAAATCAAAAAGTGAAATGTGGTCTCTTTTTTTAGATAGACAAGCACTAGCAGAAGTTACAGATTTTCTTATTGTAATGGCTTATGATGAGCATTGGGCATCAAGCCCAGTAGCAGGTTCAGTTGCATCACTCCCTTGGGTGAAGTCGTCAATGCAACGTATCCTATTGGAAGATAAGGTGCCTCCAGAGAAGCTAATTCTTGGCATTCCTTTGTATACGCGCGTATGGAGTGAAGAGATTAAAGATGGAGAAACGAAGGTTAGTTCTAAAGCCTTAAGTATGGATTCTGTAGCTGACATTATAAAGACGAAGAAGCTGAAACCCACTTATTTAGAGAGTCCTAAGCAGAATTACGTTGAGTATAAGGAAGAGAATGTACTTAAGAAGATATGGATTGAAGACGAAGTATCTTTGAAATCGAGAGTAGAGTTAGCTAAGACTTTGGAGCTCGGAGGGATCGGTTCATGGAATCGAAGCTTCGCTAATAAAAAAGCGTGGGAAGTTCTTAAGTCGATTAATCCTTAAAGAGGAATGTATGTATTACGTTTATTGACATCATTATCATCATACCTAAGTATAATTTCACAATAAAACCGGCATCCTTTTAAGGAGAGCCGGTTTCATTGTAATAATAGAAAAAATCCGTATCACGCTATCCTTTAAAAGATTGTTGGGTAATTTCCTTCTCCAACTCTTCAGCAGTGATATTGGCGATTTTTGGATCCAATGTCAGTATGGTTCTGCAGAACATGCAGCGATCGGTTTGACCTAACACTTTTGTTAACTTACTACATTGTGGACACTGGATCTGGATGGCACTTGTAGATAGCATACCAGCCCAGAAGTAAATACCAAGACTTCCTACCATGGCAATCAGACCGATGACAAGACCTATTGCAGCAAAGGCTTTACCGGAGTGCCCCCAGAACACGATACCTGCTGTTCCTAGGATCATAAGTCCCATGCCAATCATCGTTAATAATAGCCCCCATGTACGGAATGCATTAATTTTTGCGGACTTAAACATCATGGTTATGTTCACCCTAACCTATAGAATAATATAATTCATTTTCTAAGAAGGAACTCGTATTCTCATGTAGAAATATAGTATAACTGAAATGGCATTTTTTCGCCAAGGAATGTATGGAGGGAATCGTGGAATTATCAAACCTGTATTTACAGTATAAAGAGGCATTTGATGAAGAAACCCTAGGAGCAATCGTGTACCAACAACATGATCATAAATTCCAAGGCCCTCTTTTTCATGATCTTGAACTACTATTGTTAGTAGTACAAAGCTCAGAGCAGAGCATAGTCAAACATGTTATGTTCGGGGGGGAACGTTGCCAGGTGTTATATGTAAGCTTGAGATTACTTAGACGTTGGCTCATAGCAGGTGAGAAAAGTGATATAGTCAAATGCTTGTTAGAGGGTGATATCGTATTGGATACGGATGGATGTCTAGCGAATCTTTGTTTAGAATTTGAGGAATTTAAGCAACCCCTTCGTGATCAAGAAATGTTCTTGGAGTTCTCACGATTTCTGTGCTTATACTTAGAAGCTAAACGTTATATGAACGAAGGTCATATTATGGATGCTTACCATAGCGTAATACAATCCCTTCATCATTGGGCACGAATTGAATTAATTGAAAGAGGGATTCGCCCTCAGGCTAATGTATGGGAACAAGTACGCGGATTAAAAACAGCTGTGCATAAACTATATGAAGAATTAACGGTCAGCCAAGAAACATTGAAGCAACGAGTCGAGTTGGTACTCTTGGGTTGTGAGTTTTCCGTAATATCCAAAATGGCTGAGTGTTCCGTTTTACTCATAAAAGTAATGGGCAGTCGCACAAAACCATGGAGTATAGAAGACTTGATTCAACATCCGGAATTAGACATCATGGGTGCAGAACTACCACTTGTACTCCGTAAGTTAGTATATCGATCGATTATTAAAGAAGTGAAGATTGGGAACGAAGTGAAATCACATAGTAACCAAGATATCCTATATAGTATAATATGAAGCTGACTTCGAGGAAGAGTTAATATACTTTTCCTTATTTTTTTTGTATAAAAGCACATCAATCTGTTATTAGCAGAAACTATTAATGAATAGACGAATTAGGATTTTTTTAACATATATTTTTTGTTTAAATTAAATTTGACTCTGCTATAGTTTCTGTGTTAAATTATATCTCGCCCCATTAAACAGGAGACACAGATTACAAGTCAGTAATCAGTCGTTGAAAAAGAAATTGAAAAAAACTTCTTGACGAAATGGCGGCGAGCATGATATATTATAGAAGTTGTCGCCGAGAACAACTGGTAACAACAAAACGAAAAAAATTGGTCTTTGAAAACTGAACAACGAGTGAGTAGATTTCACGAAAGTGAAGTCAAAACAAATGAGAAATCATTTGATAGAGAAAGTAATTTCTCGTCAGTTTGTTTTAAATGAGCATAATC